>JAYTCK010000013.1:0-78344 GCA_043736515.1 bacterium
AGAATGCCGTCGATGCGATAGCGAATGAGCAGTTGATTTTCCATCGGCTCTACGTGAATATCCGACGCATTTTGAATGATTGCGTGATTAAGCAGTGTGTCGACAATGCGTACAACGGGCAAGTCTTCGGCCAGTTTCTTGAGGTCTTTTTCAGACTGAGGAGCACCCTCTTCCTCCGCAAGCATTTTAATAGACTGTGCCTCCTGCTGAATAAGGTCACCAAATTCGGCTTTAAGGGATTTTTGATACTGCAGCAGTGCTCCTTTAATAGACTCCTGATCGGTGAGACGAGTCAAAATGCGCGTACCAACTTTTTTGCGAACAAAATCTATAGCCTCGAGATCGTCGACATCGAGCGTCGCAACTTCAAGACCTGAATCAGTTTTGCGAAATGCGACAATACTGTGCTTCCGAGCGATCGGCTCGGGAATAAGCGAAAGGATGGCAAAGTCGATTTTCTGTCCTTTGAGGTCGACAAAAGGAATGCCGAGAATATAGGCTTGTACGCGGCGCAAATCGTCGGGAGAGATCTTGCCCTGTTTCACCAAAACAGCTCCGATATCCCCACCCTCTTTTTCAGCATCTTTCTCAGCGGCAAGAATTTCGGCGCGCGAAGCCAGGCCTGAATCGAGAATAAATTTCTTTAATTTGCTTTCTTGGACGAGCATATGTAAGTACTAATACTATTATAGGTGTTTTACTCCATCTGGAAAAGGAGTTTTTGATTACGCCTAGCGAGGGAGAGGAGAAAATGTCTTCATTTGCTCTTCGACCGAGTGACGGCGTGACAAAGGATTGTCCTTTACTGGTGTGCAAATCCCTTCGCGGCCCTGCGCGAGGATTGCACTAAAATCAGAATCGGCGACGGCCGATTCATTGCCGGCAAAGAACGCCGGGTTCAGTCTGCAGGCTGACGTTCTTTACAAAACCTGGGGGTTTTGTATACTTATTTCATACAACAGGTTACCTTGACGGTACCCTGTTTTAATTTTTTCTCTGAAACGGATAGAGGAGGTTTTAAAAACTATTAACTAATTGCGAGTTGTGCCAACACGTGCGACTCCCCACAAAAGACATGTTAGACCTTAAAACAATGAAGAGTGCACTGGAGCAGCTCGAAGAAGAGCGCGGTATCTCGAAAGACAAAATTATTGACGCCATTGAGGCTGCGCTGGCGGCCGCATACAAAAAAGACTACGGCAAGAAGGGTCAGATAGTCCGTGCAAAACTCGACATGGATACGGGCAAGACGGATTTTGTCCAGGTAAAGATCGTTGTTGATGACTCAATGGTGCGTCAGCCAGTGGAAGGCGAAGAAGAGGAAGACGACGCAGTTGTGAGGCCATTCGTTAGTGCACCCGAAGTTATTGTTGGAGCCGAAAGCGAAGGTGAGATCGATACGCGCGTGCGCTTCAATCCGGAACATCACATTATGATTGAGGATGCTCGTCTTATCAAAAAAGACTCGGAGCTTGGTGAAGAACTGGTCTTTACCCTTGAAGCAAAGGATGACTATGGCCGTATCGCGGCTCAAACGGCAAAGCAGGTGATCATTCAAAAGATCCGCGAAGCTGAGAAGTCATCGATGCTCGACGAATTCGCACAGAAGGGCGAGGAGATCGTAACGGGTATTGTGCAGCGCATTGAACGAGGGAATATCTTTATCGACCTCGGACGCGCTACCGGACTCCTGGGCTACGAAGACCAAATCCCGGGCGAGCGTTATCGCACAGGTGAGCGTCTCCGCAGCTATCTCTATTCTGTCGAGGATTCGCCACGCGGAGTTAATCTACGTCTTTCACGTGCTCATCCCAATTTCGTCCGCACACTGTTTGCCCTCGAAGCTCCTGAAGTATCGACGGGAATTGTTGAACTCAAGGAGATTGCACGCGAGGCGGGTTCACGTACAAAAATCGCCGTCCACTCAAATGATGCTCATGTAGATCCTGTCGGGAGCTGTGTTGGACAGCGCGGTGTGCGTGTTGCTACCGTTATTTCAGAACTTGGCGGAGAAAAGATCGATGTTATTGAATGGTCATCCGATATTGAAAAGTTTATCGCTGATGCACTCTCACCCGCAAAGGTACGCAGCGTTGTTGTAAACAAAGATGCACATCAGGCAACTGTTGAAGTGACTCCTGATCAGCTTTCACTCGCCATTGGTCGCGGTGGACAAAATGTACGCCTTGCAGCAAAGCTTACTGGCTATCGCATTGATATCAAATCGACCGAAGGTGAGGAGTTCCTTGCTGAGCCCGACGCACCAAAGGCAAAAGAAACTGCAGAAACCCCTGAAGAAGAAGTTGCAGAATTCATTGCATCAGAAGATGTTGGAATGCCTGACGACCAAGATGACACTCTTGAAGTAGGAACAATGAGCGGTGAAAAAGAAGTTGTTGATGACAATACGAATGTTGAAGAAGAACCGAAGACCCAAGAATAATAGTGGCAAAAAATTATTATTGTAATTTTTATCTATGAATTTATGGCATGACATTGCAAGTGGGGACAAAAATGCATTAAACGTGATCATTGAGATACCCCTCCTCTCGCGTGTGAAATACGAGCTCGACAAAGACACGGGACTTATCAAGTACGATCGTGTCCTTTACTCGCCTATGCACTATCCCGCGAACTATGGTTTTGTTCCGCAGACACTGTGGGATGACGGCGATCCGCTTGATGTGTTGGTGCTCGGAGCAGAGCCACTTGTACCAGGCTGTCTCGTCGAAGCACGTCCCATCGGTGTTTTGGACATGATCGATGGTGGAGAGGGCGATGCAAAGGTGCTTGCTGTTCCTGTGGCTGACCCAAGATGGAAGAATACCAAAGACATTGCGGACCTTGAACCTCACTTTCTTGAGGAAATCAAACACTTTTTCACGGTATACAAAGACCTCCAGAAAAAGAAGGTGGAGATCGGTGAGTGGCGGAATGCCGAGTCAGCTGGAAAAGACGTTGATAAATCTATTCTGCAGTACCAAAAACGGTATCCCAAAAAATAGCATTCTGCGTTGTGCACAGATTATCCACGGAACAGGTCCGACTCCAAACTCAAAATGGGGTCGGTTTTGTTATACTGGGAGCTAAGAAGTTTTTAATAAATAATTCCAAAAGAATGAAATCAACTCAGTTATTGAATGCATTGGTGCTCGGTACACTTGTCCTCAGTCCAATGTTGGGACTGGCAGAGACAGGCACAAGTGCGACTGCCGACACAGAGACCACTGTCTCAAGTGGCGGCACAAGCGCTAGTGGTACTGTCCCAGCACAGGGAGTCAAAGCCCCACGTGATGCCGCATCGGGATTGCCAACAGGCAAGCGCCAGCATTCCCCGATTACTATTACAAAAGAACTTGATAAATCGACACCACTCCTCCGAACCGCTAGCGGCACAAAGGCCCTTCCTCCCGGAATGGAGACACGCAATAAAATGATGGCGAGCGGAACAAAGCCTCTGCCACCCGGAATGGAGAAGCGCCTTGAGAATCGTGATGAAATGCGCGACAAGCACGAGGGACGTGCAAGTTCTACTCAAGGCAAGAACGAGGACCGTCGTGATGAGATGAAGGAAAAAATGGAGGAACGCAAGGGTGAGGTTCTCAAGCGTCACGCTACAAACATGGTGAGACATATGCATGCGGCAATCGGGCGCATCTCAAAGCTTGCCGATCGTATGGATTCCCGAATTGTAAAGATGAAAGAGCGCGGTGCTGATACGAGTGCGGCCCAAGCAAATATTGCCATTGCTCGAACAAAGATCGCAGAAGCAAGTGCCGCCGTGAAACTGGCTGAAGATGCGATCGCAAGCGCAGTTGCAAATGCTGACGTTACTGCCTCAAGTACTTCTCCTTCTGATCCAAAGAAGGCGATTCGTGATGAATTCAAAAAAGCCAAGGAAGCAATAGTTGCTGCACACAAAGCACTTGTCGAAGCGATTAAAAGCCTCAAGGGGACAAGAATTGATGTCGTTGCCACGACAACGATAGTTGCGGGAGGAGCCACAACCACCCCTTAATAAATAATTTATTGTACATATGGAACAACAAAACACACAGGGAGCGACACCAGAGACAAGCACTCCATTTCCGCAAAATGGCGCAGGGGAGAATAAATCTTCTCTCATGCTTGTCGGCGCATGTGCTGTCGTACTCGCTCTTGTATTATTGAGCTGGTATATGATGAAGCAGTCACAAACGGAGGTGATGGTGCCCGCGATGGAAACTACTACTACTGAGCAGACGGCTGCAAATGAAGCTGCGAGCGCTGATGCTGCGGTTAAGGCAATGGAGACACAAGGCTCTTCTGACGAAATAACAGCAATAGAAGCAGATGTGACGGCAAGCGATTTCTCTTCGCTCGACAACACAAGCCAGATTTAAGCAATTTGATTGGTAATAAAAAACTGAGTGCCGACGGTGCTCGGTTTTTTATTACGGACATGCGGGCTTGAATCCCCCCCAGGTACAGCTTGTCATATTTGAAAAACAAGGCTATTATGCTTCGCATTCTATGGAACACACAACTCAAACAAATTACAGCGTGCAGATGAAAAAGCTGCCCAATTCGGAGGTTGAATTAGTGGTCATTATTCTGGCGGAGGAGTTCGATCGTACACGCAAAGAGGCTATTCTCTCAATCGGGAAAGATGTCGAGCTTCCTGGCTTTCGCAAGGGCCATGTGCCGGAAAAAATGCTTCTTTCAAAGATCGGGGAGAATGCTCTTCTTGAAGAAATGGCCGAGATCGCAATTTCTCGGGCCTACCCCGGTATCATCACGCAAGAAAAACTTGATGTGCTTGGGCGCCCCCAAGTGCGAATTACGAAGATCGCGCACGGCAGCCCGCTTGAGTGCACGATCGTTACAGCGGTATTCCCGGAAATAACTCTCCCTGACTATAAAAAAATTGCGGGGACTGCGGCAAAAGATATTACTGTCGGCGCTGTTTCTGATGAAGATGTAGAAAAAACGATTGAACAGATTCGCCGTATGCGCCTGCCTGCGCAGGCAGGCGCAGGAAATGAGCCCCACGAACACAAAGAGGGAGAAGTGCATGACGAGGAAAAAGAAAGTAAGGCCCTTCCTCCCCTCGATGACACATATGTGAAAACACTTGGTGACTTTGATTCAGTAGATGCATTTAAGGCAAAGCTGCGTGAAAATATTCAGAAAGAAAAAGAGCGCGAAACAAAGGACAAGAAACGGGTCGCTATCATGGAGGCGATTGCGACAAAAAGTGGGATTGAACTCCCGCAAGTAATTCTCGACCAGGAACTTTCTCGCATGGAAGATGAATTTTCTCATGAAGTATCCCGCATGGGCATGACGATTGATTCATACCTCAAGGCTGTGCAAAAAACACGTGAAGATATGCAGAAAGACTGGAAACCTGATGCGGAAAAACGCGCTAAGGTGCAGCTCCTCATTGCGAAGATCGCCGAAGCGGAAAAAATCACACCTGACCGAGAGGCCATCCTGCGCGACTCCAAGCCACTCCTCGAGCAATACCCAGACGCAGCCCCCGAACGCATCGAAGGCTACCTTGCCATGCTGCAAACAAACGAAAAAGTATTTCAGATGCTTGAAGCGGAAGCAACAAAATAAAGCGCAGGACTTTTTTCTTAATAGTAAATGTTTTTACGAGCGTGTAGTATACTCAAAAAATGAAACACACGAAGCCACTTATTTTACTTCCTGCTGCTGTACAGAATGCCCACACGCCGCAAACGTACGGGTTAAATCAAGTGTATATAGACGCGATTGTTCGCGCAGGAGGGAATCCGCTCATTATTGTGCGTCCCGATGAGGAGACGCTTCACGAGCTCCTTCAATTTGTTGACGGCATTTTTCTCGCTGGCGGACACGATGTCGACCCAAAGGAATACGGTGAAGAAAGAAAAGCATATACGTACGATGTTGACCAAGACCGTGATCGTGTTGAATTAGCACTCGCCCATTATGCAAAGGACAAACATATTCCGCTTTTTGGTGTCTGTCGAGGCATGCAAGTGATGAATATCGCACTTGGCGGTACACTCTACCAAGATGTATTCATGGAGTTACCCGGAGCGATCACGCACGACCTTCACTGTGATTCGGGGAGTGGTAAGCTACTCCCGCGAAATCTCCTCGCACATGAAGTTGTCCTTACCAAAGACTCACACCTCGAAACCATCATGGGAATGGAAAAATTAGAGGTGAATAGTTTGCATCATCAAGGAATAAAAAGGCTGGGTACCGGACTTTCGGCTGCAGGAACTGCTCCTGACGGACTTATCGAGGCGATTGAAGCAACCGACCACCCCTTCTTTGTCGGAGTACAGTGGCATCCTGAAGAGTTAAATAACGATATCTCCACAAAACTCTTCAGTGCATTTATTGAAGCGAGCAAAGCAGAAAAAAGTACGCCTATCACTATGGCCGAACTTGATACACTGACACTTGGAGCGTAAAAAAAACAAGCCATGAGCTTGTTTTAATCAGAAATAATCTCGAGCGAGACAACTCTCGGGCATCGGATCGTTTCACGAAACTTTACCCTGATGCCTAGCCGTAATACGTTAAACACTTGCGGATCGGTAAATTTTTCTATCACGCATGGGCGACGATGAGTCTCATCTTCTCTTATTAAAAACATACTGTATGAGTACCTCAGATCGGCGAATATCTCCCCTGTCCGAAGAGGACCGACATCTGCTTCGGTTACTAAGGGGTGGTAAGGAAACGGAGGCGGCTTGTCCATTACTCTCTCCAAAAACAACTAGAGCAAGTGTCTCATGGCACCATTTTTTGTCAATTTTCAAATCATGTGCTATAGTTTCCACGTTACCCTACTAATCACCAATAATCATGTCATTCCTCATTCCCACTGTTATTGAAAAAACTTCCATGGGCGAACGCGCTTATGATATCTATTCTCGCCTGCTTAAGGAGCGAATTATTTTCCTCGGAACAGCGATTGATGATGACGTTGCGAATATCATCATCGCACAGCTTCTTTTTCTCGAATCTGAAGACCCCAAGAAGGACATATTACTCTATGTGCACTCCCCGGGTGGCTCGGTATCTGCTGCAATGGCCATATATGACACCATGAACCACATCAAGCCCGATGTTTCCACAATCTGCATAGGTCTTGCTGCGTCGGCAGCAGCAGTCCTTCTCTCCTCAGGCAAAAAGGGTAAGCGCTACGCTCTCCCGAATGCCGAAGTGATGATCCACCAAGTCATGGGTGGGGCCGAAGGTCAGGCATCCGACATTGCGATCACCGCAAAGCATATTCTGAAAACCAAAGATAATCTGAATAAAATTCTCTCAAAAAACACCGGAAAATCCGTTGAACAAGTTGAGAAAGACTCTGATCGCGATTACTATATGTCCGCCGAAGAGGCTAAGAAGTATGGCCTTATCGACGAGGTCATGAAACCAAAATCCAGGTAAGTGCCCGCAAGTACCCGACTTCCTTTTTGGGCGCACTTTGGGATTGTCGGTGCTCGGCCCCTGGGGTAGGAGCAGTCTCCAACCCCAGGGGCACTGCGGCTCCTCACGCACCCAAATTGCATCCCAAAAATGAAGTCGCTGACGTTCGATGACAAGCTGTATTGCAATAAAAAAACACTCGATCGGGTGTTTTTTGTTGGAATTAGACACTGCGTGTTCAATCTGCTACAGTGAAAAAGTCAGCAATATTCCAAAAACTCCGCTGACTAACCAAGAACTCGTTATTTATCAACATACTAACTGAAAGCCCCTTACAGAATTCCCTCATGTCTCCCTATTCGATGCAGCATACAGTGAACTTTTTTCCGACTTTCCGACACTCATTTGGTTTGAAATACTCATAGAACACTTTTGGCACGTCCCATCTCTGGAATGTGTTGTATCGTTTAGCGCTTTTGCATGTAACCTTCTGGTAAGTGGAGCTCTCTACTACCACATATATGGATTTCACTACGGTTATCGCCATCGGTGTGGGCAGCGGTATTTTCGGCCTTATTGCCGGATATGTCATCCGCTGGGCCCTCACTGTCGGCAAGAAAGGTTCTGTAGACCTTGAAGTTAAGCAAATTCTCCTCAGCGCAAAAGAGGAGGCGCAGCGCATTACCCAAGAAGCGGAAAAGAAAGCAGACAAGGCGTCCGAAGCACTCCGTACCGAAGAAAAAGATAAGGAGCGTGAATGGAGACGCACCGAAGACCGACTCGTAAAAAAAGAAGAAACACTTGACCGCCGCCAGGAAGACATAGACAAGGAGATGGAGAATTTCCGCACAAAAGCTGAAGAAATCAAAACTATTAAGACTGAGATCGAAGAGCGTAAACGCGGAGTGGAGCAAGAGCTCGAGCGAGTTGCGGGCCTGACCGAGGGTGAAGCCAAGCAGAGTCTGATCAAAAAGATCGAAGAGCGCTTTGAGGAAGACTTTCGTGTGCGACTTCAGAAGCTTGAGCGCGAAGGTGTCGAACGCCTCGATCGCCGAGCAAAAGATATTCTCTCGACATCAATTCAGCGCCTCGCTGCCTCTACTGCGGGCGACATTATGACCACATCAGTCACTATCCCGAACGACGAGATAAAGGGCAAGATCATCGGAAAGGAGGGCCGCAATATCCGAACGTTTGAGCGTGTCGCTGGTGTTGAGCTTATTGTCGATGACACCCCAGGAACAATTGTCATCTCAGCCTTCGACCCCGTACGCCGTCAAATCGCCCGTGTTGCACTCGAGAACCTTATTCTCGACGGACGCATTCAACCTTCTAAAATCGAGGAAATATGCGAGAAAGCGAAGGACGATATCAATAAGATCATCAAAGAGAAGGGTGAGCAGGCTGTCTACGAATGCGGCGTCTTTAACCTCGACCCACGCATTATCTCTATCCTTGGACGCCTCTACTTCCGTACGAGCTACGGACAAAATGTGCTTCAGCACTCGATCGAAATGGCACATATTTCAGGCATGCTCGCTGAAGAGCTTGGTGCTGACGTGCAGATCGCCAAAGCAGGGGCACTTCTCCATGACATTGGCAAAGCGCTTGACCATGAAGTACAAGGTACCCACGTTGAAATTGGGCGCCGTATTCTTGCAAAGTTTGGAGCAGACGAGCGCATCATCAAAGCGATGCAGTCACACCATGAGGAGTATCCTTATGAGACAATCGAATCGATCATAGTTCAGACTGCTGACGCGATTTCGGGCGGACGCCCAGGTGCACGCCGTGAGTCTGTTGAGAACTATATTAAGAAGCTTGAAGACCTCGAACGGATCGCTACTACCAAGCCAGGTGTCGAGAAGGCGTACGCACTTGCGGCTGGTCGCGAAGTCCGAGTTTTTGTAACTCCGCTCGCAATGAGCGACATAGAGGCACAAGCCCTTGCCCGCGACATCGCAATCCAAATCGAACAGGATATAAAGTATCCCGGGGAAATCAAGATTACCGTCATCCGAGAAACCCGATGTATCGAATACGCAAGGTAAAATACTGTAAAAATTATATAGAAAAAAAGCCGCTCAGTTGAGCGGCTTTTGCGTTGTGAGAACTTTATCTGAAATTTTATAAAGGCGAATTATTACCCTTCTAACATTAGTTGAGCCTTCAGCCACTCGCGAGCTAAGGACGCCCTTCTTCTCCATTCGGGCAAGAAGAACGTAAATCGTATCAAGTTTCATTACTCCCTTTAATCGGGCTGCAATACTCGTCCCATTACATTCAGGAAGTTTTTTTATTACACGAAATATCTTTGACTCGCACGGGGAAAGGACGATTTCTGTGGGTTGGTCAAGTAACACTTCCTCGCGCTTAAATAATTTAGCCATAAGGTGCTCCAACGTTGCTAAAATACATAATGCATAGTTTCATTAACACTGTCAAATTTTTGACACTTTTCACGTTATTCACTATTACAAAATGGCTCTGTTGCGCGAAATTACTGCTCCTATATAATATGCTACAGGGGGTAATACCTCTGCATGCAGAGTTATTCGTTAACCGCCGCGAGGTAGGAGCGTATAACCAATTTATTAGCATCTGCTAATCGAAACAAGATGAATAAGCAGTCAATTGTTGAAGCAGTCCACGAGAAGCTCGGGGGGACGAAAGTTGCCGCAGAGCAGGCTGTCGAGACCATGATCGAAACGGTCATTGCCGGCCTCAAAAAGGATGGCGACGAAGTATCGATCGCAGGACTCGGAATCTTCTCTGTGAAGACTCGGGCTGCCCGTACAGCGCGCAACCCGCGCACTGGCGAGGCCATTAAGGTCGCAGCAATGCGAGTTCCCAAGTTCCGCGCCGCAAAGGCGTTCAAGGACGCAGTCAAATAGGTTGAGAATCTGCAAACATACACTAAAGAACCCGCCTTATCGGCGGGTTTTTTAGTGGGAGGGTAATCGAAGTCACGAGTTACTAAGTCTTTTGCTGTTCGAGATGAGAGAATCTCCCATTACATGGGCAGTACCCGTTTCCCATTTTCAAGCGACAGCCGATGTCGCTTGAAAATATGGGAGAACGGCTTCGATTCTCCCCGAAAGTGCCGCAGGGCACTTTCTATCCTCGCATCGGCAGCAGCAAAAAAGCACACCAAAGTGTGCTTTTTCGTTAGCCGAGTGCCCCATGCCAGTCTAGAACCTTGTAAAGCAAGACCCCATAAGGGTTTCTTGAGGAATTCCATCATTACAAACTGATGCGTCCCAGTCAGGGGTCTGAGGGCTATACTCTTCCAATTCCTCGTAGGTAGTGCTTCATGGGGTCAAACCAGATGTTACAAATGTTACAGGGGTAGCCCCTATTTAATACCCAATATGAGCTCGACAATAACAAAGGGGTACTACTTGGTCATGAACCAGAAATGTAGGATGTCGTGCACATCTGCAGAAAAAACTCTAACCAACTATGCACGGGGTACTTTTCGTAGTTTCAATGATTTAATAACGATGAGAAATAGTGAGATGAGGAAGAAAAGTCCGGCAGACCACATCGTTACGAGTTCGGTGCTAAATATATTCCCTACTCCCCATCCTCCGTGAGAACCGAGTGAGAGGAAAATGGCGATGGCTGCGAGTGAGAGGTACCATTTAGTGAAACGAGACCATGAGCAAAAGACTTCTTCGCGGAGGAAATAGAGGATGGCAGATAACGGGAGCACAGAGAGTGAGAAAAAAAATAATGGTTGCCCAACCCCCTCATCAAGAAGAAGTATGTCACAAAAAGAAGATATGTCACACCACTCCCAAAATGGAGAATATAACAAGAGCATAAAACCACCTCCAACAAAAAACGAGAAGAGGGCAATTAACCGAATTTTCTTTTTATATCCCATATCAATTATTTTACCACACTTGCTCTAATCTGCTCAATAATTTCTCGTAATTCACTCGCCTCATTACTGGTGAGAATACCCTTCTTTTCATATCGATCAATGGTCTTCAGTAATTGCTTGAACACCTCCTTTGTCTTGTGTTTTTCAACCTTCTGATTCTTGTGTTCTTTCGCAAGCTCCTTAGGCAGTTTGTCGATTTTCTTCAAAAGTCGTTTTTCTTTATTGTCTGGCAGATGAAAAGTTTTAATGACCCCCTTCAGTATTGCGGTAAGTTCTTCTTCGGTGAGGCCATTCGCATTTCCCGCAAGGGTGAGGTCTGTTGTTCCATCACCATCAATGTCAAGAGCGAGTGCAGGACTCGTGGAAGCGATTCCTTCTTCAGAAATAAGCATGATTGCCGTAGTACTTGCGGTGACAGGAATATCGACGAAGGTGGTTGAAGCGACAATCGTATCGTTTCCTGATATTTCCTCAATGTCGAAGGTGAAAGAGCCGAGAGCAAGGCCTTGGAGGATCACGGTGGTGGTAGTACCAACACTCACCCCCGAATACTTTGCTTCACCAAATTCGCGGTAGTAAGAGTTGGGGATGTTTTTTTCGAAGCGACGCTCAGTCGTGGAAGAATTGGTAATGGAAAGAAGTCCCGTATGATCACCGAAACTGTTGTACAAATGAATATCGACTGGGGAGTGGAGGGTGAAACGGAGGCGCTTGTCTGCCTCAGTAGCAACAGGTCGAATGTTAGTGAGGATAGTTCCATCAACAGCTCTTCCCCCCGAGATGATATTTTTAATAAAATCGTGAAGCTCATTAACCTCAAGAATACTTGCATGTTCACGATTACGATTTAACCGTTTATTGTTCACTTTCAAATTCACCCACCATCGCTCCACATTCGCCGTGGAAGTACCCATCCACACCGCACTTGGTGCCACCACCGTCTCGTCCCCATCGAGCGTTGTAGAATTAATGCTGCGATCAAGCGTTGCGAGTTTGCATAATATAATCTGACATGAATAACGAATATCTTTAATAGTATCAACCCCCCACCCAGCAATCTGCACCACCTGCATTCCCGGAGGCGGCACCCATGCATCTATGGTTGTGTGCATATCTCTCGCATTCGAAAGCAATGAATCCTTGAGCACGTTCGGAACATCACGCTCATTATCCGCAGGCTCACTCCATGTGCCACCTTGACCACGGAGGAAGTATTCGAGTGCGGCTGCTGTGCTCACGGTCGTACTTGCAAGAGCATGTAATTCGCTTAACTCGCTCACGCTTTCATCAAAAATAATTACCGGAGATTGCACCGTAGTGAAATAGTGTGCAGATGGAAGCAGATTGTACGCACTCGGCATATGCTCACCAAGCATTCGCGCTTCTTGTTTCGTGAGAATAATTCCTGCACCAAGATTTGCTTCATCACCATGCAGCAAGCCGGCAATCGCCTTGGGTGTTCCTAACTGTGGTGCGGCAACCATAATAACAGTATCAATCTTCTTTTCGAATGGATCATGATTTTCTGCCAATTTTGCAAGGAAGTATTTGGCGAGCAAGCCGCCATTTGAATGTGTGACGATGGTCACCTTGCCTGTATCGGAAGTGCCCGCAAGGCGGTGAAGTTCCTGAATGAGAAATGGGGTTGTGGTGCTTTGGAGATATGAAACATATGCACCTGTTTTGTTGCCACTCTTTAATAATTCAGGAAAATCAAGACGCCAGTCATACGGCAAAGCTTTCCATTCATTAATCATTCCGGCACCCACAACATCTTGCTTCATAAAATTAATAAAGTTTTTATAGACGTTCACGCCATAGACTTCGTCAAGCACACTTTTTTCAGGTAATCCATCCAATGTGACAATATCAGTATTAATAGATGTGCCGTTGGGGTTGAGATACAGTTGAGTGTTGTCACCGAATGTCGGAGGATCCCAGATTTGCGTTGCGGGAGAGGTGCTTGCGCGGAACAGTCGTGACGCCTCAAGTCCCGGCAAGAATGCAACATTCGAATATCCTGTTTTAAAGGAAAATTGATTTTCCGTGGCAGTTGGTATTGTTGTCGTTGCACCACCGACAGCGGCAGTGAAGGAGTAGTTGTATGTGTGTTTTGCAAACGTGAGTGGATGATAATAACTGAAGAGTTCACCATTACGATAGTCCCCGTCTTTGAGTGTTGTTGATGCAGTTGTTGTGTCTCGAGTGAGCGCCATGATTGTGGGGATCGATGATACCGGATTTGCAACCTCAAACACAGGAATAACCGTAGCGGTTATATTCTCCGGTGCACGATTCCCTGCGTCAGTATAAATAACAGAAAACGTGAAATGCGTTTTCCCTGCAGTGCCCTTGTGATCCTGAATCCCGTCATCTTCATAGAGACCTTTGAGAGTGTCGGTGGCAAAGGAAAGTCTGGGTACTTGAATGACAAGAGCTTTCCACCCATCCTTCACCGTCCATGGGAGGTTGTCCTGTCCGATCGTGTACATGCGAGGTGTATCACAAAAACCATCCGTGTTTGAATCATTGCATCCCTCTGGTGGTGTATCGAACGTATCCCAGTAATTGCCACCATTTGGATTAGCTATATGAAACACGTTTCCCACACCGGCGTAATTCACGGCGTGCGCCCCATTATTCAAAAAATTATTATTATAGACTTGATTCCCTATTGCAGGGGAGAAAATCATAAGCCCCGTGTTTTGATTGTCTCGTATCGTATTCTCGTGCACCACATTGTTGGATGAAGTAAAGAAGAGCACTCCTTGGTATGTACGAGAAATGTTGTTGGACAGGAAACTGTTGTTGTTTGAATTAAAGAGAAGTATCCCTTGATATACATCGGAAACACTATTGGATATAAAACGATTATTATTCGAACCAGAGTAGAGCAGGACTCCTTGATGTCCTGGGCGTCTTTCGAGAGTTCCTAGGTTAATCGCATTGTTTTCAAATAAATTATCAAGAGAACTGAAGAGCGCAAATCCTTGATTGCGATAGATTACCGGAACAGTGAGCAACACGGTGTTCCCTGTTATTGTGTTCGCACTTGAAGAGTAAAAGACTATTGCCTGATAGTCATTGTTAGTGAAGTTATTATTCACGATATGGTTGCTTAATGAACTGAATGCACTCACGCCATAAGAAAAATTACTAATCTGGAGGTTCTTGAGGGTGACATTTGTTCTGCCATTCAAATACACCCCAGAGCCGGTATGGGATCCCGAGAGCGTGAAATTATTTCCATCAAGTGTGATGTTGTCGGAATCGATCTGGACGGTTTCGGAGAGATTTTGTGTAAGGGTGCAGATTTTTGTAATGTTGTCCCATATTCCCACAACAATACAATCTCCGCCCGTTGCATCGTCGCGGATGAACTTGGTGCTTTTGTGCGGTTGGATGAAGATGACATGGGGAATTAGGATATCTTGCGTGTATGAATATATACCCCTTTCGTCAGTATTGAATTGAGTGAGATTGTGATAGCTATCTTCGTATTTGTAGTATGTGGTGTTTGGAAGAAAGCCACCCATAGAGATGGTGGTCGCAGTGGAAGAGGAAGTCGTCGCATCGATCATGAGTGTCACAATGTTTGGAACAGATTCGAGGCGGAGATCTATAAGTGCGGAACTTTGGAGGGTGATGTTGAGATAGTCACTGTCGGTGATGACAAAGTGTGTGCCCTCATCTTGGATCGTGCCCGGGGGGTTGATTGTTTCGGCGGAAGCAACACCGTGCATGAGCAAAGAAAGAAAGATCGACAGGGTGAAAATAATGCCACGCATAAAATAGTGAGCGGATACTTGATAAAATGTATCCTTTAAGCTACTCAGAATTTACTGAAACGCAAGGAGTGGGATTTTCTATACTTTGCTCAGGACGCAGTACGACTCCTCAGGGGCAGTGCTTCAGGGAGTCCGAACCAGATGTTACAAATGCTACACCCAAAGCCCCATTCTGGAGGCAATCTGAGCGAGCAATTTTAAAATCGAAATGGCTTAAAATATAGGGATTTGACGAAAAAACGAGGGTGTACAATTAAGGTATATGAATACAAACAAAATGCCGCGATTCTCGGCACGTAAAAAGAACAAGGATCTCATGACGCTTCTCCTTTCGACCGCCTCATTCCAAAATGAGGTCAAGGCACTCCGCAAACAATTCGGAATTAAGGAGGGGGGAAATAGCACATCTGAAGAACACGAAAAATGAGAACGACTCTTTTGGGATAGTGCAATGGATCAGAAGGCAGAGAGTGGGGATGGGCACACGAAGAGTGACGAGTACTTCAGGGCACTGAACGACCTCACGAGAAGATATCACCTCCCAGGAAATTTCGATCGCCATACTCGATGTTACGTTGAAATGGGAATGATCTCCTGGCCAGTCAACAGCTTCGACATAACGCCAGTGGGATTCCCTGCTCGTTCGTTTAGGTTGAACATCTATCTCCTCCTGCGTAATCCCTTCTATTATGGTGAATTTGAATATCCGATGGGGAGTGGTAATTGGTATCCCGGCAAACAAACACCCATTATCACCAAGGAACTTTTCGATAGAGTGCAGTCATCTCTTCAAGATCACTACATTCCAAAAACGGAAAGCAGGGAGTTCGCCTTCACGAAGCTCATTAAATGCGGGTACTGCGAGAGTGGCATCACCGCCGACGAAAAATTCAAGAGACTCAAAGACGGAGGAACAAATCGGCATGTCTATTATATGTGCACCAAGGGCAAGGGTGTGGAGTGCAAGAATGCGCCGATCAATGAGAAAGACCTAATCGAAGAATTGACTGGGCTACTCGACACCATCGACCTCGACGAGATCGGAATGAGGTCAAAGATCGAGGACGAAATGGCCCGCTATAATAAATTCCGTATCGGCGTGCTCGGACTGAAAACGAAAGAGCGCAATACCGATGTCGATGTGCGCAACTACGCAAAGTACCTGCTCAAAGATGGCACGCTAACCGAGAAGCGCGAGCTACTGGTATGCCTCAAGAGTCAGCTCATTCTGAAAGATCGAAAAGTATCACTGCAATAGTCGAACAAAACAGAAAAACCGCTTCATGTTGAAGCGGTTTTTCTGTTCATGCCAGCCTTGACGCATGCGATTCTCGACTGTGTGAGTCGCGATGCATCCTAGTCACTTGACTTAGCCCTGTCTGGTGCGGGATGGGAGAATCGAACTCCCACCAGAAGTTTGGAAAACTCCTATTCTACCATTAAACTAATCCCGCATTATTGTCTTTTGCCTCACGATTCTCGAATCGAACCTCTTACAGAGGCTGTATACCTTTTGGATTTTTCAGAAAAAACCTCAAAAGGTCTTGCGCTCTGGCTCCCGCAAAGCCGGGTTCCCAAATGCCAGAGCTCACCCACCAGAAGTTTGGAAAACTCCTATTCTACCATTAAACTAATCCCGCTTGCTTATTGTGAGACTTTCGTATCCTAGCAAATTGACAACAAGGTGGCAACGGGGAAAAATGAGTAGAGATGCACTTTTTATAATAAGGATGGGTCATGCCAATGAAGACAAATCCGCTTTTGGATCCCGTGCGTGCAAAGAATATGTACCGGCTTATACAGGGAATTTTTGATTTTTGGAAGCTTTGTGTCAGTCACCGCTTACTTTTACTCGGAGTAGACCGGGCGACATGGGTAATGATGCAGCGAGAAAAAATGCTCCCACCGCGAGACGATCTCGCATCCCGCATCGCGGCGTTAATCCGAATTTACCACATGAGTGGAGATATTTACCCGCGGGACTCTGATCTCGCCGCAAAGTGGATTGAGAGGCCAATTTTTGTTGAACCCTTTTTGGGGGTTAATCCGCGCCAATTCATGCTTATGTATGTAACGAGAGATGGGGTAGAAGAACTACAGGTTATTATTGAGTATCTCAACAATTGTTTTACTCGTTGGGATTGCCTTCGCGATCAGCATGGAAGACTGCTGCGCTGTAATGACGAGTTGCGCATGAGTGAAGAGCCCATCGACACTCTTGCACAAATGATTCTTCGAATTCAAAACAGCTGGAAATTACCCGACTCGATATTTGAACACATCATTGGAGTAAGCATGGCCGAGGTCGCTGATGTGGCAATTGGGAAAAATATACCGCCATTGAAAGTGGCTACTCAGATGAGGAGAATTGCTTGTATTGACATCGCACTGTGGTGCAATGTAGAGGACGATGAAAAAATATCTTTGTGGATGCTTTCGTTAAACAGTCATCCCCTTTTTTGCGGAGCCCCGCCGTATCATCTCCTCTCTTCACAAAACCCGAGCGTTGCAAGGGTTGTCTATACTTACCTTCGCAATATTTCACCGTAGCCTCGTGCTACGGCTTTTTCATTCTATGATATTCAGAGTATAATTCTTTTATGTCTTCTATTTTTAAATCCTATGATGTGCGTGGGCTGTATCCTTCAGAAATTAATGAGGAAATTGTTGAGAAAATTGGCCGTGCGTATGTGCTTCATACTCACGCAAAGCGTGTGGCTTTAGCAAGCGATAAGCGCGCATCATCACCATCCCTATTTGCGGCTTTAGTAAAAGGCATCACTGAAAGTGGGGCGAGTGTAATCGATCTCGGACTTCTTTCAACTCCAATGCTGTACTTTGCATCTTCCGCTTTAGATGTTGATGGGGCTATTATGGTCACTGCGTCTCATAATCCCGGAGAGTATAACGGCCTTAAGTTTTGCGAGAAGAATGCTGTGCCGATTGGCCTATCGAGTGGCCTTGCTCAAATTAGAGACCTTGTACTTACTGGAAACTTTGCTCCTGCACCCAATTTGGGAGCGATAACCTCGCAAGATATAAAGCCCGACTACGACAAACACATCGCATCTTTTGCCGACTTTAAGAATACACACTTTCACATTGCAACAGATACTGCACATGCGATGGGAGTGCTCGAGCTTCCCGTCTTGAGACAACTTCCGGGAATTGTGCTCACGGCTACGCTCTATGACACTCTTCAATTCCCAGGGGTGTGTCCTCACGAAGCAAACCCTCTTCAAACAGAAACACTGATCGAGCTCCAACATGCTGTGCGGAGCACAAAAGCAGACATGGGGATCGCATACGATGGAGACGCTGATCGCATTGGTTTTATTGACGAACTCGGACGTGTCGTCCCCATGGACATTGTGACGGCGCTCCTAGCGCAAGCACTACTTCCAGAGCACAAGAACGGTGTAGTGCTCTATGATCTCCGCTCATCACGTGCAGTCAAAGAAGCGATAGAAAATGCTGGGGGTATCGCACATGAATCTAAGGTAGGGCACGCCAATATAAAAAGACAGATGATAGAGGAAAACGCATTCCTTGCGGGTGAAGCATCAGGACACTACTACTTTGCACTTTCGGGATATCGGGCTGAAATGGGCACACTTCCTGCAATTCTTATCTTGAATTTAATGACACGAAACAAGAAAAAGCTCTCCGAACTCGTTGACTCAGTGCGACTTTATGCTCACTCTGGGGAAATAAATATGGAGGTAAGCAATAAGGATGAAATTTTTGCGAAAATAAAAGCATCGTATGCAGATGGGAAATTATCCGAACTGGATGGGGTAAAAATCGAGTATCCTGAGTGGTGGTTTTCACTCCGCGCTTCGAATACCGAGCCATTAATCCGACTTAACCTTGAGGCAAGCACAAAAGAGCTCATGCAGCAGAAATTGGAGGAGGTGCTTGCGATAATCTCTTAACAAACTGTCCGGAAAAAATAAAACCCACATTGTTTATGCGGGTTTTATTTTTATGCATCGACTTTGAGATGCGCATCATTTTGATGATGCCTTCCAGGCCATTCTGATGGCCGTTTAAACTTATAGATTAACGTTCCACTTGAATGACTTGTGTCAACTCTGCTGTGGGCGCCTTTACAACAATACGATTTCCGGATGAGGTAGCAATCGTATAGCCTGTGTTATTAACGGAAGTTGATAAAGGATCAACGGGCATGCTAACAATGTAGCTTGGGACCAAGCCAGAGAGATCTGCGCATGATGTTGTTGCAACAGCGTTTGACTTACAGACCTGCTTATCAGTTCCATTAATTCCCGAAGGAAGTGCCCCGCGGTTGTCTACTGCGTACTGATGTACTGCATTTAAAATGGCATTTACATTACTCCAGCGCTGAGAGTTGTTTGCCTGAGCAAATTGACGTGCGGGGTTAATTGCAACAACGACAATTGCTGCGAGGATAGCGATGATACCGATAACCACGAGCACTTCAATAAGCGTAAAACCTTTATTTTTCTTCATGTCTCATATAAAAACTAATAAATAATTCCTTAGATACTACCGTACATATACTATTCTACAGCACAGAAAGTGGGCATGAAAGGGCGAGAAGGGCATAAACTGTGCAAAACTCATCTAATCTGTACTTAATGGCCGACCGATATGATATCTCCGTTTTCGGACAAAAGCGCTGTCACCATGATGCCGGTTTCGTCATGAACTAAAACTGCATATCCGCTTCCCATTCCGTCCGCGAGTGTGTCAACGGGGAGTTCTTTGAGGTAGGCGGGAATAAGGTGAGAAAGGCTTACAAACCCGGCCTCACTGCACCGTGCTGCATCTATATGAGGATGACAAATTTCTTGAGCAGTCCCGGTGGCTCGAAGGAGAAGCTCCCCATTGAGCATTCTTTGGTACTCGCTCAAGCTATTGTGCAGCATATTCACCTGACTCCACCGCTCGGCATTACGAGCTTCGGCAAAGGCATTCGATGGGTTCATGGTCACAATCGCAAGAGTTCCTAATACGAAAAATAAACTCACTATCATGAGTACTTCAATAATACTCAACTTATGGGGTGACCCCTTAAGGAATGATCGTTTCCTCGGAGCGTAACGCCCTTTTTTTTGTGGTGCTTTGTGAAGTTGTAAAAAATTATTTATCATAAGTCTTAATTCTGAATTTCTTCAGTGTATTTTTCCGAAACCCACCCATCACCACGCTCGCTCAAATCAAGATGAATCCAATCTTTTTCTTGCCCGATCACTACATACTCTTCCTGCGGATAAATTTTTGTAACCGAATCAAATGTCGCACCCGGACCACTTCGCACATTGAGCCATCCTGTCGGAGTGTTGCGAATGCGTACTTTTGTCTCATTTGCAATTACTTCCGTAGACGTGGCCTCCTCTTCTGGGGTGATTTCTTCAACTACCATTTCGGTTGTTGTGCCCGTATTCAAATTCACTTCAGTCACAGGGGTGCTGGTACTAATGCCACCGCTTGACGCAGGTGCAATACGGGAAATATTTTGTTCACGCAGCCCCATGTAGGGAAGGTATAAATATGCATATGCGACATACGCAAAAAGGATCAAGCTTGCACCAAAAAGTGGAAGTGCAAGTTTTCTCCATTGTCTCAAAATTTTTGCTTCACGCTCTTCCCACTTCTCTCCTTCCCATCCGTGAAGGAGATTAATCCCCTCATTTTCGGGGCTCGGTGAACGAGCGCGGAGCGAAAGCCCTATCACGGGTGCATACAACACAGATTCTTGTTCCCCAAGGATTTGCGCTGCAGACTTAGAAAGTAGCGCTAGCGGATTACCAAGAACCACATCGCATTTCAAGTTCATCGCTAGGTATACCACAATGTCGGGTATAAGTGCCTCGCCGCCAGCCAAGACAACATTGGTCACTGCCTTGTGATATGTTGATTCAAAATAGCTTGTCGCCTTTGTTAATTGAGGCAGTATAAGCTGAAGCTGCTCTTGGAGTATAACCATGGAGCGATTGTCGGGAAGTGCGCGAGAAAGTCCACTCGTCCGCTTCAGTTCTTCGGCGTCTTCAAAACTCACGTGCAATCGATCAATAAGCGCGCGGGTAAAGTTGTTTCCTGCAATCGGCAGGCTGAGAGAGAGTCCAAGTCGGTGTTGTTCGTCAAAAAAACCCAACGTGGTGGTTCTATTTCCGATATCGATAATCATGCTCGCATTGCCGTCTTCAAGGAGAAGCGCGCGGGCCAAGCTTATTGTTTCCATGTCGATCGCAAGCGGAAGCAAATTGACATCTTCACATACCGCAATGTACGCATCAATGATCTCTCGAGGTGCCGCAGCAAAAAGGATGCGATCATTTCCCCCGACATTCTCCTCTGCAATATGCCAATCAGTATAAAGCGAATCAAGCGGGGCAGGAATAATTTCACCCGCCTTTTTTTGTATAGTTTTTGCAATATGCTCATCGGGCAGCGACGAGGAGACAGTAAAGAGGTGCGTAAAACTTTGTGACTCGGGGATAGAAAAAACAACAGGAACTTCTTCGTCGAGCCTGATTGGCTTAGGGAGCGCGCCGGCACAGGCCGCACGAATATGTTCTCCCAATTGTTTTCGGTCACGCACCAACCCCCCCTCGATAACACCTTGGGGCAGCGGTGACCGCCCAAACGACACAATCTCATTCTTTGAATTCAAACGTAAAACTGCACAGGTGCGGTCACTGATGTGGAGTGCAATTGGAGAAACGGTAAATGATGAAAATGGAAACCAGCGCATAAATCAAAATTGAACGAAGGAGAGCTAAAAAACAAACTACGGTACGGTTGCCCACGAGCGAATCTCTAGCAAGGGATTTACTTGTGCAATATCCACGCGCACATTTCGGACATAGTTGTTATGGATGCCTTGTGTTGTAATAACACGATCAACATTCCCCGAACCCGAAAGAGGCAGAATTCTGCATGTTTCCCCTCCACCTACTATTATAGTCTCATTACCGATATAGGCTAAATCGGCTTTCAGTCGCATCAATGCCTCCTCGGCACACGCATCGCTCAAGAACAGCGCCCTAAGGGAGGATTCTTCCCCAGAAACTGCATTGAGCGTATCGATGCCGCGGAGTGACGATCCAACGCCAATAAGAAGCATCAGTGCGCCTGCAATAAGCACGCTGATAAGTGCAATATAGCCACCGTGTAATTCTGATCTTTTTTGTGTAAAAAGTAGCATATTTTATCGTGTATTACCCAGCAGCAGCGTTGTCGTAAAAGTTTCAGAAAACTGGAAAGGACGCCACACCCCCGTTGTGCTCGCCGAAAGCAACAACGTCACACGCACCCCAGTCGACGTGCTCATTGTCCCAACTGAGGAAAAAACGATATCGTCAACACGCACAAGAGGGGGTGTTATAGCAACGGAAGGGCTCGTTCCCAATGTGCGAAAAAGCGTTCCATTTACCAGCGTAATCCTCCCTGCCCCGACACTGGGACTCAGTGTCTCAAGTGCCGATGACGTTGCAGAGACTCCCGGGGTGGTAATCGCATTGCTTACATTTACAAGCTCTGACAATGTGCCGAATACTTTTGTTGCAGTAGCGAATACATCTCCAATTGCTCTCCCTTTTGTCTTTGCGTCCATGACACTCATACTCACGGAGCCAACCCCAATAAGAAGCACAACAACAATGGCAATATAGAGAATCATCTCGATCAATGTCGTGCCTCGGCTTTTGTTTATAGAGACTCTCATGAGTTAATTATACGTTATTGAAACATCTGTTAGTGCAGGTGTCGTTATTCCATCTCCCACAAGTTTCGCGCGGTACTGTATCCACTCAAGACCATCAGCAAGTGGGTCCGGTGTGATGATGCTTCCTGAAACAGGAAATGTCCCTCCTCGGATACCGCCCGATCCAACCCACGCAGCGTTTATAAGTCCAGCTTCTGTGGCAGAAGTACGCACCTGTACTGTTGTTGTTCCTGTTCCTGATTGAGTCCAATCAATACTGCCCCACACAACTCCCGTACTCCCCACATCAAATGCAGATGACGTGAGCCACCCCTCCCGAGCAAATAATGAAGAAACTGCAGATGGTGCCACAATAGCAAATTCCCGATTATTATCCGCGGAGGAAAGATACGCATAAACCCCATCCGTAGCAACACCACTTACAACACCCCCAAATAGGAGCGTCCCGATTCGCTGTGGTACTCCCGGATTTATTGTGTTGAGAATAGTGAAGCCTGCTCCTGACTGGTTGTTTCCGACAAACACAAGACTGCCCAATGCGCGAACGGAATTATTGTCTGCACCAAGATCCAAGGAACTCGTGAATGTAATTGCGCCGGAAAGCACATTGAACGCAAAGAGGAAAAGATCACTAGCGGCCCCATTGTTTTGGGTCCCCAGTACAACATGAGTATTGTTTACATAAGTAATACTGAGTGCATCTGTGGTGCCGGTTGTGTTATACGATTGCACTTCAGTGAGAATCCCCGGTATGTTCCTATTGAGTATCATCAACTCCTTTGCATCATTCGCTGTCGCAACACCAATGTATCCTCCGCGAAGAAACACAAGGCCGTTTACATTTGCACCCACTTCAAATGCAGCCGAAAGCGTCGGCAGAGAGGGGTTTGCTACATCAAGGAGGTGCACTTCGCGACCACCTCCCGCCGTATTATTCCTCGTACCAAGAGCGAGTGTGGTGCCCGACACCGCAACGGTCGCTCCATCAAGACTCCCGAGACTATTATACACACCGACTATTGTGGGATTATTGGGATCAGCAATATTCACCACAATAAGTTCGCGATTGTTGTCGCTCGTTGCCAAGTAAGCATAGGGACCGGAAACCGCAATCGCGTTTACGTCGGCACCAATTTCTAATGAACGAATAAATTGGGGGAGTGCGGGGTCAATTATATTAATGACCGAAAACTCTGCGCTACTTCCGCTCACAAGTGTTCCCACGTATGCATAATTTCCGCTTACTGCCATTCCTACTCCGTCGGCAGCACTAGTCAAATTCACACTGCTTCGCAGGAGTGGTACCTCCCATTCACCACTCCCTCCTTTGAGGACGACAAGTTCCGGATTGTTATTGGCAAGACCGACATATATATACGGTCCAATCGGTAGTAGGGTGTTTGCCCCTGCACCTTGTGTGACATCGTATATAGCGGGGGCGAGGAAGGATGGGAGAGCAAACGCAATAACCTCACTATTTCCTAGCGGAGTTGCAGCATACAGACGAGCATCAGAACCAAGTGCAAGTTTGTGAACCGCCACTGATACATCTGCACCATCGCTTATCGCGAGTACCCCGAGAGGATTTGCTACATCCACACGCACAACCTCCTGTGCTGTGGATTGGTTTCGTGCGATGTAGAGCTCAGTCCCACCTAGCACAAAGGACCTCACATCTGCACCGCCAGGGAGATCGAGCGAATTTGCTGTGCCAAAATCACTTGTACGCACAACCAAAAGTTCAATTGCATCCGAGGTTCCCATAAATAGGTATGGTTCATAAAGTGCAAGTGCATTCACTCTTCCCGGATAATTTGCGGTACGCACAGTCGGAACTCCTCCTGTGGGATTTGCAATGTTGAATTCGTACAATTCAAAACTTGTTGAATTGGCACGGCCGAGATAGAGCGTTGTTCCTGTTGCAACAAGCGAGAGCGCGTCGGCTCCACCAGCAAGGTTGAGTGCTTGTACCTCTCCCAGGTCGGAACGACGAAGCACGACAAGTTCGCGTGTATCACTGTCTGTTGCAAGGTAGATATAGTTTCCTGACACGAGAACGGCATTCACTGTCGCACCGATATCCACGCTTCCGAGCACTGAAAGCGTGCCCCGTCCGGCATCAGCGAGGTCGAGGGCCGTAAACGGTTTAGTAGAAGCGGCAGAGGATGCAAGATACAGAACACCATCTGCTTCTGCCATTGCCGAAAGTGTTCCGATATCCGGCATATCATAAGTAAGAAACTCGCTGGGTTTTACCCAATCACCGCGGGGAGAGAGGAGTACTGCACCATCGCCATCGTTACCCACCCTCACACCATTTAATTTTCCTCCTTCAAAATCTGCGACGGTGGTATGCGTCCACCGCGAGCCGTACAGTTGGTGGAGAAATGTTTGCGTTTCAACTTTTCCCACTGTCCCAATTCGCGAGGGCCACTCGACCGTCACCCGGGCGAGCAATTTTCCAATGCCGGACGAAGAAATGGTAACGGTGCGTGTGAACTTGTCCGTAATATCCGGTGTGGGAGTAAGCTGCCAATTTGATCCCGAAAGTGCGAGACCATGAGTACCCGCGGTAAGCAGTGAGTAGTTTTCCGATCTTATGCTCCGTAGTGCGCCAATACTTTCCTGTGCGACAAGTGTGGCACGAAAGCGCTCCACCGCATCACTCGTCATAAGCATTCCTGAAAGACCGATGGTGCCGAGTGACGCAACGAAGAGCGTAAAGATTGCAATCGCAAGGAGTACCTCAACGAGGCTTATTCCACGATTGTAATGTTTCTTTAATTTATCAGTAGTCAGTATCATTGAATATCAATTTTGCGTAATTATTCCAGCGTCATTAACCTGGATTTTATGAGTTCTTTCATAGAGCATAATGGTAATCGTTCCTGTCGCAGTAGGTATTCCTGATACTCGAGCAAAAATAATTTCGTCTTCCTCGCTATTAATATTTGTGCCCGCGGGAAGTGGGAACATCTCGTCACGTGAAACAAGACGCGTACTATGGGTATCACCCTGAAAAAGCACATAGCTCGTCGGTAAGAGTTTCACTCCATGTGCACTCCCCTCCATTCCCAATCGAGCCCTTGATTCTGCGTTGCGAAGCGCACTCAATATGCCAGTTGTGGTTTCATCGGCAACTTGAAACTGATAGAAACGAAATCCTACAGGAAGAGCGAGCGCAAGCAATGCCGTGCCCAGGGAAAGTACGAGAAGTATTTCGATTATTGAAAAGCCTTTTTGGGGTGATTGTAACCGCATAACTTAAACTAAACCAAATAAGATTGTCCTATTGTCTCCTTGCGTTATCTTCCTGCACTCGATGTAAACTGGTAGATCGGCATAATGATTGCGATTGCAATAAAGGCGACCATAACACCCATGACAAGGAGAAGTACCGGCTCAATAACCGTAGGTAAGCGCTTCGTCATGGTATACACCTCTTTGCGATAGTATTCGGTAAGATACCCAAAGGTTTCGTCGAGCGTACCGCTTTTTTCTCCGACTGCAAGAATGCTCGTGAAGTCGCGCGGAAAAAGCTTGGGGTATCCTTTAAGTGCGGAGGCGAGGGTGGTCCCTCGTTGCACTTGCTTGCTGACGTCAACGATGGCCTCCCTGTAGCGCAAGTTTGTTGCACCTTCTGCCGTTACATCGAGAATTTCATAGATTGAAAGCCCACCGTGAAAAAGCGTGGTGAAGAGTTGTCCTACAAGCGTCAGCTGATACTCACGGAGCATGCGTCCAACAAAAGGAATTCGGAGATACATACCGTGAAGCACACGCCGTACTGGAAGCAAACGATTCAGAAAAATAACAAGTACGGCAATGGCAGCGCAGAGTAGTGCGATGATAAACCATGACTCTTGAATCGTATTGGTGATCCAGAGGAGAATGCGTGTCGGAAGTGGGAGCTCCCCTTTCATTTGAGAAAAAACGGGAAGCAGTCGCGGGAGCACTAAAAGCGAGAGTCCACTCGATACTCCAATGGTCGCGACGAATACGATGGCGGGGTAGAGCATTGCACCATGTACTTCCCTTTTAATGTCCGCATTGTGCTCAAGCCAATCAGCCAAAAAATTGAGGTTCTCATCAAGTGTTCCCGAGGCCTCACCTGCTTTAACTACCGAAATCATGACGTCTCCAAATACTCGGCGATGCTTTGCGAGCGCGTCAGTAAGTGTGACGCCAGACTCAACGTCATTTTTCATTTTGAGCAAAATCTTGGAAAGCCGTGGCGTGGCGGTGCTGGAAAGCTCCTCGAGAGACTCGTTGATCGTCATTCCACTCTTCAGCATGAGTGAAAGATTTTTAGAAAAGTGCACCAATTCTGCGGTTCCTATGCCGAACATATCTCTATAGTATACAGCATCCTGAATAAAGCATGGAACATAAAAAGTTCCAAAATAAGCTGCCGGAAAAATCGTGGGGGGCACCATGCTCCTAATAAGAGAAACCGCTGAGCGTCTGTTGCCCACGTCTACTGCTAACCGTGCTGCGTACGAGCTTAAAACTCCCAAAAAGAAAGAATCTGCTGCTTTAAGCCATGAGCATTCCCATGACTCAAGAGTCCAAGATAGGAATTGATTGTTTCTGCCTTGCCTTTTTTTGCTCTGATCCCCCGAAGCATTCTTTTCTTCGTCGCTGTTCGCAGTACACGATGATCGGGAAAATGCACCCACCCAAGAAAGTCCACGCCGGATGCGAATGCCCGAAGCGACACCTTGTTGGGATGAAGTTCCAATTTCAACATTTCCCCCAAAAACTCTTCAATGCGTGGTAGCAGAGTTTCAAGCAGACTTTTGTCTTCCGAAAAAAAGACAAAATCATCCGCATAACGAATATAATATTTTGCTTTGAGTGTATGCTTTACAAATTGATCAAATTCGTTCATGTAGATATTCACCAAGAGTTGGGAGGTCAGATTACCGAGTGGAAGACCCTTCCCGGGTGCGGTGCTCTCAAAGCTTTCAATCACACGCAGAAGCAACCAAAGAATATCTTGGTTCGTAATATATTTTTTAAAAATACTCATCAATATCTCCTGATCAATCGAAGCAAAAAATTTGCGAATATCACACTTCAGCACCCAGCATGTCCGTGTGTGATTCTGAGAGACTTTGTATCCAAGAGCACGGAACCGATCAATTGCTCTGTGTGTCCCCTTTCCTTCACGACAGGAATACGAGTCTGCGATAAACATGCGATCAAAGTAGGGATAGAGAATGCGGTAGATGGCATGATGTAGCAATCGGTCGCGCACTGAAGCTTTGTGGATATTGCGCGGTTTGGGGTCGGAGATATTGAAGGCGTAATATTCACCATGGCGATAGGTCTTCCCTTTCAGATCGGCATGCAAACAAAAAACGTGGTCTGACAATTGATACTGAAATTCCTGCACATCACTCTTTTTTCTCTTTCCCTTTAAGAATCCTCTCCACGCCGCGAGCAAATTTTCCACAGAAATGATATCCTCATATGTATGAATGAACTGAATACCCATACACCAAAGGTTACCCCCCCCCCGAGCATTTTGCAACCCAAACTCATCCCAGTTGTTTTGAAATTAAAAGACACTTACGGAGTGTGGCAAAACTATCTCAACCACTTTCCCAAGGCCAATCGTTTTACCCTTGGATCAAAAATTGACGACGTATTTCTTGGAGCAATTGAGTATTGCTTTCTAGCAAGTTACGCATCCGCCGGTGACAAACTCATATTTATCGACAAAGCGATATCGCGGGTCGATCTCATAAAATTGCTTTTGCAACTCGCGTGGGATATTCAGGCGCTTGATACGAAAAAATATGTTCACCTATCGGAATATTTAGCGGAGAGCGGAAAGATGCTGGGTGGATGGCGACGACAAATTGCAAACAAAACTCCCGAGACTATTGCTCGGGAGAAATTATAAGAGTAGCGAACCCCAAGGAAACGGTAGTTGCCATTCCAGTCATCGTTCCGCCAGTTGAGGTTGAGGTTGCGCTTCGAGCCATTCCTGTACAGATACGGTACGTTCCGATTGCCGTTCACCTTCGCGACCGAACCCTGTGCAGTAGGTCATCCTCACCACCACCCCTTGAACTTTCACAGACGGCGCCATCCGCGAATACATTCTCGAGATTGTATCGTATTTGTGATCTTTTTATCACCAATCCTACTGCGCCAACTTTTTCAATTTTTTAACAATCTTATGCAACTCTCCCTGCAATCGTAACCGCAAGAATTCTCGGCATAAGCGTTGCGGACAAATTATTCACAGCCGTAACCGTGAATTTTTCATTTATCATGATTACTATATCAAAAAAAGTCCCGCACGAAACGTGCGGGACAAGGGTCCAAGGTACAAAGGGTCAAAGTGCGGACCCAAGGAGCGAGAGTCAGAGTGCGGAGTTGCGAACCCCAAGGAAACGGTAGTCGCCAAACCAGTCAGCGTCCCGCCAGCCGAGGCTGAGGTCGCGCTCCGAGCCATCCCTGCACAGATACGGTACGTCCCGACTGCCGTCCACCTTCGCGACCGAACCGAGAGCAACGATCGGGAACTTACGTTGCTCTTCGGGGTTTGCAGCGGCGGAGGCGAGCAAGTGTTCGATCTTCCCGGGTTGATAGCCCTCGGCGATAATCAGGCGTTCGGCTTCGTCCGCTGAGACGACACGATCGAAGTGGAAAAGCTTGCGCTCGACCACCACGATACCAGAGCCGACGACGGAAAAGCGTTTGGTGGTGATGTCGCTGTTGGTCCAGTCGTAGCGTCCGGCGGCGATCATTTGTTCGAGGGTGAGGGCGTAGTTGATGGCGAGGCGGGTGCCGCCACTCACTTCTTGTGGCGGATTGAGTCCCGCAAGGAACTTCTTCACATGCGTGAGGATATTCCCCTCCGAGAGACTCTTGACGTCGGCCGGAGTCCAGCCGTTACGCTCGAGTGCGTGATCAAGCTCCGCTGCTTGACGGGAAGACATAACAAACTTGTCGCTCATGACATGTTCCTTTCAAAAGTGACTTGTTTCAAAAACCTGTCACACGCCATTGGGCTCCCGAATATCGGGTTTGCCATAGCCAGAAAATGCTTATTTTTAAGTACCTTATGGCTATGGCAAACTTGGTTCAACTATCAGGCAATCTCAAAAAATTCTGCTTAGAGTATACACCCAAAACCTAAAACTGTCAAGTTCGGAAAGAGTTACGTTGGTGTGTATGTTAAAAAATAATATTTGCTTAGAAGCACAAACTCCAACGCTCACTCTTAGAAGCGAGTCCAGCTCCACTTTTGATTGGCCGCAGGCTTCTACAGACCAAAAGTGGGGCTGGGCGAGCGGACGTTATGAGCTCTTTGTTGCACGCACAATCTCCTCGAGAGTTGTTTCTCCTGAAAGCACCTTGGTAATGCCGTCTTCGAGCATGGTTTTCATCCCTTCGGCGCGTGCCTGTTTGGTGATGATTTCGGCGGACGAACGGGCTGCAATGAGTGCGCGAATCTGGTCGGAAACTTCCATGACTTCAAAGATTCCAAGGCGGCCGTGATAACCCGTATCGCCGCATAGCTTACATCCATTCTTTGCGCCACGGTAAAAACGAATTTTTGCAATGTCCTTTTTTCCGGAAAATTCTTTGATCAACTTGGTCAGCTCCGGTTCACTTTTTAAAAGTGCTAATTCATCTCCCCCAAGGAAATAATTGGTTCGACATCTGTCACAAACACGTCGCGTGAGACGTTGAGCAATAATGATATTGATCGAAGAAGAAATAAGGAAAGGCTCAATCCCCATTTCAACAAGTCGAGGAAATGTTGTTGATGCATCATTGGAGTGTAATGTTGAGAGAACAAGATGTCCGGTCATTGCAGCATTCACCGCAATTGACGCAGTCTCGTTATCGCGAATTTCTCCAACCATCACAATATCAGGATCTTGGCGTACGATAGAACGCAGTCCTGTTGCAAAGGTAAGTTTCTTTTTTTCGTTCACCTGCGTTTGTTGGACATGCTCAACAGCATACTCAACCGGGTCTTCAATTGTCATAATATTCACATCAGATGTATTCAGGATTTGGAGGATAGCGTAGAGGGTCGTTGTTTTTCCAGCACCTGTCGGTCCCACAGTAAGAATCATGCCGTATGGCTTGCGTGACGCGCGTTCTACTTTTGCTAAATCGGAAGTATCAAATCCAATGTCAGTGAGTGAGAAGCGCTGTGACTCTTCAGCCAAAAGACGCATGACAATATTTTCTCCGTGCGTCACGGGAAGTATTGAAAGACGCACATCAAATTTTTCCGGGCGTTCATTTGGGGTAAGAGGGTCTGCCGCAAAACTAAATCGTCCGTCCTGCGGAGCCGCGTGTTCATCAGTACGAAGTCGAGACATGATCTTAAGGCGAAACACAACCTTCTCATGAAGTGGCAGTGGGTAGCGCGATAGTTCATGCAGTATGCCGTCGATACGAAACCTAACCGACACATGTGCGAGGAGTGGTTCAATATGAATATCAGACGCACGAGAAGAGTGCGCATATGCAAGAATGTAACTTACAAATGTCACTACGTCTTGATCGCGAAATTGTACCTTGAGCTGCTCCAATGTTTTTTCGATTTTATCTCCAAAACTTTTTTCATATTGCCTGAGCACTTCACGCAATGCTTTAGGGGTCGCATACGAGATCAAGACCGTCTTCCCATGCTTGCGTTCAATCATGTTAAAAAATTCGTAGTTGTTGGGATTTGCAGTTGCAATGGAGAGAGACTTCTCATCTTGCCGAAAAATTACCGCCTCCTGACTGCGTGCAACAACCTCGGGAAGAAGTTCGAGTAACTCTTTTGGAATCCTCTCTTGTGCGAGGTCGATGAAATTAACTTGAAAAATACTTGCGAGCAATTGTCCAAGATGTGCGTCGGAAATAAGTCCGCTCTGCGGCAAGTATTCGAGGATTGGAATCCCCTTTGCTTCGACATCTTTTGCAGCCTGATCAAACTCCTCGGCTGTCACAAGGTTCATGCCGAGTAAGTATGTTTTAATTTGTGCTACGGAAATTTCCATCTGTGAGAAACTTATTTACCGGAAGGAGGGAGTACGCAGATTGCTTCAACAATATTGTGGACAGTGTTTTCGCCTTTCATAAAGTATGCGGTTGCACCTAGCGATAATGCCTCCTCTTTATCATGCTCTTGCGCCAGTGTGGAAAAAATAAATATCGTGGCATGTTTCGCTTCGGGTAAATTGTGGATTTTTTCAAGCACTTCAAAACCATCTGTTTTGGGTAAAATCAAATCGAGGACTACAACATCGGGTTTCCATTCTTTTACTTTTTGAATGCCCTCCTCTCCACCAGCAACAACAGCTACCTCCATGTTTGCCTGATGCAATTCAGACTCGAGGAGCGTGCTCAAGAATTTATCATCGTCAATTACTAAAACTTTCATAAAGATACTATAGCAGGAGTTAGGGTCTGGTGGCTAGGGTATGGGGTTTAGTGAAATGCTCGATGCAATTCTTCACTAGACACTAGTGGCTATACCCTGCATTATTTGTGTCCTAGTGGACATCCACTATGTTTGCGTGCCGGGCAATATTGTCGCCCATATTCGATAAGTAGGTACGTTACGCGGAACCAGTCCTTTTGAGAAAACATTTCCATGAGGTCCTTTTCGATCTTGTTTGGCAGAATTTCATCCGAAAGACCGAGTACCCGAGCAAGACGTTTCACGTGTGTGTCCACAGCAATCCCCTCCACTATCCCATATGCATTCCCCAAGACGACGTTTGCTGTTTTTCGTGCCACACCGGGAATAAGCAGCATCTCCTTCATTGTTCGCGGCAATGTGCCATGAAACATCTGTTTCACCATACGTGCCGCAGCGAGAATATTTTTTGTTTTGTTACGATAAAAACCGGACTGAAAAATCATTTGCTCAAATTCACGAGGATTTGCATGCACATAATCTTCAATTGTGGGGAATCGTGCAAAGAGAGCCGGAGTAATTTCATTAACTTTTTTGTCGGTACACTGCGCTGAAAGTTCCACTGCAACGAGAAGCTCCCAGTTATTTGTAAAACGAAGCATCATTCCTGCACCAGGAATAAGTCGTTTTAGTTTTTTTAAAATAGCTCTACCCCGCAACATGCGTGCACGTTTCTGAGATATCGTTTCATGACGTTTCATATACTCGAATCGAATACAGGGCGACCGACATACGGGGGTATCGCAGCAACAGATTCTCCGGAGATTGTGAGATTGTGCACGTCCACAACAAAGCGAGTGAGCGCTCCATTACTCCTTCCGTAGAACATTAGTGTTGTTGCGGTGAGCCACGTGAATGAGACATCATCCGCCTCAACAGAAAACGCACCTTCAAGAACATATAAAGCACGTGGGCGGGCGACCTCAACATACACCGCAGGCATTCCAGAGTGAGTGGGAGCAACGTATGCTCTCTTTGTTCGCAAATGATTCGCATACTGTGCATCTATGGGCACGCTTGGCGCATTTGTAATTTCTCTTATCACAAGCACGCCATCGATTGATTGTCCCACCGTGACACTTTGTGTTTCACGGTACATTGCTAATTTTGCTGTTTCAGGTGAAACACGAGAAAAAAAATCTCCGGATGTTTCATACGCGAATGCGAGCAGGGCAATAAGGAGGGCGATAATGGTGAACAGGTATCGTGGCATATTTTTAGTGTAGCGAAGTAGAAAAAAAGTACAACCCAGCCCCAGTTTTGTTTATGGGGATTGCAAAACTGGAGCTGGGCGAGCGGGATTTACACTTTGGTGATAATTTCTACTACCCCCGTAGCACAATCAAAATAGACATTACGCCCCACCGTTCCGCCGATCACTTCTGTTTCAATTTTTATTCCCAATTCAAGGAGGCGAGCTCTGGCAGACTCAGTGTTTTCAAAGCCAATACCTTTTTTGTCACCATCAAGAAGTGTAAACATATGTGCGCCTCCCACGAGTTTAGCAACAAGACTTTCGCGCTTAGCTCCCCGTGCTTCAACCTCAAGGAGAAGGATATCAATTGCCTTGTCCGCATATTTTGAAAAAAGTCTTCCCTCACTATCCCGGGTTGTATTTTGGTATTGATCGTCCCTTGCACGGGGAAGGATCGCATGGGCCATTCCACCCACACGAGCAAGTCCGTCATGAAGCACAACAACAACGCATGAGCCAACACCATTTGTCACAATGGTGTACTCGTGATTTCCTGCAAACAATTCCGCGATGCGAATTTCGATAGTTTTGCTCATATCATTATGAGACTATTTTACTTGTGAGCCTCAAAATTTCTTTTACGGCCTCTGGTCCAAGAAAAAGATACATGCGGCCTGTAACTTCTTCACCAAGATGACAGTCAGTTGCGTCTGGTGATGGATCAACACAAATGGTTACATTCATGGAAAAAAATTCTTCGTGCCGGGCAAACATTGAGGCGGTCAGCGAGTTGAAGATTGCTCCACCCATATCAACAACAACATTCGGTACGGAATGCTCGAGTGAACAATGAAGGAATTTTTCAAGTCCCTGGAGCATTCCTCCTGTCAGCACATTTCCTACTTCTTGAAAGACGGACCTGTCGAATGCATCAAGCGCGCGAAGATCTCCTACTTTTTTTCCGGAAAGGACTTGAAGAAGGTGTATCGCTGTGTCACGAGGGAAGAGCAGAAAAACATATCCGTCCAAACCACCCGAAATGCGGAGCAACACCGCAAGGGCAATATCTTGAGGCTTATCGATAAAGTGCGCAGCACTGACAGAAGTTTTGAGAGACGACATGGGAACACTGATCGTTGTCCTCTGTCCTACTAATTTCGAGAGAGTTGTGCCAGCATGAGACACGCCAATATTTAAAAGTTCAGCAAGCTGGTCTTTTTCATCTGCTGTAAGTTGGAGTAGTGATGTCATAAAAATTAATGTGAAGATACTTCTGTAGAAGTCGTTTCACGCAAAATGTCCGCATGAGTGTTCTCCAGTATATCTCCGAATGCGCGAAGGAGTAAACCGTGGGTATCCAGGAGAAGAACGGTGCGCCCATCGGGAAGAAGGGTTGAACCCGAAAAACCTTGAATTTCGCGCAGGACGGGTGGAAGTGATTTTACCAAAAGCTCCTGCTCGCCCACACACGAATCAACAACGAGAGCTACTTCTTCTCCTTCTATGGATAGGAGTACAGCGTGAAGCTCTTGTCCCAATACTGTTTTCCGAAATGTATCGCCAAATGTTATTCCAAGGAGTCGACTAAGCCAAAAGATGGGTACAGGTTTCTCGTTTAATACAATGTTGGGTTGATGGGCACTGCGCACAATAGTATCCGGAGCAATATCAAATGTCCGCACAATACTCGTAAATGGGACTGCAAAAGTAAATCCACTCGCACGCACAATAAGCACCTTTACCGTCGCAAGAGAAACGGGTAAGTCGAGCAAAAAGCGTGTCCCTCCTTTTTCAGAAAGTGGCGACACAATACTCACGTGTCCCCCGACATCTTGAGTAAACACGCGCACCGCCGAAAGTCCGACACCTCTTCCGGAGATATCGGTCACCTCAGTGTTTGTTGACATGTTGGGATTAAACAGGATGTCAGCAATTTCATTATTACGGAGCACCACTCCAACTTCTTTACTTACTATTCCACGTTCAATTGCAACTTCTCGTACACGTTCGTAATTTATTCCTGCACCGTCATCTGAAACGATTACATGCACACGATCATTTTTTCGCTCCGCCTTAAGTGTCACTGTTCCGCTCTTTACAATGCCATGATCAACGGCATTTCGTAGAAGATGTGCGAGGGCTCCACCTAAACCTTCAAGCACCGTACGATCGAGTTCGACATCGCTTCCTTCTACGTGAAACGACACCTGCTTGCCTTCTCGAAGCGACAAATCCCGGATCATGCGAGGGAACTGCCCAAATATCTGTTCAACGGGAACCAACCGTACACGCAAGAGTTCACTCTGTGTTTCAGAAAGAAGACGCGCAAGTTCACTGAATAACCCTTTAAACTCTTGGACAAAAAATAACTTTTGCTTCAGCATGGGGTCTGCAGTTGTTTTCGAAATATCCACAACCGGCTCTAGTATCGTGTCGAGCTTAAGGCGAAGCATGAGCATTTCTTCAAAAAGTCCCATGAGTGCGTCAAGACGTTCAACCGCAACGCGCACTGTTGTTGGCGGAACATAAGGAGCACTAATCAGATTTTTATTTACCACAGGAGTCGACACTGGTGGGGTTATGGGTGCTGTTTTTTCGGAAGTCCCGTTTGTGGATGGCTCGAGAAGCACCTTCAATGCACTTACGGTTGTCTCGACAGAAAGCTCTTTGTCAGCTTCTTTAATAGAAGCGAGCGACTGACCAAGATGATCTGTAGCAAGAAGTGCTGCGCTTACTGCCTCTTTGGAAAGCACGAGTGTGCCTTGTTCACACGCACGAAACACATCTTCCATAAGATGTGCGAGTCGCGCCATTTCCGTATAGCCCATAGTCGCTGAGGATCCTTTAATAGTATGTGCACTGCGCATCAAGGTAGCGTAATGCTCAAGGTTACGCGGATCTTCTTCCAGCAAAAGAAGTGTGCGTGAAAGAGTGCTCAGCTGATCTTCGGCTTCCGTACAAAAAAGGTCTTTAAACTTACTTCTGGCATCAGGAGTCATGTGTCTATTGTATCAGACATCATCCCGAAGTGAGCGTGGGGTAGCTCCTAGAATTTGCTGACCCGATCAAGAATCCAATTAGGGATTTCCTCGAGGGCAAGTACTGCATCAACAACACCTTCGTGAAGGGCGCTTTTGGGCATAAATGGCACCACTGCTGTTTCTGGATCCTGGACAACTGTTACACCGCCATAAGATTTTATTGCACGGAGTCCCAATGTCCCATCACTTCCCATTCCTGAAAGCAACACCCCAAATACACGCGAACCGTAACTCTTGGCAATTGTTTCCATGGTTTGGTCGATGACACCGTTTTCACTATCAGGGTTTGGAAAAGACAAGACAAATCGATGAGTACCATCAGCCTCATCTTTTTTCGAATGCTCCTTATGCAGAAGAGAATATCCGCCGGGTACCACAAGTGCCGTGCCGGGCATAAATGCGTCATTGCCTTTTGCTTCCCGCACAGAAAGTCTGACGGTGCGATCGAGTCGTTCAGCAAAAAGCTCCGTAAAATATTTTGACATGTGCTGCACAACAACAAAAGCGATCTGTGGGGTTGGTGGAAAAATAGTGAGGAAGTGCTCAACTAATGGTGGTCCTCCAGTTGAAGCACCGATTACAACCACCGAAAGCGGGCTGTCATTGTGTGCATTACTTGGGATTGGTTTAGTACCGTGTATTTCAAGGTATGCGTATGCTTTCCTAATTTTTACTTGTTGAACCCCCACCTCATATATTTTTGAAACAATGGATTCTGCGATTTTTTCCAAATCCAAAGAAACCTCACCTGAAGGTTTTGCTATCACATGTGCTCCCGACTCACGTAACATCTGAAATACTTTTTGCCCGTCGGTGCCGTCAAAAGCGGAAAGCATGATGATCGCGGGAAGGATTTGATCGCCAAGCATAATCTCTGCCGTAGCTTCAATGCCATTTTTCTGAGGCATATGATAATCCATCGTGATCACATCAGGCCTGAGATCTCGAGCAAGCCGCACAACTTCAGTCCCGGTGCTTGCAGTGCCAACAACCGTAATGCCGCTGTGCGCACGAAGAAGCTCGACGACATAGGTACGAATAAAAAATGAATCATCCGCTACGAGCACGCGAATGTCATCATTGTGATCCATAAATATACAAAAGGCGCAGAGAAAGAGTTACGCGCTCAAATAGTGCTTTGCTTTATCAAGCACCTGGTCACGATCAAAAGGTTTCACAACGTAATCAAGTGCACCGAGAGACTTTGCTTCGGAGATCATTTCCTGCTGTCCTACCGCAGACACAACAATGATTTTTGCTTCCTTGCCAATTTCGCGGAGTACATCCATTCCATTGAATTCCGGCATGATCATATCAAGAAATACAAAATCAGGATGTTCACTCTTGTATTTTTCAAGTCCCTCTCGTCCGTTACTTGCTTCAACAAAAGAGGAGTAGCCGGCGCTTTCAAAAATATCTCGAAGCACCTTCCGCATAAATGCGGAGTCATCAATAATTAAAATTTTCTTTGAATTGGTTTCCATAATGTAAGAATAGTGTAACATACGTGCCCTAATTCCGTGAAGTCTCTACGGTGCTAGTGGTGCGTCAGCAACGTGTAAAAGATCTTCTTGATTCAATATTTCCTCAAAATTAAGCCATAATACGGGTCGGAGTTGGTTTGTTTCAGGCAAAGGAGTGGGTGCTACTGGTTCCGGCCTGATCATAAAATCTTGTACATTATTTTGCTGCTGGAGTGGGAGCATATACATGAACATTCCTTTTACATAGCGTGGCGGAATATGTGCCGCTATGACGGGGTCAGGCGCAACAACATCCTTTTGCAAAATATGCACCACTGTTTTGGGGTGATCGACAAGAACTGCAAAATAGTTATTCTGTGTGTGTATGACAAAAAGATAACTTGGAATAAGTGGTCTCGTCCTCGCAAGATGCATGCGCTTGAGAATATCGAGTACGACAACAACCTTACCGCGCATATGAAAAATCCCTGCGATGGATATTGGGGCATTCGGAACAATCGTCACAGGAGGGATTTTCATCACGTGATCAACATCGAGCGCCGGGACAGCATATATTTCCCCATCAATCTCAAAAAGAAAAAATTGCATGCGGTCATTCTCTTTTGTTGCATCTGATAGAGAATTAAATGCTTCAATTGTTGGATCGGTTAATGTTTCCATACTATAGAGTATTGTAGCGCGGAGTGGGGTGCACAACAAATGCGCCGGGAATTTCTCGCCTTACAGGCGCAGTACCCCTTTCCCATTTCTGAGGATTCAGAAATCCTCAGAAATATGGGAGAAGGGCTTCGAATCCCGACGAAAGGCACGCAGGTGCCTTTCTCGCCCCGACAATATGAAAAAAGAACCTTCATTAGGTTCTTTTTTTATATTGTCGGGGCGCCGGGATTCGAACCCGGAGTCGCTCGCTCCCAAAGCGAGAATGTTAGCCGTTACACCACGCCCCGTATATTTACTACCTTGTGACACACGCTCATTTCGCACAAGCACTGAGTGTTAGCCGTCTCCGTACCGGAGCTGTACACCTTTTGGATTTTTCGGAAAAAACCTCAAAAGGTCTTGCGGTGTGGCTCCCATAGGAATGGGTTCCCTTTTGCCACACCTCACACCACGCCCCGTTAAACAACAAAACGCTCATCTGAGCGTTTTGAGTATAGCAGATAGTGAAACAAAGACAATCAGAAGTTGCGGAATACGTCTCGGGCCATATCGCGAGAAGTTGTGTATCTCATTTTTGCCATATCCATATTTAACTTCTCGATTTGAGTCCTTATTTGTGCTTGCTTTATATTCTTACGGTCAATTTGGTCATATATATTCGCGACCCCATGTTCGGCTCTCAAGCTTTTTGTATCTCTACGGACTTCGTCCTTCACCGTCTTTATTTCCGTCGTTGCATCAAGACGAATCTCCTGCTCATTTAATTTAGCAATTTGGGCTTCATATCTTGCCTGTTCGGCGGCCGAGGGGTTGGGCTTGGAAAGAAATGCTGCCCGCGCCTCTGCCCGCTGGGTTTTCAGTTGCGCCTTGCTTACATCATACCTTGCTTCCATTTGCATGGGTTGGGTTCTGTTCTCTACACGTGACTCAACCTCGGCAATTCGGGAATTTCCGCCTGCTCGTAACAATAGCTCCTCTTTTTCTCTATCTAGCTTCTCATGCTGCATCGCAAGATTTTGTTGCTGTTGTTGCATACGTTCAATTCGTTGTCCTCCTTGCACTCCACGCTCAATTGGACGGATAACGCCTCCTTCAATTGTTTTTCCAAGTCTTGGATTTTGAGCTCCGACAACACCGGCCACTACAGGGATAAAGTCAACATAGCCCGCCGCTTCTGCATTGTCGGTGTGCGAAAAAGCCGCAATTGCGACCACTACGCCGGTAGTTACATGACGCACAGCTTTAAGCGATCCATTCATTAATTTCTTTAACAGACCACTGCTTTGCTCAGCTTTTTCCGCATTCTCTGGGCTCTCCACAGCAGCAAAAGTACCGCCCACTGCTGCAACACGAGCAGCTTGGTTTGATTTTCCTTCCACATCGAGGGCATTAAGCGCCATCGCTTCGGTTCCCTCCCCTACCTCTGCCGCTAACCCTTGATTCTCTGGAGTAAGATTGGTAAATTCCATAACTGCATTTTGTGTGGCAGGTGGAAGTTCTGACATTTCTATAATCTCAATTGATTCAGAGTCTGGAGACTCATTAAGATTAGTGACATCAGATATACCGCTCTCCTTCTCTGCCTCTGATATATGTACCGGAATTATGTCTTCGTGAATCACAACTCCTTCCTCCTCGGGTATTTCGAAACTTTGGAATTTCTCGCTCATATAAAAATATTACGCTAATGCTTCTTCGTATTCACGACGCTCTTGCTTCACAATTTCGTGAAGCTTTTTTAAATTTCCCTGAGCATCGAGCTTTTTCTTCAAATTTTTTACAATCGCATCGATACCAAACGGATCTTCCTCGCAGACTTGTATAAACATCAGGAGCATCACGTCGGCCACAAACGGAATTCGTCCAGAAAGAATTTTTTTATCTTCAGCAGGAATATGCGATTGTTCAACAATTGCAGTTGCTTTTTCAGTCAGTTCCTTGCGTGATTGTTCTATCATATATACATTAATACTATATCACAATTTTAATATAAAGCAAATCCTAGCCAGGCTTTTCTGACTAAGTTTTATACAGGACAGTATACCACCAGAACTTTTTCTTACATATGTAATTTATTTAACTGAGGAGCGCCGCACAAAACATTAGGTAGGCCTGACCGATCAATATCTTACGAATTACTATAAAAAACGTTTCACGTGAAACGTTTTATGTATTTGTTGTGTTTCACGTGCTACCAAATTGGCAAGAAATGAACACTTTGTTAATTAAATATAAAACACCATCTCGTTACACATGAAACTAACTATCGCGCACAATCACTACAAAATGACATCATGAATTACATTTACTCGTGCAGTTTTGTTAAAAGCGTTCAATTCTATAGTAATTACATCAAACTGCCAGTCTTCGGAAACATTATATTCGAAAATATATGCTTGGATTGTGCGGCCAATACTCTGAAGCTTTGATTTGTGTACATTATCTTCCGGGCGGTAATTATCAAGTTTCTCCCCTAATGTTCCACGTGTAACAGTTTTCACCTCAACAAAGTGCAAGCGTTGATTTTTCCTGCAAATAACATCAATCTCTCCATACTTTTTTAAGTAATTTCGCTCAGCTATCGAAAAACCTTGTTTCACAAGAAACCTAACTGCAATATCCTCACCAATTTGGCCAACTTTTTGTTTTTCTGTTTTTTCACCCATTTCTCCCATACTAATCTAAAACCGTTCCACATGAAACATTCTCAAACACAGAACGGCATGGTACGGCAATTAAGCCGGCATACGCACTGTGCCAATCAGCAATGAAACTTCCTGGCAATGTTCCACGTGTAACATCTGATTGCCACGATCATGTCTCTTCTGAAATGCTTGGCTTTTTATGATTTATTAGACTTTTTTAAAAAATCCTTCGCGAAGCTATCCACTGTTTAAAAACCCGCGCTTTATCCTGCGAGGTTCAACCTCGTAGGATGTTATATAAAGCCTAATTCTTGAAGGAATACTGACTATTAAAAGAGGTCTCATGTGTAGCTGCCATAAAAACTGAGCCGAAGCACTGAGGGTAGTGTCTGTGTATAAACATGTGGATAGTGTGCATAAAGGACACTCAAGGACACAATTTTGTCCTTTATAAACACTATACACAGGGTTATCCACAGTTGTGCGCACAGGAGGTGACAAAAAGCGCGAGTTGCTATTTAATTAGAAAAGAGCCTTGCCGTATGGAGGTATTGTGGAAAACAGACTGAAAGTTTTGGTTGTTGAAGATGATTCTGATCTTCAAGATGCCTACCGAATGAGCCTTGAGCATCTTGTAGACGTTGTCACTGCCGGCAGTATTTCCTCAGCAATGACTGCGCTGCGACGTGAAAAAAAGTTTTCGCTTATTATTCTCGATGGGAATGTCCCACGGCGCGATAATGAGCCTTTGATGCAGACGACGGTTGAACTTGCACAACACATCTCGTTTGTACTTGGCATCCCCATGATTTCCGCTTCCGGCGACGAGAAATTAAACGACATACTTGTCTGCAGAGGCTGTATACGAGCAGACAAGTTCACTGCTGTTCAAGAAGCGGAGAGGTTCCTTGCGGGAATTAATGCCAAAATAACCTAGCTGTAGTACAGCTGCCCGAAATTTTCGGGCTTTTTTATTGGTCTTTCATTAGCAAAATTGGCGGGAGGAGGATCGTCGTTAATTTGCCATTTCAAATAAGATTCGCTAGTATATGGCGACACGCTGAGCATAAAAATGCGCTTGCGGGTATGGTTTAGTGGTAGAATACGTCCTTGCCAAGGATGAGACGGGAGTGAGGTGTGGCTACTGGGAACCCATTCTGATGGGGCCACACCGCAAGACCTTTTGAGGTTTTTTCTGAAAAATCCAAAAGGTGTACAGGTCCTGTAGGGACCGATTCTCCCTAAATGAGGAATCGCGGTACAATATAAAAAATGCGGGTATGGTTTAGTGGTAGAATACGTCCTTGCCAAGGATGAGACGGGAGTTCGATTCTCCCTACCCGCACAAATACAAAAATACCGCCGCCGCAAGGCGGTATTTTGTATTTGTGCGGGTAAGAAGTGCCCCACGGCACTTCGTGGGAGAATCGAAGCCGTTCTCCCATAATTTTAAGCGACAACCGCTGTCGTTTAAAATTGGGAAACGGGTACTGCGCCTGTAAGGCGAGATTCTCATATTTAAGTACCTGCGGAAGTAATCGGCGATTCTCCCTAGTTATGCCTGCTTAATGCGTAGTTGGCGATTCTTTGATTTTTTGTCAACTGCGCGCTATAGTTGGCCTATTATATAGACGACGCTCCCGTAGTGAAACGGATATCACAACGGTCTTCGAAACCGTTAGTCCAAGTTCGAGTCTTGGCGGGAGCACAAATAGAAATTTATGAAAAAATTATTTTCCATTCCGGAAGAAATATCTTTTGTAACAAGGACCCTCGAACACGCCGGTTATGAAGCATACCTTGTTGGCGGCTGCGTGCGCGACCTTATCCGCAGTGCGAAACCCAAAGACTGGGACGTGACGACCAACGCAAACCCTGATCAAATCATCGGACTTTTTCCAAAAACATTTTACGAAAACGAATACGGCACAGTTGGCGTGGTAAATGAGGAGATTCCGGAAGGGGACATAGAGCGCGGAACACTGCGTGTTGTTGAGGTTACTCCGTATCGCAAAGAGACAACGTATTCAAACTTTCGACATCCCGACGAAGTATTGTTCTCTGGAAATTTGCATGACGATCTTCTCCGGCGAGACTTCACGATGAACGCGATTGCGTACAGTACCTCGACGGGAGAGATTGTTGATCCACACATGGGAGTTGAGGATATTGAGCGCCATCTTATTCGTACCGTTGGCAAGCCCGAAGACCGCTTTCATGAGGATGCGCTCCGTGTCATGCGTGCCATTCGCTTTGGTGCTGAGCTAGGCTTCGCTATTGAAATGGAGACAATGAATGCTGTTGTGAAGTTCGGACATCGATTGGAGAAAATTGCGGCTGAGCGTATTCGTGATGAATTCATAAAAATTATTATGTCGGAGCGCCCAATGGAGGGAATTATTTTGCTGCATCGTGCCGAGATACTCCAATTTATTATGCCTGAGCTAGAGCAAGGACTTGGGTGCGAACAAAATGGCGATCACATCTACCATGTGTGGGAACACAACCTTCGTGCACTCGAACACTCGAAGGAGCGCAACTGGCCGCTTCATGTACGCATTGCGGCACTCCTCCATGATGTTGCGAAACCCGCGACACGCAAGTGGGCGGAGGAAAAAAAGGATTGGACATTTTACGGACACGACGTTGTTGGAGGACGAATGGCGACGAAAATGCTTGAGCGGCTCAAATTTCCCAAACAATTTATTCATGACGTTGCAACACTCGTGCGGTATCATCTTTTCTTTTCCGATATTGAAAAAATAACACTTTCTGCAGTAAGACGCATTGTCGCAAATGTTGGACCGGAACTTGTATGGGATCTTATGAATGTTCGTGCCTGCGATCGCATTGGAATGGGGCGCCCAAAAGAAACTCCATATCGTCTACGCAAATATCACTCAATGATTGAAGAGGCGATGCGCGCCCCAGTCTCCGTGGGAATGCTCAAGATTGATGGTGCTCGGATTATGGAGGTGGCACAGATCAAACCGGGTCGTGAAATCGGATTTATTTTACATGCACTCTTTAATGAGGTGCTTGATGACCCCTTGAAAAACTCCGCACAATATTTGGAGGAACGCACAAAGGAGCTCTTAGCTCTTCCGCTAAATGAATTAGCAAAGCTTGGTGAAGCGGGAAAAGAAACGAAGGCAGAAAAAGAGGAAGGAGAGGTAAGTGCGATACGTAAAAAATACGGCGTAAAGTAATAAAAACATATTTCAATACTATGAGTTTAGAATTTCCAATACAGGAGGATGTGGGCGACAACCAGCAGGGTCTGGTATCTGAAAATATCTCCGTCGAGGCTCCTTTGTTTGCGCGACAAGCCGGCACATTGACTGAGGAGCTTACTCGGCAAAATCCGCAGTCGCGGAAGCAGATAGAACAATTTGCAAGCGATTATGGAATGTTCAACGAAGTTGCCCAGGAAAATACCTCAACAAGTTCAATTCCCAAAATGCCTATTTTTTCAGAAGCACATACCTCTGAATCGGGCGAGCGAATGATGGAACAAGGTCTTCTTTATCAAGATATCGCAAAGTACCTGCGGCAATATAGTGGGGAAAAAGGCATCGCCGACAATGGGATTACCGTGACCTTAAATGCACTTACTGAATTCTTTTTAACATACGGGAGTGAGATTACTCGTGATGCCAGTGGAAAAGCGAGCGTACCAGCCGAAGGGATTTCTGAGAGCAGGAAAATGCAGATAGATCGTTTTCTGCTTGGAGACAGCGTATACAATAATAGACTTGGTCGCCTGAAGTCCAAATTTGGAGAAGAAATTCCAGAAGGTGCGATCGACGAGCTCAGGCACAAAACAGTTATGAATTATATACGTGCCCTTTCGCGAGAACCCTCAGCGCACATGAGCATGGAAGATCAGCTCGTCGACACAAAAGATCCGTTCGCTCACCTTCAAGAAAAAACATTAGAAAATTTGTCTTTTTCTGCACACCTACCAACTCGAGAACTTTTAAAAGCTCTTGCGCAGACAAGTGGCGAGCGCTTTCTCACTGAGAAAACATTTGATAGCGACCGTTCTTTGTATGAGATCCTTGATTTGGCAAATTTGAAAAGGGAGTTGATGGAGGTAAGGCGATCAGGAACACCAGAAGAAGTGTCCCGTGTGATCACAGGCACGGTCGACAATTTGAGTCGAAACATAAGAAAAATTTTTCAATATCAGAAAAATTCTCCGACCATAAGTGAGATGTCCAAAACTCGCACGGCAAACTGTGCCGGTTATGCTTTGATTGCCTCACTATTACTCAAGGAACTAGACATTAGCAACGCGACCGTCGGTGGAACACGTCACGCATTTATAGGATACACCACACCGGACAAATCGGTCTTGTTCAGCGATTTTCAAGGAGGACCTAGTACGAAAATCACGAGTGACGATCTCGACAGGGCAGACCCCGAACACGTGCAGAAATTTATCGACCAAGGCGACCGCGTCGTGATGCCGCTCAGGCTGTCTATTGGCACTCCGCTAAATTGGTGGAATCCAGATGAGGGATTCTCATATCGGCAAGAGACGGTATATTTGTACAGGGAAATCGACCCTGGTCTCATGAATAGTCTCTACAGAATTCAAACCGGCTCCGGAATAACGCCAGAAATTATCCTGGGAGCAGGGAGTGCAGTAGACCCAGGAATGCTAAAGTCTGTCGCACAGCTTAAGTCTGCCATTCAGTACAACCCAGACGATCCTTCGTTGTATCATGAGTTGGCAGACAAACTTTCGCCTGTGGTCGGACAAGAACCTGATTTAGCTAACAAAGCATACGCAAAGTGGTTAGACCTTAGCAGCGAGGCAGGGGTTTCGCAAAAGGGGGAAAAGCAAAGAAGTTTTTGGACGAAGCTGAAGAAAAAATTTTGGTCAGATAAGTAATACAGAGGAGCGGTAATATACGAAAAAAATACAACGTAAAGTGATAACAATCCCCGCGAGACTTCTCTTGTGGGGATTGTTTCTAGGTTCAACAAGTAAGTGCAACACTCCTGTAACATAAGGAGCATATGAATTATAGGCATTTCAGCATTGTGGAGCGCGAAAAGCTTCAAGATGGGTTGTGGGCAAAAAGGTCGATTCGTTCAATAGCCGAGGAACTCGGCAGGAGTCCCTCCTCAGTTTCTCGCGAAATTGCGAAGAATAAACCCCTGCAGTTCAGGCGATACACCCCACGGTTAGCACACGAGCGGGCGCTCGAGCACCGCCACCATCGCGGAAGAACAGACCGTCTCAAAAATCAGGTTGTACGCAGCTATGTCCATCACAAACTCAAGGAGGGCTTCTCCCCCGAACAGATCGCCGGACGACTCCGCATCGACCACCCCAAGGAACGTATCTCCCACGAAGCAATCTATCAATTCATCTACGTGCAAGTGCATCGTGGTGGACGTGGGGACGTTCGACCTGGACATGTTGATCTCCGTCCATGGTTGAAGCGCAGACATAAGGCACGTGCAAAGCACGGATTCCGTAAAGGAGCCCGTGTCTTGCGGCCTTCCGGACCATCCATTGATGTACGACCCAGAGTGGTCGATCGTCGCACCCGTCTTGGAGATTGGGAGAGCGACACGGTGGAATCCTGTCTCCATCGTCCGGGAATCAACACGCTTGTGGTCGGATGAAGAGCTTGCACGGGTGGAGTATGCGATCAATACACGACCGAGGAAACGGCTGGGGTGGAGAACCCCGTTAGAAGTATGGAGTGTTGCACTTCGAAGTTGAATGTACCGTTATATGAGTTGACAAATCAATAAGAATGTGTAGTGTGTGAAATAGGCACCTTACAAAGTTCGGAGCCATCCCTGTAACAACTTTTCTCAAGGAGAGACAAAGTGGTAAATCAATTTGAAGTATTGGATGACGGACGACGAGCAAAACCTTCACATCAGAACAATGACCAACGCGGCGATTTCGGCGCAACGGCGATATTCATTTTTTCACCCGACTTCCATGAGATCGTGACCGTATACGGATCTCGATTCGGTAACCGCAAAGTGCCTTCCGGCGGCATAGAAGAAAGAGACTTCGCATCTTCTCGCTCAAGTATTGCTGAAGCTGCAGAGCGCGGTGCTCTTCGTGAATGCACAGAGGAGACACGCATGACGGAGGACAAGCTCGTCGGTGTATGCAAGTCATCAGTCGAGGATGTCATCCGCGGCAAAATGATGCGTTACTACTTCATTGGGATTGCCAAGGAGCGCTGTGTTATCACTCCTTTTCGCTCCAAGGAAGACGGCAAGGACCGGTATGTCGATCACCAGCGCTGGGAACATGTCGCCGACGTGCTGTGTGGAGCTTCCCGTAGTGGAGAGCAGTACAACACGCACTATTCAATCGCGCTGCTCAAAATAATTCAAGAGATGAAGGAATGGGGATATGACAATGACTCGGGTTTTGTGGAGCTCTTGAGGACACTCAGATTATTTTCGGAATCTGACTTCGAGGAGCAATTAAAGGTGCTGATTGCCCGCAGAGAGGTCGAAGAGGCATCGAGGAGACAGCGCCAGTATTCATAGTGTGCAGAGAGTGTGTGCCCGGCAAATTGCCGGGCTTTTTTATACTTATTTTAGTTCGATCCAAACTGGACAATGATCTGAGCCATAGATGTTTGGGGAAATTCCTGCGGAGACAAGTTTGGGCATAGCTTCAGGTGCAAGGAAAAAATAATCGATGCGCCAGCCGACATTGCGTTCTCGTGCGGCTGTTTTCATATCCCAATAACTGTATGCTCCTTCCCTGGTCGGATAAAAATGGCGGAATGAATCAATCCAGCCTCGATATGTGAGCTCGTCAATCCACGCACGCTCCTCAGGTAGGAATCCTGTATTTTTTTCGTTCGCTTTTGGCCGCGCAAGGTCAATTTCTTCATGAGCCGTATTTACATCGCCGCAGAAAATAACTTTCTTTTTTTGCAAACGGAGTTTTTCAACATAAAGAAGAAATGCATCATAAAAATCAAGCTTATATTTGAGTCGCACTGGTCCGCCTCCGCCATTGGGGAAATAGACATTTAAAAGGACAAGGTCACCCCAATGTCCTATAACCACGCGTCCTTCATCATCAAATCCAGGAAGTCCGATACCGTATTCAACCTTGTCAGGTTTTATTTTCGAATAAAGCGCAACGCCGCTATACCCCTTCTTTATCTTCGAATGTGAAAAATATGCAAAATATCCCTTTGGCGCACGCACTTCTTCGGGGAGCTGGCTCGGCTCAGCCTTTGTCTCCTGAAGCAGGACAATATCAGCACTGCTTTCATAAAGCCAATCCAAAAAACCTTTCTTGTGCGCAGCCCGTAGTCCGTTCACATTCCATGAAACAAGTTTCATGGGAAACATTATATCGCAGGTGGACACTCTTGCGCTAACAACATTTGGACGTAATAATACGAAAGGAAGTTTAAACAGGGGTTCATCATGGGCAAGATAGTGCGGTTACTACAGAAACCTACCGAATTAATCAGAGGGGAAAATCCCTACATGCCAAGTGCGAAAGTAATAGCAAAATTCCGCCTTCCGCGAAAACTTGAAATACAGCATCTTGCAAAAGTTGCTGAGACAATCGACCTCGCAGAGCTAGGAATCTGGATACCGCGGTGTCGATATCCTGAGCGCTATGAGGCTGGGGTTCGCTACGGGCTTGCGCACAATCTTCGGACAGATGTGAAAACACAATTTCGCCCCCTCTTTAGTAGCGGATTTTGTTTGGCAAAAATTTTTTACCGAACACTCGCACCGAATCACCGGCTCGCCGCTTCAGGATCATACAAGATGAAGGTCAGCCAAAACTGGCAAATAAGCACATTGAAAGAAGTTTAATAGAAAATCGTCCGATGGACGATTTTTTTGTTTCACAGGAAACATTACTTTCTTCGTTTGTCGTGAAACATTTTGTGAATTTCGCGTAACTTCGAATCAGTTACATGCGTGTATATTTGTGTAGTAGAAATATTGGCATGTCCGAGAAGCGCTTGTACCGACCGGAGATCAGCACCGTTTTCAAGGAGGTCGGTTGCAAAGCTGTGGCGAATAACATGCGGTGTGACTTTTTTAGAAATCCCTGCCTTGATAGCGTAGTGTTTCACAATACGTTCCACGGAGCGCGCGGTGATACGAAGCGATGCATTCTCGTTTACGTTAGGGGGTTTACTACCGGCTTTGCCGCTCCGTCCTATGTGAATGAACAGAGCGTCATCCACATCTGTCCTTTTGTTTAGATAGTCCTTGAGGGCCTGCTTGGCTGTATCGGACAAAAAAACGACACGCACCTTTTCTCCTTTGCCACGTACGGAAAATTCATCGCGCGAAAGGTCCAAGTCGCGGGGAAGGCCGCAAAGTTCAGAAACGCGTAATCCTGTTGAAAATAGAAGCTCGAGCATTGCCTTATCCCGAAGCTCTGCAAGATTATTCCCTGCGGGAGATGCCAAGAGACGGCCTAAGTCTTGAGTACTCATGAGATCGAGCTCACGTTCTGATGTTTTTGCCAGTTCAATTCGATCGGGGGGCATGACGTTTACGCCTTCTTTCGCGCAATACTTAAGAAACGCACGCAGTGCAATAAGGTAATAGTTTTGAGTACGTTTTTTGAGCGTTGTTCCCTGTATTCCTCGCTTCGACATGCTCGCCGGTTGTCGATTAAGCCATAAGCGATACTCGCGAATAACCTCATAGGTAATATCTTCGGGCTGCGAGAGCTTAGCGTAGGCGATAAAACGTGAAAGGTAGTGATCGTAATTCATCACTGTTTTTACGCTTCGTCCTTTTTCGATCTCTGTGTATTCAAGAAATCTACGTTTCCATTCCATAATATCCATCACATCATTATAGTCTGTGTGTCCTACTGTGTATAACGATTGAAAAAAAATATGGCGAATGTTACGATAAGTACATCACCTAAACCTATGTCGTTAGAATCATTTGTCGAAAAACAAGAAGCCTCTCCTGATAGAATCATGGACCCTTTGGGGGATGTCGATCAAAAAGTAGTCCAAGATGAGATTGATGCGAATCCACAGATTCTCGCAAATGCCGTAGAAGACCTAGTCTAATTTTTTGGCATGCCTATACCCACCTACACTGATAATCTTGCGAAGGAAGCAAAGAATTTGCTCAATTCGGCAAATATTACCGTTATTTCCGGAGGAAACATCTTTAGTGATGATCATGAGAGTGAGGACGTAGCAAGCATCAGCATTGAGTCGCTCAATAAAGAGCTGGCCAGCATTCAGACAAAAGCTGCTCCAGACGATGCAATTGAATTTCTTTCCGAAGAGTCACCCCACGACCTCCCGTTTGAACATTTCAAAAATAGCCTCAAGGAAGCAGCTCAAAAGACGGCCTAAGGTCGTTCCTCGGCTTTGAGAGGTGCGACCTTGAAGAAGCTGGCCGTTTTTTGCGGTACTGCTCGATAAGCGGCAGCCAACTTCTCCGAGGTACGACCTCCCAAGGCTGAGGTCGGACCTCAAGCTGCCTAAAACTTGCGTACTTTAAATTTGTGTGCTAGGCTACACCCCATGCTTACAGTCAAGAAAAAGCAGGTCATTATCGGAAAACACCAGCGTCATGCAGAAGACACGGGTTCTCCGGAAGTGCAGGTTGCGATCATTAGCCAAAAGATCAACGAACTTGCCGCGCATTTGAAGGATAATAAGAAAGATCATCATTCGCGCCGCGGGCTTCTCAAGATGGTTTCTGATCGACGCGCACACCTGAAATATTTAAAAAAGAAGAGCGAGACGAAATACAACGCTCTGGTCAAAAAATTAGGAATTAAGTAGCAATCTTCATAAACGGCGAACACTCGCTCATGAAGATCAGACAACAATAATGCGCGTTTATCGCGCATTATTTGTTCATCTTGTATCTGTTATAATGTGTAGTGTGCGACATCGGTTTTTATAAATTTTTAATTCGTGGGAGGCCTTCGATGAATTTTCTTTGATTATTTCCTCCCACTCTCATTTTTAATATGGCAATTATCAAACACCTGGACCAGCGTGTGGGCGTTTTCATCGACACACAAAATCTCTACCACAGCGCAAAACATCTGTATGATGACTCTCGCGTTAATTTTAATAACATCCTCAAAGACAGCGTCGCCGGGCGAAAACTTATTCGTGCGATGGCGTATGTAATCTCCACAAAAGGAGGGGAGGAGAGTGTCTTTTTTGATGCACTGAATAAAATCGGCATCGAAACACGCGTCAAAGAACTCCAGGAGTTTTGGGGAGGGGCAAAAAAGGGTGACTGGGACGTTGGGCTCGCCGTTGATGCTATTACACTTGCCCCAAAACTCGACGCAGTAATCATTGCTTCCGGCGACGGAGACTTTGTGCCGCTTGTGGAATACCTGCGCGTTAATATGGGAACTCAAGTAGAGGTGATCGCTTTCGGCAAGTCAGCATCTACAAAACTTCGCGAAGCAGCAGACGATTTCTTCGACCTTTCAGACGATCCAGCATCCTATTTGATAGGCTACAAGGAAAAGCGCAGGACAAACGGAAACGGCCGAAACGGAGGCGCTACAAGACGCGCCGTGTCACTATAGAATTTACACAAAAGCTTTACTGTGTTAGCTTGGTGGAAGATGAGCCAAAGGAGTTTTCATGGATTTCTGGATAGAAAGTGCATGGTTTCTGGCAACGGGATGCGCAATCGGTGCTGTCATCTTTGGAATAGCACTCCTTGCACAACGCAAGAAGTAACCGTGACGCAATGCCCTCAACCGGGGGCTTTTGTTTTTGCTAATTTTTGATAGAGTGACAACATTAATGGTTGTGGCGCACAGATCATCTTGTTGAACCCAGCAGAATAAGGAGTTCAATTCGAGAATCTGAGCGACACAAAGTAATTTTGTGTTATGAAAAAAGAATCATACGAAGTAGAGATCGGTGGCAAAAAACTTATTGCGGAGTTTAATGACCTTGCAGATCAAGCGCATGGATCAGTGATGATCCGTTATGGGAACACCGTCATACTTGCAACGACAGTAATGTCGAACAAAAAACGTGAGGGTGGAGACTTCTTCCCGCTCACGGTTGATTATGAGGAGCGGTTTTATGCCGCAGGGCAAATTCTCGGAAGTCGCTTTATGCGACGCGAAGGCAGGCCCTCGGATGCAGCAGTGCTTTCGGGTCGTATCATTGATCGCACCATTCGCCCTCTTTTTGACGGACGTATTCGCTACGACGTACAAGTGGTTATTACGGTACTTTCTATCGATGATAATGAGCCCGACATCCTCGCAGTCAACGGTGCATCACTCGCCCTTGCGACATCAGACATTCCCTTTGACGGACCCGTCTCTGCAATTCGTGTCGCACGACAAAATGGTAAGTGGGTCACTCTTCCGTCATTCAAAGTTGAGGAAGGTCACGAGGTCATCGACGGGGACTGTGAACTTGTTGTGTGCGGAAAGGATGGCAATGTAAACATGATTGAAATGGGTGGAAAAGAAATTCCGGAAGATGCGGTGATGGAAGGACTCGCGTATGCAAGTGCGGAAATCGAAAAGCTGCAAAAATTTCAAAAGGAAGTCGTTGCAAAACGCGGGAAAGCAAAGCGCGCTATTGTGCTTGATGAGATTGGTGATGATATCAAAGCTCTGTTCGCGGAAAAAATCGCTCCGAAATTTGAAGCATCTATTTGGGGGGAGGCGGGCCGCGCGCGTGAATATGCACTCCTTGAAGAGTGGCTCTTGTCTGTAAAGGAGGTAGAAGGAATGAATGTGAAACTTGCAGAACAATACTTCGATGATGCAGTGAATGATCTCCTCCACACAAAAGCCATCAATGAGAACAAGCGCCCTGATGGTCGCGGGTTTGATGACGTGCGACCGCTCTTTGCACAAGCAGGAGAAGTATCTCCCGTCTTGCACGGAACAGGAATTTTTTATCGTGGAGGAACTCATGTACTCTCCGTCTTAACCCTTGGCGGACCGCAAGATTCACAAATTGTTGAGGGTATGGAAGTGCAGGGCAAGAAACGCTATATGCATCATTACAACTTCCCACCGTTCTCCTCAGGTGAGACGGGTCGCATGGGGGGCATGAACCGCCGCGCAATAGGCCATGGTGCACTCGCAGAGAAGGCGCTCATGCCTGTGTTGCCTGAAAAAGAGGCTTTCCCTTACACTATTCGCATCGTCTCAGAATCAATGGCTTCGAACGGTTCTACATCAATGGCCTCGGTGTGTGGTTCAACACTTGCACTCATGGATGCCGGTGTACCTATCACAAGCCCAGTCGCTGGTATTGCATCCGGACTTATGATGGAGTCAGCAACAAAGTATAAAGTACTTACCGACATTCAAGGCCCTGAGGACCATCATGGGGATATGGACTTTAAAGTAGCGGGAACAAAGAACGGGGTCACAGCAATACAAATGGATGTAAAGGTTGGAGGTATTCCGCTTCCGATACTTAAAGAGGCATTTGAAAAAGCAAAAGCTGCACGTATCACCATCCTTGCGACAATGAAAGCCGCAATTGACGCTCCACGAGGTGATATTTCTCCCTACGCACCAAAGATCGTCGTGATAAAGATCAAGCCCGATCAAATCGGCATGGTCATCGGATCGGGCGGCAAGACAGTAAATGAAATTCGTGAAATGACCGGAGCTGAGATCGATATTGAAGATGACGGCACAGTATTCTGCACCGGAAAAAATGGTAGTGCTGAGAAAGCGCGTGATATCATCGCAGAGATGACGCATGAATATCAGCCGGGGGAAATGTTTAAGGGTGTTGTTACTCGCCTTATGGACTTTGGTGCGTTCGTGAAAATCGGGCACAGCGCAGAAGGTTTGGTGCATGTTTCCGAGATTGCATCATTCCGCGTCGAGCGCGTCACTGACTATATTAAGGAGGGAATGGAAGTTCCCGTTGTCGTGAAAGAAGTTGACGAAAAAGGACGCATCAACCTCTCAATAAAGCGAGCCGATGCAAATTTCTTTCAACAAAAAGATACTCCACCATCCCCAACCGCACGACCATTCACCCCAAAACCACCGACTCAATAATATGGAAGAAAACATCCGCCCCTCATAACAGGCGGATGTTTTGTTGTATGCGAGCAAACACAGCGTATAATAAGCGAATGAAGGAAATCTCGTATGATGATTCACTGTTTAAAAACAAAGAATCAGAGTGGCTTAAAAAACATAAACAACGGATCCCTCCGCCTGTTTCTCCTTTACCGCCACAGGAAGTGGCAATAAAAGAAGTAGCAGTACCTGCTGCACTAGTGAGACCGGTCGCTCATACCGTTACAGAGGACGAAGAGCACCATTTTGGTTTAATTATTTTTGTGCTCACTCTTGTGCTCGCCTTCGGAATCGGAGTAGGAGCGTATGTACTTATTGGGATAAATAAGAAACGTGTTGCTGTCGACGAAACGCCTGTAGTTGAGAAGATCGCCACCAACGATGTCCAGTATACCAACATACTGTTAAGCAACTCTCCTCGTGCTCAAGTCCTTGTTGACGTTGCCCTCGCTTTTAAAAATACATCACTCACAGAGAGTGGTGTGCACCATGTTGCGTTCATGGAGAGCACCACAAAAGAGACTACGCGACCGGCAACAGTGCGCGAGCTCTTCGGAGCGATACGCGTTGAACGTGTCTCTGACGCACTCTTCAATTCTCTGGAAGACAGCTTGAAATATGAAATCTATTCAGATCCAGTGCCTGCAGGCAAACTTATTTTGTCATCCCGAGGAAGTGCGCATACATTTGGTGCATTCTTTGACTGGGAAGCGGGCATGGTCCGAACGCTTGTTCCACTCCTCCATCCCATACAACCCACAAGTTATCTGAAGGACCTTGAGGGGAGGAAATTCCATGATGAACGCATTGGCACGATCGACGCTCGGGTCCTCTTTGATGGGGGAGAAAATGTTGTGCTTATCTACGGATTTATTGATCCTAAAACATTCGTTATTGCTGGAAGTAGAGAGGCTTTTTTCAAAGAAAGTTCAAAAATTGAGAAATAATAAAACGGAAATGGCCGTGTTTGCATCCTTTATACACATTGCGTATGATGGGCAGATATGGATACAGCACAATACAAGGAATCACTTTTAACGGAGCTGGCACTGCTTAAAAAAGAACTGGAGAATGTCGGCCGCATTAATCCGGATAATCAAAATGACTGGGAGCCAGTTGCAAACGACCTCAATATTGATACAGCCGAAGATGAGGAGCGAGCTGCCGGTATTATTGATTTTGAAGCACAGAGTGCAGTAGAGTTTACCCTCGAAGAGCGATTCAATAAAGTAAAAGCTGCGCTCGAGCGCATCGAGAACAACAACTATGGTCTCTGCCGTGTGTGCAAAGAGCGAGTTGAAGATGCGCGTCTTCGCGTAAACCCTTCTGCCGAAACGTGTATCGCTCACAGGGATAACTAATGAGTATGGTAGCGAAAGTATACTCAGCCCAACCGACAATATTCGGTGCACATCCGATCACTATCGAGGCGGATCTCGCAAAAGGTCTCCACGCGTTTACCATTGTCGGACTTGCCGATAAAGCCGTGGATGAATCGCGCGACCGCGTGAGTGCTGCCATCAAAAATTCCGGATGGAAGTCTCCCAAACAACGCAATCAAAAAATTACCGTTGCACTTGCGCCTGCTGATCTTAAAAAGTCTGGACCCCTTTTTGATCTCCCCATTGCACTCTGCTATCTGCTTGCGGCCAATGATATTCGATTTAATTCTGCAGAAAAACTTTTTGTTGGTGAGCTTGCACTCGACGGAGCAGTGCGGGGTGTCCGTGGAGTCCTCGCGATTGCTTCTGAGGCAAAGAGGCGCGGAATAAAAGAACTCTATGTCCCAAAAGAAAATGCCGAAGAAGCGGCGCTAGTATCTGGCATTACGGTATATCCTGTCACGTCGCTTTACGAAATCATTGCGCATCTCTCACCAACCAGCAACATCGCGCATGAAGAGGGCGAAGAGAGGGTAGGTATCGTGCTGAAGCGAATCGACCCAATGCCCCACACCAAGCTTACGCACAAGGAAATAAAAACTGCGGACCGTTCGTTTGCGGATATTCGCGGACAAGAAGTTGCAAAGCGTGGGCTCATGATCGCCGCGGCGGGTGGCCACAATATCGCAATGTGGGGACCGCCCGGTACAGGTAAGTCCATGCTCTCCAAGGCATTTACCGAACTTCTTCCACCGCTCTCGGAAGCTGAGGCTCTTGAAGTAACGGCGATACATTCAATTGCAGGCCAACTCAAAGAGAGTATCATCGCGCTACCGCCTTTTCGCTCTCCGCATCATACTGCCTCATACGTATCTGTCGTTGGTGGGGGGACTACTCCCAAGCCTGGTGAAGTCACGCTTGCACACCATGGTGTACTTTTTCTTGATGAGTTCCCTGAATTTGATAAACGCGTACTTGAATCGCTACGTCAACCGCTTGAGGAGGGCATTGTGCACATCTCGCGCGCCAAGGGTTCCGAGCAATTCCCAGCCCGTTTTATTCTGGTCGCAGCAATGAACCCTTGCCCGTGCGGATACTTCGGTGACCCGAAGAAGCAATGCGCATGCAATCCCGCACAGATCACACGTTACCAACGCAAAGTATCAGGACCGATTGTGGACCGCATCGACCTCTGGATCGAAGTTCCGCGTCTTCCACACAGCACTCTTGCGCCGGGAAAACGCGATGTAAATGCACACAAACAATTTGATGAGTTTACCAAAAAAATTCTCTCTGCACGGCATCATCAAGCAAATCGTTTTGCCGGCAATGAGAAAGTGAAGCTCAATGCGCATATGGGAGTACGTGATATCGACCGCATGATCAAACTCACTGACAAAGTAACAACACTATTAAACGATAGCGCAAAACGTCTCGATCTTTCACCGCGCGCATATCACCGTATTATTAAGCTCGCGCGCACGATTGCCGATCTCGACGAATCCCGTTATGTTGGAGAAGCACACATCCTTGAGGCACTGCAGTACCGCCCTAAACGCTTATTCGCATCATAATCGACCCGCAAAAACATGGAAGAACAAATAATTACCGTAAACGAAAAAGATGAGCCGATCGGAACAATGGGGAAACTTGAAGCCCACCAAAAAGGAATGCTTCATCGCGCATTTTCAATTTTCATAAAAAATAACGAGGGGAAGTTTTTACTCCAGCTGCGTGCAAAAACCAAATACCATAGCGGCGGGCTCTGGACGAACACCTGCTGCGGCCACCCTAAAGCGGGGGAAGAGACCTTGGCTGCGGCCCACCGCCGACTCCGTGAAGAAATGGGTTTTGATTGTAATCTCGAAGAAGTGTTTGTTTTTCACTATCAGACTGCGCTCGAGCGTGGGTTACAAGAAAATGAAATCGACCACGTATTTGTTGGGACTTATGATCAAGAGCCGAATATCAATCCTGAAGAGGCAGAAGATTGGGCGTGGATGACGCGTGTGGAAATCGAGAAAGATATTGCAGAACGACCTCAAAAATATACATACTGGTTTGGGATCGCAATACAAAAAGCAAAAGAAGGAGGTTTCTTTTAGCACCCACATTTATAAATCAGCGCACGTGCACACGATGGTGCGTGATACGCATTTGAATATCATCGACAGGCTTGAGTAATTTTTCTTGTTGGTGGGAAACAAATTTGTAGTGCGTAATGTCGCACATATCTTCAGCGATCTTCCACGCATCATTTCCCGTGATCCATTTTTCAGGCTTATATCGTGACAAATCGAGCGGACGTGAATAGGTGCGCAGTGTCTTGTCGCCCGTTTGATTATAGTACTCGTGAAAATATGACATGACGAGTTCGCGGAGCGAGCGGTAGATCGGATCACGGTAGCGTACATAGGCATGGTTGCCTTTTGAAATGGCTCCCCAATATCCATTTTTTTTAAACACAGCGATAATGTGGTCGTCGTCCTTGTTGTTCGCAGCGAGATCAACAAGCAGGGGACTCTCGCCATGAAACCAGAACGCAAGAGCGGCCAGAAGTGCTCCCTCAATGCAGTGTGCACGGTTGGTCTTCATGACTTCGCGCACCGACATGCAGCTATCGCCATTACGCTCAAAGTTCTGCGGAATTGCAGAAACAAAGTCCTGAATTTTTTGTGGGGTGTTAAGTCTCTTTAACACAGCAATCTCCTTTGAAGTAAGACCTATTTTTTTGTTATCAAAAGCAATTTTGTTCACTATTTCAGTGTAACAAAAAAAGAGGGGATTCTCCTCTTTGTTTACTGCCCTTAACACAACCGAGCTGCATTATCTCTTGTGATCGATTTTACCCAATTCTGATTAATCACCTGAACAAGTGCGCCAGCAGTGAACGTGCTTGTAAGTACCAAGCCGGCCATCGTCATCACCTTCACATCAAACTGCCGCATGTCTTTGGTAAGGTACGCTGTGCGTATTTCATCCCGAAATGCATCATCGAAAACAAATTGGGCAAGACGATTTTCGTTCAAAATATTCACATGATCACCAAACTTCATTACCATCGCGCTCCCCTAAAAGAATGTGCCGTTGCTCAATCTAACATTAGAGAAGCGAAAAGCAAATCAACAACAAAGCCCGATTAGCAGAAGAATCCTTTTTGATTTGGGATGAGATGCGCAGTCCTGGACCGTTTCGGAGTCGGGGGCTGTAGTCTCCTACTGCCCCCGACTGCGAAATCGGGAAGGCTACCAGGTCGCCCAAATCAAAAAGGATTCTTGGCGCCGCGGATCTCGAAGTGAAGGTGCGTGCCAGTACTTCGTCCCGTATTCCCCATCGTCCCTAATTGTTGCCCCTGCACTAACACATCACCAACAGACACTGTCACCGTGAGAAGATGTGCATAGAGCGTTTGCGTGCCATTCCCGTGTTTCACAACAACATAATTTCCATAACCGCCGTTACATCCTCGGCTGACGCAACCACTGCGCGCAATGATCACCTCACCGCCCGCTGCAGCGAGAATCGGTGCCCCAAGATAAGCACCAAGGTCGACACCATTGTGACCGTGTATGCCTTGTGTTTTGCGATAGCTGGCTACGGGCGATTTATAATACCCAGCGCCCGCAGTCAAAATAGTTCCTCCCAACTTCGTTGAAGCGGGGCGTGTGGTGGGCTGCACCGCAACAATTTCACCGTCGGGAATAATAAGCGTATTACCGATCATGAGTGCTCCTTCCTCAATGCCGTTAAAGCTGAGGATCTCCTCGACATCGCTGCCGTATTTTTTTGCAAGACTGGCGAGCGTATCACCCTTTTTCACGGTGTGCTGGATTCCCGTTACAGGAAGAATGACCAATGTTTCCCCTATGGTTAACTTTTGTCCGCGGCTCATATTGTTTGCCCAAATAATTGTATTTACCGAAACATCGAACATACTGGCGATTGAAGACAGAGAATCTCCCTCACGTACCACGTAAATACTGATTTCCCCATGGTTGTTCATTCCATCAGGAACATCGGCTAAGCCGCCCCCGGGACCCGCATCCGGTAAAATAGCACTACCACCCACGGTATTCACATCATTTACCGACTGTTTTTGGGCAAGGTCACTCCCTGCTACGCCCGCAAGCAAGGCGATATTTTGCGAATTAATAATCTTCTCTTGGGTATTGGCCTTCACAAAAATATCGCTAAAGAAAGAAAAAAAGCCGGCATATGCGACGGCTCCAGGCAAAATAAGAAATAATAACATGGAAAAGCCCAGCTTTGTCCATGAAAGCGGAGTTTGGGAAAAACTATTATGCCGCTTCATGCCGCGCGAATGCGGGGAATCGGGATGAGTATTATTGAGCTGTATAAGCCATTGTGAGTTAATTCGATCAGTAGTGCATCTGTTCCTCTAGAAATCACTATTTGAAGAGGATGAGTCGAGCAATCGTTGACAACCGTATTAAAAGATTATATCTGCTGCGGAAGACCCACGTCAATCACTTTTTGAAGAATTTTCCTTAAATGAGACCCTCGTATAACAGTATAATATGGCTAAAAACATGGGTTTTCTGGAAATGCTGTTTTGGGGAGTCTTGTTATCTGGCTCAGGAAAAGGCTCTTTTCAGCATTGTGGACAGTGTGGCCATAAGGCCATAAAAGCGCTCAACAGGGCTATTCTAGGAATACTTCGGCGATATTGCCAACTAGTGCTAATATAATGTCTAATGATAAATCTCCTTTCAGGCTTAAATCCGGAGCAGCAAGAAGCTGTCCTCGCCACCGAGGGCCCCGTGCTCATTGTTGCCGGGGCTGGAGCCGGAAAAACAAAAACACTTACCCATCGGATCGGCCATATTATCGAAAAGGGGGTACCACCCCAGGCAATTCTTGCTATTACCTTTACAAACAAGGCCGCAAAGGAGATGCGGGAGAGGGCACTTAAGCTTATCGGAAAGGAGAGTGGGGGCAGTATGTGGGGGCGGCGTGACATACCATTTATTGGCACGTTTCACGGACTGGGGATTTCTATCCTCAGAGAGAAAGGGGAGGTAATAGGGATACCCCGCTCTGCTACCATTCTTGATGCTGACGATGCGTTCAAACTAATTAAGAGTGCGATGAAAAAGGCAGGGATAGATCCAAAACAGTTTGAACCCCGCAAGATTCAATCGCTTATCTCCCGACACAAAGGAAACATGGGGACCGCGGATACCATTGAAGCAACCATTCAAAACCGTTATCTGGCGCAAGCGGCAAAACGCGCATTTATTATCTATGAGCAATCACTTCGTGAGACTAATGTACTCGATTTTGATGACCTGCTTGAAAAGACAGTACGGCTCCTTGAAACACACCCCGACGTACGCAGATATTATCAAACACAGTGGCAATATGTGCACGTCGATGAATATCAAGATACGAACGAAGTGCAGTATCAGCTTGTACGGCTTCTTGTGGGCGAGCGCAAAAACATTTGCGTTGTCGGCGACAGCGACCAAAACATTTACAGTTGGCGTGGTGCCTCGATCGCAAATATTTTGGAATTTGAAGAAGACTACCCCGGCGCGAAAGTGATATTGCTTGAACAAAATTATCGCTCGACTCAACGTATCCTTTCTGCTGCTAACGGCGTCATCGGAAAAAATACGATGCGCAAGGCAAAAAATTTATTTACAGAAAACGGCGAAGGGGAACAACTCTCAGTGATGGCATCATACGACGAAGGGGATGAGGCGCGCTACGTCGCATCGAAGATCGGAGCGCTGCTCGGAGAAGGCCGTCTGCCGGATACGATCGCAATACTCTACCGCACGAACTTCCAATCACGTGTGCTTGAAGAAGCACTGCTTTATTCCGGTATACCGTACCAAGTGCTCGGGGTGCGATTTTATGAACGCAAAGAAGTGAAGGATGTGGTCGCGTATCTTCGCGCTGCAATGAATCCCAAAGCACACTTTGATTGCGAGCGCGTCATTAACGTACCACCACGCGGAGTCGGCAAAGTCACGCTTGAGAAAATTTTTCGCGGAGAAAGGAGTATGCTACCCGCCACCATGCGTGCGAAGGTTGATGCTTTTTTTGAATTGCTTCTCCGAATCAAAACTGCTGCCGATACTTTGAAGCCTTCACAACTTATTTCCTATATCATCAAAGAAACAGGGATTGAAAAGATGTATGCAGGAGAACATGAAAGCGGTGACGAAGAGGACACTGAACGACTCGCAAACGTGCACGAATTGGTTACGGTGGCTATGCGCTATGATGCATTTGGTGGACAGGAAGGAATCGAGCAGTTCCTTGCAGACATCGCACTTGAGTCAGATCAGGATAATCTCAATACCAATCAAAGTGCCGTACGGCTTATGACGATTCATGCAGCCAAGGGGCTAGAATTCGACTATGTCTTCATCACAGGAATGGAGCAAGATCTTTTTCCATCACGCCGCTCACAGGACGAAAGTAAAGATATTTCAGAACGCGAGGAGGAACGACGTCTGTTTTATGTTGCGCTCACCCGCGCAGCAAAAAAAGTCTTTCTCTCGTACGCATCATTTCGTACGATTTTTGGCCAGCGCCAGGTTAATTTTCCCTCGGAGTTTCTTTCTGATATTGCCGACGAATTAATCAGTTACGAGTCACGGACAGGCGAAACACTTGGCGAGAAGCCCAAACGGAAAGTAAGTTTGCTCGGCTGGGATGAAATGTTCGGTGATGATAGCGAGGAAACCGTGACCTATATATAGTATGAAACGTATTAGCGCAAAAAAATCACTCGGGCAACATTTTCTTCGTTCAAAAACTGCGATCAAGCAAATCGTTGGTGCTGCGCGATTGTTACCCGATGAGATTGTGCTTGAGATCGGCCCCGGAGAAGGGGCGCTCACTGATGCACTTCTTCAAAGCGGCGCTAGGGTGATTGCGGTTGAAACAGATAGGCGATGTATAGAAAAACTCAATGAACGCTTTGCAGATGCGATTGATAAAAAACAGTTGCTTGTGATTGAAGGAGACATCCGCAACGAGGAGGTACAAAAAATGCTATTTTCAAAAAAGTACTGCGGGGCCCTGCCGTATAAATTGGTTGCAAATATACCTTACTACATTACAGGGATGCTCTTCAGGCTTTTTCTAGAACACCTGCGACAACCGACGCATATAATTTTTCTTGTGCAGAAAGAGGTTGCACAACTCATCGTCGCAAGGGAAGGGAAAGAAGGCATACTCTCACTGGCTGTGAAGGCATACGGCACTCCCCGCATTGTTGCGAAAGTGAAACGCGAAGCATTTTCCCCGCCTCCCAAGGTTGACTCAGCGATTATTGCCATTGAAAACATTTCACGCGCACAATTAGTAGGCCTTCGTGATGAAGATTATTTTCGTGTTGTCAAAGCCGGATTTGGTGCCAAGCGCAAAATGCTGCTGGGGAATCTCGCAAAAGAATTGAGTATCTCACGAGAAAAACTCGAAGCAATCTTTGCAGATATTGGCATTGATACACAAACTCGAGGAGAAGATGTTCCCGTTTCTCAATGGATTTTTCTCGCAAGGATTTTACTTGAAACAGAGAAAACAAAGAGTTCAAAATAACTGGAAGTTGAGGGGGGGGGTTAGCCTGATGTCCCAACGCGAACCATAATTCCACTAGTGGGCCACGTCGCACAAGACTTGCCCACCCAATAGAGGCACACGCTGCCTACTTGGCGGTTTCCAAGAAGCCATACGCCTGTTGAATACACCATTCCATACGGATGAAGGATCGTATACCCTGGAGAGTAAACATAATTCGGGGGAGTTCCAGGTGTGGTGCTGAGATCAATTACGGTGACGGCAATATCAGCTGGATTAGAATTGCAGGTACAATAATGAATGTACGTAGAGAGGCCACCAAAGGGAATTCCTGTTTCTGCTTGTACTCCGCGTGTCGTAAACATAATCGTGAATGCGACAACCGCACCCACAACGAGAATGATAAATACCGGCAAAAATCGAAATATATTTTGCCCATGTATGGTAAGCGCGAATAATTGTTTAAATGAGGACATATATCAAGAATACAATGTATGAATAAAAATGTGTAGCTCGTTTTTCGCGGATCGAGCGACTAACGTGTGACGGTGAAAATAATTGACTCAGTAAGTCCGTTTTCATTGCGCAAATAAAACCAAATAGGAACGCGCATACTACTAGGAAGATCATTTGCGGTAAAGTTCAGTCCGGGTATCGTCGCGTTGACCGTAAATTGAATCGTTTTGCCATCTGAAGAAGCAATAGGGGACTGAACACCCTGACCCCCCACCGCTTCGTTCCCCGTAAAGGTGAATCCCTCTCCCGTCACAGTAACAACTGAGCCGAGGGGGCCTTCTTTCGGGCTAAAGGTCAGTATTTTGGGGGAAGAAACGGCAGGGTCGGTCACAATAAGAAACGAGCTGTTGGTATTACCTTTGCTGCTTGATACGAAAAGGTTCTGTATTCCCCGCGGTGCATCAGGTGGGATTGTAAATGTGAGCATGCCCCATGAATCAACAAGAGTCTTCTCAATTACTGATGAGCCAAGATGCACCGTATTTCCCGTCGTGGCAAGGCCTAACGCGTAAAGCGTTATTTTTGTCCCACGTGGTGCAGCGTAGGACGACGGGTACATGATGAGTGGCGTGGGGGAAGTAAATGTAGTGACGCCAAAATCGATCGGGGGAGCTCCGCTTTGTACACTTGTACTACTCTGTGCGGGTATTGGAGGAAGAACAGGTTCAGCAACTGGGGTCACGGGGGAAAGTGATGGGGCCTTGGAATACGCAGCAATGCAAAGTGCGAGAAGTTTCGCTCGACTGTATAACCCAACATAGCCTGTACCGCCCGCAAGCCCAGCTGGGGTAAGCACCTCAGCTTTGAACAAATTCTGAAATTTGATTACAGCGAGTTTCGTTTTAGTACCAAAATACGTTGTTTCTTGACCACGAGAACCTATCCCGGTTTCTGAAACACGTGTTGCCGGGTTGGCATTAAGTAGTTGTTGTAGTTGCTTTACATCCTGTCCGCTCGCACCTACACCCAGATTACGCGTAAGGGAAGCACAATTTTCGGCAGCGAGAGCAAAGCTGGGCAATCCCAAAAAAGCTATTAATAGAGGGAGGGTACTCAATAACAATTTTTGATAATTATTCATGTGTCTCATTAATGAACCAATATTCATCTATAATACCACACCAAAAAACATGTGCATTAAGTATTTCTGTGTTCATTTCGTAAATATTGACAATATAAAAAAACAAGCTAGAATACACAATAGTCACGTCAATTGTTCATTGGAGAAAATTGTGAAAAAGTCGCTTACTCTCGTTTTGTTCGTCTTGGTTCTTACTGGAGCAACTTCGGCTATTGCAGCAGTTCGCTGCGGTGCAGACGGAAAATGTTACGACCTCGGCCCCAAACGAAACCTCGATACGGGTAAAATGGCGCCTGAGCCTGTTGATAACCTGCTCAAGCGCTATAGCTATGTGACCCCGTATTTACCCAAAGGCACCAAACAGGTGTACGACGCCCCCGAAGCCGGCCCTTGCACAAAAGATGGGATCGTTCACAAGAACGCCACCTCGAGCAGAGGATGCTACATTTTTAGCAGCTCGGACGGCAATTTCAAGATCCAAATTCAAAAACAAGGCTCCTCCTTTTCCTATATTTCACAAATTTGGAAGAAAGTGAACAAGGAATGGGTGGCCTGGGCCGAATTCGATACAAGCGGACAAGCAACCTATGCTTCGACTGAGGCAGCTCGATTTGCCGGACAGAATGTCCCTCGAAGAAACGAGGACTACGCAAAAGACTTGCCGACAGTGCCGGGAATACTGAATGCTCCTGGGGTGGGCACCATACTGGATGGTATCCTGAAAAAATCTAGATGAGATGAGCACAAATCGCAACAAGCGGGACATAGTCCCGCTTTTTTTTATCTGAAAGGTGTATAACTCACAATCATAACTACCTGACACCTGTTATACTAAGCGTACGCATGAACTGGAGAAGCGTTTTCTTGGATAACAAAAAAATACTCACAAGCTGTTTTGTTGCACTCGTTATTCTCGGATTGGGCTTTTTGTCACATTCACAGGGAAACCTCTTTGCTGCTTTAGCAACACTCGGAGGGAAACAAGCGGATAAAATCATGCTTCCAGCCGATCTTATTACGCCCACACCGATTGACATCACCAATCGTGACACCGACAACGACGGGTTGGCTGACTGGGAAGAGCGACTTCATGGTGCAGACCCGGAAAATCCCGATACCGACGGTGATGGGACAAATGACGGCGGCGAAATCCGGGGGGGGCGCGATCCGGTCAAGCGAGGCCCAAATGACCTGCTTCCTGTCATAGCAGACCCCAACTTCGCCACATCATCGACAGACGTTCTGGGGCTCAAAAAGGAGTTTTTTGCAAAATACTTAGCCGCACAAGCACAAGATGTACGCGAAACAACCTTCCGCGACCTCATTAAAAATTTTGACGCAAAAAAATACCGTACCACTCATCAAATCGTTAGCCTAAACATATCTTCAGACAACAGTATTGAGGCCATGCGCGCCTATGGAAACGCATTTGGCATACTTATTGTGCGCTACACCAAACGCACACACCGAACTGAGGAAGAAATTCTCGGAGATGCGTTACCTCAAAAGAACAGCAAAGTCCTCCAGGAATTGCAGCTGCCCGCCGTCACATATAAAAATTTTGCAAAGGATCTTTTAGTGCTTCGCGTCCCCTCATCACTCGCATCACATCACTTGAAAATTGTTAACGGCTACGACGGCATGTCAAAAGGTTTACTGGGTTTGCAGAAACTTTTCCTTGACCCCGTGGAAGGGGGTGGTGCTTATCAGGTATACACGGAACAGCGCTTGAAAGTCACTGAGGGCTACGCGGGAATTGTTTCATCGTTTAATGCAAACAGAGTCACGTTTGCTCCTGACGAACTTGGATATCCATTTTATAGACCGCAGACCAGAGGAGGGGTGGGGACAACTTCACAACAAAAAATATAGTAAAACACAATTTATCCGCTATAATAGTATGATGACAATGTTACTCCTTGCAATCTCAACTGTACTTCACAAAGGTTTCAGGGTAACACTCATTTTAAGTTTTTTGTTTCCTGTTTTTTTTGCGCACACCGAAGTTGCTTTGGCACAATCATACGTACCTGTAGCCGTCGTCCGTTTTGATGCCTTCGACGATTACGTCAATAGATTTAATGAAACTTTTGGAGCGGATGTTCCAAATGGCACCACCGACTCTCTGCGTGATCTTATTTCCGGTTCAAACCCCGGAGGTTTAGCTGCTGCGCCCTGCGAAAAAAAAGACAATGAAAATGAGGCTTTTGCTTACGAAGACGGTAATTGGGCGGCGGCGCACGCAAGCAGCACAGAAAATGGCAACGAAGGAATTCCGCTCACTGTACCCGAAGGGGGGCCTGCCGGCGGGCCGGCGCCTAGCCGTGTACAGATCAATGCATCCGCTTCATTGCGATGCCTCCTTCAAGAGCTCGTCGAGTGGCAGAAGCTTGATCTCAGTATTCAAATTCACGGCATGCTCAAGACATACATTGCCGATGCACAAGCAAAACAACTCAATAATCAACTTCGCAACAAAATTGCAGCAGCAAACCTTGATTGGGGCAAAGCAGGAAATGTCGTTGTCAATGATGGCGTAAATTCAAATACGGCCGTTTATAATTTAAATTCCACCCAAAATATTACAAACAAGAATTCTCGACAACTCGATCACATCGCCGCTCAAGGCGTGGCTGATCCGGCATCGGGAAACCCGGTAGGTTCGCTTGATATCTGCGAACCGTGGCGACTCGATACCACAGCGAGCATGGTACGCAATAACCGTACCGACGATCCTATCAACTACACCCAAGAAGTGACGAGGTGTACGCTCTCCTCGGTGATCAATCCCGTTGATTGGGATAGGTTTAGCGACAACCTCAACGACACCGCAAGTATTGAGGGGGGATTTGCCACGTTTGATGCGATGCTCCTCGGAAACGCAAACTCACCGCTCGATGCGGCGAGCACCGCAAGTTTTGCCGCGCAGGGCCGTATTGACCGGCAAGAAGAGGCCACAAAAGCAGAATCGCAATCGGACGATTTTGAAAGTACGAAAGAATGCAGTGGGCTTCCCGACGACCCTCATTGTCTCGACACACGATCACTGGCTGTTTCTCCCAGCGGTCAAAACAAGGAGACAGTCACACGCAACGCTGCTCAGGGTGATGATGCGGTTGCGAACAATACCATGCTTGATGGTACCGCAGCAACAAGCTCAGAGCTCCAATCACTGCAGCTCAATACGCAAGGTGGGGCCTACGGATACGACGCGACACCACTTCAGGCGTCGCAAACATCCGTCAATAAACTCGTAGAGGAGTTTTATGACGTTATCAATGTTGCATACTTTTATGGTGTAACTTCTGACACTGCACTTTGGGCAGAGGCAACCATGCTGATGATCTACGACGAAATGAAATTCACCGAAAACAGTACGGAGGTTATTGTTACCACAGGAACCGCAGATGATCCGACAGGATACGGAGGTGGATGGAATGCTGTACCATAAGAATGATTCATAATGTTTACCTTCTTTAATCAATACAAAACAAAAACAGGCGCGCTGCTTTTTGCTCTCCAACTGCTCATCGTTTTTGCCGTTCCTGTTGAGGTGGTGTATGCACAGGGCGCTCATCGCCCTGGAAATACTGTATGCCACGCCAGCCTCGTTGGTAGGGGGTGCTATCCGACCATGGCAGCATGCACAGCCGCGGCAGGGGTGTGGACATGTAGAGACTCAATATCAACACAGAGTGGCGGAGAAGGAGTATCAACAGGGATAGACAGACTAACTAAAAAGGGTGGGGAAATAGCGCTGAAAGGAACCCTGGCCATTGTCGGCACCGTGCTTGAATTCATTGCCAAATTCGTTGCAAAATTTGCTGGAATGTTTATGCGCTCAATGGGCCATATTCTCGACATGGCGATCGATCGCACCATTAACGGCGAGACATACCGCGATTTGGCCGCGGTGCTTGTCGGCTGGACCGCCGTACGTGATTTTTCAAACATGTTGTTTATTTTTGTGCTGCTTTATATCGCCATTCAAACAATTCTTGGACTTGGGGGGGGCGGCGCGAAGCGTTTGCTTTCGCATGTCGTTATTGCGGCACTGCTCATCAACTTCAGCCTCTTTTTTACACAGGTCGTCATTGATGCCGGCAACGTACTTGCGATGGGATTTTGGACTCAGATGACAACCAAACAGGGGGCGAGAGAGTGGCCGTCTGCTTCAGCTGCTTTTCTTGAGGGTTTTCGTATGCAAACGATCTTTGATACTAATGGGGATATCATGACGGAGACACCAGGCGGTCCGACCAATACTGACCCGATGGACAGAGCGATGATCTATGCGGGCGGTGCGGTCATGATGTTTGTCGCAGGATATGTCTTCCTTGCGGGTGCGGTCATAATGATCGTGCGTACGGTATGGCTGCTTATCCTTATGATTGGCTCTCCTTTTGCGTTTGTTTCTTTTGCTCTGCCCTCAAAAGGGGGATTTACAAGCTGGTGGTGGAGTAATCTCGTTAGCCAGGCTTTTGTCGCACCCGCATTTGTGTTCATGCTTTTTATTTGCTCAATCATCATTAAATCCCTCGACCTCAATATGCTCACCGGGGCCGTCAACGCAAAATTTGCGCCGGCGATTCTCGGGGGGGTAAATAATTACGCGATCTTCTACAACTTTTTTGTCATCATCATTTTACTGCTTGCATCGCTCACTGTTGCAAACAAAGTAAGCAGCGGCGCAGGAAAGATGGGGGGTGACATGGCAAAGAAATTTATTGGCAATGGCGCAGCTTATGGCTTTACCGGTATGGCTGCTGTTGGACGACAAACATATGGACGTAGCGCTGCAGCCTCACTCCGTGACAAAGACGGGAAGGAAACAGAGTGGGCAAAGAAACAACGCCAACTTGTTACTGCGGGCGGCATGAAAGACGCGACTTTCCTAGATAAGAGCAAAGCACGTCTTGCAAACAGCCGACTTTCTCTTGCAGAGAAAGGTGCCAGCGGAACATATGATATCCGCAATGCTCCAATGGGTGGCCTCGGCGTGACTGCAGCACTCGGGAAAGCAGGGGTAAGTACCGGGGCAGGAAGCAAGAAGAGCTACGAAACACACGGACAAGCACTGGGTAGCGTAACGGGTGGATACCGTGGAACCGCCAACGAGAAAGACCTCATTGCCACAGCAAAGGCACGATTCCCCGATGACCCTGCAGCACAAAAAGCCTACCTTGAAGGCCGCGGTGTATCACTCAGCGCTGACCGCAATAAAGATCTTACTAAAGATCTTGACCGCAAAATTAAGACTGGCGACAAAAAAGAAATACTTAAAACTGAGCCTGACACCCACAATGCTCAGAAAAAGAAGCTTGCAGAGCTCAGAGCGTCCAATGCAAATGCGACTGAGATTGCAGAGGCGGAAAAATCGCTGGCCAGCACCGCCAAAACAATCGCTGACGCGCTCAAGGAACTTAATGCAAAAGAAGTTGCTGAACTTTCTCCCACCATACTCAACAAGAAGGTTGTTCAGGAGAATCTCAATGCACAGCAGCTTGGAGCAATCCTCGCTCACGACAAAGAGAAGGGCTATGATGACCCAACACTTCTTCCTGCAATTGGTGCAGCTGTGCTTGCTTCTCAGAATAATGGAGCGAAGAACTACATGAGGAAAGTTGCGGCTTCCCAGCCTGGTGCATTTGGTCTCGACTTCAAAAAAGATGTTGTTGATATCAAAAACGAATATGAGAGCCGAAAATCTGCAAACAAACTTGGAGAAATTCACACTGAGAGCGGTAAAACATACGAAGAACATCTCCGTGAGCAGTCTGCTAAATCGTTAGGATACATGGATCCAAAAGAAATTTCCGATTGGGATGAGGAGACGATCACGCATGAACTAGTGGCAAAGAGTTTGAATAAGCAACACCTGACTAACCTTGTAGCCAAGCAGAAAATTGAAGCGAGCTTCGACGACGAATTCTTTACCAAACTCGCTAATGAAATAAGCGCTGGAGGAAATGACGCCGCGAAAAAGTACATTAACACCGCAAAAGGCGACAACCCATTCTCCGGAAAAGGAGTGCAGGCCCCACCACCCACACCACCCTCAACAATTATCATTCCTCCGGGATCAAGGACAGCATAAGATTGGTATTACGTAATTATGGCAACAGATTTTAACAACCTTCCTCAAGCAATAAAAGACTTACTTCTCTCCGAGAAGCTTGTTGATGACGTTGAAGGTATCGCTAAGCATCATGGGCTACGCCCTGAGGAATATGGCTTGCTCCTTCGTGCGACTACTCAACTCCTTGAGGGCAACATGCCCGCAACAGAATACATGGCTTCTCTTGTTGGTGAATTAGATCTCTCTCGTGAAAAAGCTGCGCTTGTGGCTCAGGACATTAATCAGAATATTTTTAACCCTGTCAAAGAAGAGCTGAAGCAAGTTCATGCAGTAAATGGAGCGAAAGATGGGGTTACACCACCACAACCTCTCCCTAAGGTCGCATCGAGTTCACACCTCTCCTCAAATCCTGTTGCTACAGCAACACCGGCACCTCTTCCCAAGCTTTCCGAAATTGCAGCCGCCTACACCGGCAAAACGGAAAAGCCAATGCCGCCCCAAAGTCCTCCGTTATCTGCCCCCTCCCAAAGTATTTTTGAGCAGAAAATGGGGGGGACATTTCGCATGAAAAGCGATACCACAAGTCACGCCGGGAGTGTGCCGCCACAGGGGGCAGCTAACTTCACCACAGGAGTACTTCCAAATTTCAGTACTCGAGGACTCGATGAAATTTCTGGTCGCTCCGAGGTACGACCACCCAAAGCTGAGGTCGGACCCCAGTCTGCCCCCACATCGTCTAGTGCTGTTATGCCGAACCCCGGCACGTCATCCAAGGTTGACCCGTACCGAGAAGCGACAGGCTAATAAAATGTGCAGAGAGTATCAGTTCAGCCAACTCCTTCGAGGTCCGACCTTTCAAAGCCAAGGTCGGACCTCAGGCTGATCAGTCACTGCTAACAACCACTCCCTACTTATATGCAATTCCAAGTCCCACAATTTCTCGATGTCGAAGACAAGGTCATAGGACCGCTCACCATCAAACAATTTCTCTACTTAATAGGAGGGGCGGGGTTTGCATATCTCACGTTTCGTTTTATTCCGTACATTGGACTCGTGCTCTCCTTAGCATTCGTGGCTCTGGGTGTGTCGCTCGCTTTCTATAAATTCAACAACAAGCCCTTTGTATACATTATTGAAGCGGCATACAATTATATACGAAACGCGCGTCTCTACGTGTGGCACAGAAGAGAGCGCACGACGGAGGTTTCTATGGCACCTGATCTCACAAATTTTATTCCAACAAAAACAGGGGGCATGGGTATCCCCAAATCAGGAGGGAGCAAATTGAATGAACTGTCATGGAGCATAGATGTGAAGAAGGAGACAAGCGCGAAAGATACTTTGTAAGACGGTCAAGGTGATGCGGCAGCCAGCTTCTCCGAGGTCCGACCTCCCAAAGCTGAGGTCGGACCTCGGGCTGCCGGAATAAGCACAACATTACAATTATCCCCGCACATCGTACTTCGTTTTCCTATTCGTATCATTTAATTTGATTTATACTGTAGATATGGCAATTCCTGGAAGACCAACACAAGAGTTCATACCAATCAAAGATGTGCGGAATGGTGTGATCGTGCTCAACAACGGCGACCTTCGCATGATGCTTATGACATCATCGCTCAACTTTGGACTCAAATCCTCAGATGAACAAACAGCGATCATCATGCAATTTCAGGATGCCCTCAATTCGCTGGAATTTCCCATCCAGATATATATTCAATCAAAGCGACTTGATATCCGTCCGTATCTCAAGCTTCTTGAAGAGCGCGAAAAAGTGCAGTTAGTCGATGCTATGAAAATTCAAGTCCATGAATACATCGCCTTCATTAGCGACTTCACGAGTCACACGAACATCATGTCAAAAACCTTTTTTATTGTTGTGCCTTATTCATCAGGACCCAAGATAGCAGGAGAGAAAGGAGGAGGAGGCCTGCTGTCGGGAATTTTAGGAGGTGGCGCCAATGATCCAAAGAAGAAACTCACTCAGGCAGAGCAGCAAAGTTTTGAGGAGGCGCGCGTACAGCTTGAACAGCGCGCTTCGATAGTTGAGCAAGGTCTTTCACGCTGCGGTATTCGTACGACACGGCTTGGGACAGAGGAGATCGTGGAACTTTTTTATAAGAAATTCAACCCCGGGGAGCTTGAAGCGGGGATAGCAACACCCTAATCTTATGGCAGACTACAACCTGATGAATACTGGGGGAGTACTCCCAACCGACCTTTATCAAGCAACAAACCTTGATATGAAGGATATTCTTGCGCCGGCGGCAATTAAGATTACCCCGAATGAAATGTATGTGGGTGGAAAAATGCTCCGCACGTTTTTTGTCATTTCGTATCCACGCTACCTTTCTCAGGACTGGTTTACTCCTGTCATTAACCTCGACAAGGTCTACGATGTGTCTATCATGATTCATCCCGTTGAGACCGAGCTTGCGCTCCGCACATTTCAGAAAAAAGTTGCCGAGGTGCAGAGTCAAATCAATGAACGTGAGCGCAAGGGATTTGTGCGCGATCCTATTCTTGATATTGCCTATCAAGATCTTGAGGACTTGCGTGACAAACTGCAGCAGGCACAAGAGCGTCTGTTTGATGTGGGTATCTATATCACCGTCTATGCAAATGAGAAAAACGAACTCGACAGAGCGGAAAGTGAGCTAAAAAGCATTCTTGACTCAAAGCTCGTCTATGTAAAGCCCGCTATCTTCCAGCAAGGAGAGGGGTACCGCAGTGTACTTCCGCTTATGACCGACGAGCTTGAGGTGCACTACAAATTGAACTCCGCTCCGCTCTCTTCAATATTTCCTTTTGTATCCTTTGACCTCACCAGCGACAAAGGAATTCTTTGGGGACTGAACCGCCACAATGCATCACTCATTCTCTTTGATAGATTTTCGATGCCGAACTACAACTCGGTGACCTTTGCAGTATCCGGCTCAGGAAAATCATATACCACGAAGCTTGAGATCTTGCGTACGCTTATGTTTGACGCTGATGTGATCGTTATCGATCCTGAACAGGAGTACCAATTCCTTGCCGAAGCAACTGGTGGGAGATATTTTAATATTTCACTTACGTCTGAACACCACATCAATCCTTTTGATCTTCCTGTTCCGCGTGATGATGAGTCGCCGGCGGATGTGCTGCGTTCAAACATCATTTTCTTGGTGGGACTTTTCCGCATTATGTTGGGAGGCCTTACTCCGGAAGAGGACGGTATTATCGATCGAGCTATCTCGGAAACGTATGCATTAAAGGACATAACTCCTGAGGCAAACTTCCTCGATATTGAGCCGCCGCTCATTTCAGACTTCGAACTCGTCTTATCGGGCATGGAGGGAACGCAATCGCTACTCCTTCGTCTTGAGAAATACACCCGAGGTACGTGGGCTGGATTCTTGAACAAACCCACAAATATCGATATAAGTAAGCGTTTTACGGTATTTTCCGTCCGCAACATGGAAGATGAGCTCAAGCCCGTTGCTGTCTATATCGTTACGCATCATATTTGGACGGCAATCAGAAAAGAGCTTCGTAAACGCCTCCTTGTTGTAGACGAGGCCTGGTGGATGATGAAATCCGAAGATACTGCATCATTTCTCTTTAGCCTCGCCAAGCGCGGTCGTAAGTACTATTTGGGCATCTCGACCATCACGCAAGACGTGAACGACTTTCTTCGCTCACCCTACGGCCTGCCCATTCTCACCAATTCATCTATTCAGCTTCTGCTTAAGCAGTCGCCCACCTCTATCGACCTCGTGCAGCAGACATTCCACCTTACGGACGAAGAAAAATTCCTTTTACTTGAATCATCCGTTGGTGAGGGGCTCTTCTTTGCCGGATTGAAGCATGTGGCCATTAAAGTGCACGCCTCCTATATCGAAGACCAGATCGTGAGCTCTGACCCGGCCCAGCTCCTCTCAATTGCGAAGGCAAAGCAAGACCTGAAAGATGCACAAGGTTAAAGCATCCAGGTGGAGGCAAGACAGGGATGTTGTGAGGGTAGAGTATCTCTGTCCACAGAGATGAACCGACGAGATGGTATGAATAGGCTATAATAAGCAAATGGCTATTTCCACTTTAAACTCTCAGGGTTACCAAGTTACAGAGTCAGCAAAAAAGCCAAGTGAGAAGAATAAGACAAATTTACTCTTTTTTTTCTTAGTATTAGGATTGGCAATTACAAAAGACCTTATTGATATTATCAGCCATGCGCTTATTGCGGTGGGTATGGGGCTTACTGCAACCATGCTTGGAGCTGTGGTAGGAATACCGCTTGTGGCCGTGTCATGGGTAGTGACTTTTGTTTTCGGGCTTTTTGTAAACTTCACCATTGCAGCCTACTTCTTTTCAACGGGACATGGGATAGGCCGCCGCTTGGCGATACAGAGTATTGGATTTATAATGGAGTTAGTGCCTTACGTCAGTTTGCTCCCACTCACGACTATCACTTTTGTCATCGCACATTTCCTCGGCAAGGTGCCGAATCCCACCAAAGTAATACAGTCTGCTCGAAAGCTTGCTCATATTTGAAAATAGTTCCTATGAAATTACCACACCACATTCCTTCATTCTTTTTTTCAATATTTATTGCTCTAACTATACTCCTCATGCCTACGGAGGCTTTTGCCGCCGGGGGTGATCTCGTGAGCGTCAAAACAAACCCCGTTACCCCCGGCCCGAACCAAAGCGTAATGGTAAGCATCGAATCATTTGCGGTAAACATCAACTCAGCGAACATTATTTGGTATGTGAACAAGGAGCCACGCAAAGAAGGGGTCGGTGAAAAAACATTTACCTTCACCCTTGGTGATTTTGGAAATGTCTCGACAATCGATATCCTGATTCTCACCGCTGAAGGATCGCAAATAAAAAGACAAGTAGTTCTTGCACCTGCTGAGATCGATATTCTTTGGGAAGCTCAAACCTATACTCCTCCGTTTTACAAAGGGAAAGCCCTACCGTCATACAAAAGCTTCCTCAGAGTAAGCGCTATTCCACGATATAACTCTCCTTCAAGCAACCCTAGTGAATATCATTACAAATGGAGATACAATCGCATCGAGAATGTTGGTGAGGGACTCGCAAAAAATAGCGTGGTTATCCCTTCTGGCTACGCGGATGCTGCGGTGCCCGTAATCCTCGATGTGAAGCTGCCAAGTACTCCATGGAGTGGATCTGCAAGTGCAAACATCAAAGGAGCCGAAGCAAAAGTAGTACTGTATGAAAATGCGCCCCTTTTAGGAATTCAATTCAATCGTGCACTCAAGGGTGGCAACGATGCCGTGGGTAATGGATACACAATTCGCGCAATACCGTATTTTTTCTCAACCGACAATTATTTCAACAATGAGCTTGTGTACACATGGAAATTAGGAGGAAGCAATATTATTCCCGGACAAGATCCTACGACCCTAGTACTTACAAAAAAAGGGAAGGGAGCTGAGTCTTATCCTGTTTCGCTTCGCGTACAAAACCCTAAGCGCATATTGCAAGAAGGTGCCGCCGGAGCCACGATCTCGTTTGCTGCAGAAAATTAGTATCAACATTCTTGACCATGAACGAAGTAGAACCACAATCAAAAAAAACACTCTGGATTATTATTGCCGCTATTGTTATTGCAATACTCCTTGGTGTGTTGTTCTTTGTGACGACGAAAAAAGACTCCGCAGATGGCTCTCGGACGTTCTTCGGCAACCTCTTTGGTACGGGGCAAGGTGGTGAAGATACTCCACGTCCTGTTGTAGCAGGTGGTAATGGTGAGGGAGGAGGTGAGAGCGAGATGGGAACGACACAAGGACGGACACAGCTCTTCCGTCAACTTGCGAGTATTCCGGTAGCTGGGGGAGTCGCAATTGTCCGCGATGGAAAACCTTTCGTGCGCTATGTAGCAAGAGAGACGGGCTATGTATTTGAAGTCGACCCAATGGACGCAGCAACTACAGAGCTCACCAATACCTTTATCCCTCGTGTATACGAAGCATTGTGGGTTAACGGGGGTAATTCAGTAGTATTGCGTTATCTTACTCAAGACCCCCTCTCGCTGAAAGATGTCATTAAGACCTATTTGACTCACCTAAATCTACCTATAGCATCCACATCGAGCCCGACAAATATGCTTGGTAGTCTGAAAGGAGAATTTCTCCCCGACAACATCAGCGCTGTAAGCATCTCCCCGGATGGAAGCCTTTTGTTCTATCTTCGCCCTGTTTCAGATGGCGTGTCTGGCACAACTGTTACCCTCCAAACAATGGCTGCAAAGGAGGTCCTGCGTCACTCATTTAGCGAATGGCTTCCACAGATAATGAACGATGGGAGTATTATCCTCACGACAAAACCTTCTGCAAACGTTCATGGTTTTGCATATCACTATACTCCACTCAACAAAAAACTTACTCGCTTGATCCGCGAAAAAAACGCACTCACTACAAATAGCGAGGCGCGCGGTACACGCATTCTCTATAGCCAAAATGTTTCCGGAAATACCGTGCTTGGTCTTTATGACAAATCAGGGTTTAGTTCTGAGGAGGGTGTGATCACACACGAAGCTGCTGTGCCGCTTGCAACGCTTCCCGAGAAATGTGCGTGGTCAATTCAAGGAATGCGTATTTACTGTGGATCATTTTCCACCACTCCCCGCGCGCAGATACCTGACGAGTGGTACCAAGGAGTGCTTTCATTTAACGACACATTTTGGCGAGTAGAGAGCAATACTTCTGAGATCACCTTCATTGCCGACCCGACAAAATATCCAGAAACAAACGGTCAAAGTTTTGATGTGTTTACTCCTTTTATTGCACTTGGTGAGGAATATTTCTACTTTGTGAACAAAAAAGACAGCTCTCTCTGGGCTATGGTCATAGAAAACAGCCTCGGAGAAATCCAACCAGACGCTATGCCCGTAGTACAGCCAGAAGAAGCCGGTGATGCAGCGGGGAGTTTAAATATCAACAACAGCACTAGTAATTCGGGTAGATAAGCACATATGGGGTACAAGAGACTGCAAAACCCGGTAGAGCCTATCCTCAACTCCACCGCAAAAGAACGGATACGGCTTGCCTCCAAAAATCTACCCCGCTGGTTTGGCGCCACTGCCATTAACCTAAGGGAATTTGTCATTCCGGGCTCGACCCGGAATCCAGATTGCGCCAATGTGAGCCTGGATGCCGGATCAATGTCCGGCATGACAATGGCAGTAGGGCTTGGTACGGGGTTCTTTACTCTCCTTCCGGCGCTTGCCTTCGCTCAACCAGCAGCCACCTGCGCTCCTGGTACTTATCGTTTAATCGCTCCTGTAGGTGGTCTCACAGAGTGTCTCACGCTTACGGGATACTTAAGTGGGGTGTTTCTCATCACTATAGGTATCGCAGGAGTGCTTGCTGT
>JAYTCK010000014.1:0-33561 GCA_043736515.1 bacterium
ATCGTAGTCATTAAGGTTAAGAGATGAGGTATGTCGCCTGCGGTGACCACTGATGTCTAACCCGACCCGCCGTGCTGCAGTAATTGCAAACGGCGATGCGCCTCCTCCGCCTGCTGCGTGCTGCGCAACCCCGGCACTTTCGCAGATTATTCCTGGCACCGCTTTTCTGAGGAACTCGGACAGTACCGCTGCCATGACTGGGCTACGGTCGCTATTACCAAAACAGACGCACAAGATTTTTTGAATTATCACTTATCGCTCCTTTTGAGTTAGGTGAATGCTATTTTCTTTCTCTACAATAGAACAACATGCAAAGATAAGTCAACAAAACAACTACTGCCAGCACTAATTCTTTTCTGTACTTCACTTAAAAAATCATTATAATTCAATGATGCATATAAGATTTTTTAAGGATCTTTCCAGGGATGATGCCGGAATAGCGGGGGGAAAGGGAGCATCTTTGGGTGAAATGACACAGGCTGGCATAGAGGTTCCACCCGGGTTTGTGATCACTGCTCAAGCGTTTGAATATTTTCTCAAGGATACTAAGCTTGATGCAAAAATCAATGAGCTGCTTTCGCGAGTGCAGATTGAAGACATGTCGAGTGTTGAGTTTGCATCGGAGGCAATACAGTCGCTTATTCTGGAAGCATCAATTCCCCAGTCGATTGTCAGTCAAACATTAAAAAGCTTTCATGAGCTCGGATCGCCCTTTGTGGCGGTACGATCTTCGGCTACGGCGGAAGACGGTGCTGCAGCCGCTTGGGCGGGTCAACTTGATAGCTTTTTGAACACGACAGAGGAAACTCTGCTTCTCAACGTACAAAAATGCTGGGCGTCGCTATTTACTCCCCGTGCAATATTCTACCGTTTTGAAAAAGAATTACATGGAACCGTCATCTCAGTTGCAGTTGTGGTGCAAAAAATGATTGCTAGCGAAATTTCCGGCATCGCGTTTTCTGTGCATCCTATTAGTGAAGACCCGAATCAGCTTATTATTGAGGCCGGTTTCGGGCTTGGTGAGGCGATTGTTTCTGGGGAGATCACTCCCGACTCTTATGTAGTCACAAAAGATTCTCTATCAATTCTGGACATCAACGTAAGCAGGCAGGATCGGGGCATATTTCGGGCTCATGGGGGAGGCAGCGAGTGGTGTGAGATTTCTCCAGAAGAGGGGAGTGCCCAGACGCTCACTGATGCTGAGATATTGGAGCTCTCAAATATTGTTCTTACAATTGAAGCTCATTACGGTTTTCCTTGCGACGTCGAGTGGGCAAGGGAGGGGGAGAAATTTTACATTGTACAAAGCAGACCGATTACCACACTTGGGGACATTTCGAAAAACGAGCCGATAGAGCAAGCATTGAAGTTCGAAAAGATGTGGGAATCTTTGGCATATGTATTTAACGTTGACCAGGGAACGGTGCTGCCTACGCTGCGGTCACTTCCCAAAGTGTCATCCCACGCCGATCAACACTGGTTTTTTTATGCAAAGAATCGCGGAAATGGTGGTGCATATTACGAAGAAGGTGAAATGCAGAAAGCCAGAGCTGCTGGGCTAGTAGATTTTTTAAACAAGGAGTATGTGAGGAAGTATTTTCAAGGTGTAGAATTGATGCTTTCTGAACCGTATTCACCACTTGATAAAATTGAGTATGCTGGGCTTGACACTGTTTCTCTTCTGGAACTGCGGGAACTTATAGAGGAGGCGACGCGTTATATTGTCGAGATATTCGGCTATTATCTGGCTTCTCAGCAGCAATGTACAATTGGAGTTGAAGAGAAGGTGCAACGCGAACTCGCCTTACTTCTTCCTAAAGAGAAAGTAGCGGAAGTATTCGCACTGCTTTCCACCCCAACTGCATCCACGACTATTCGCGACGAGGAAGTAGCGTGGCATACTCTACTATTGTATGCAAAAGAGCAGAGCTTGGATGAAACAAGCTCTGAAATTCGCCATGCGCTTTTGTCCCACCACAGAAAATATCATTTGATCCATTTGGGTGACGGAGAACTTCCACACTCAGAAGATTACTATGTTGAGAAGTTCAAGGCCGATCAGTGGATTCCTGAGGTGCAATTACACACAACCCTTTCAACAATAACAGAAATTGGAGCGAAGATTGAAAATGAGAAAATTCATACTGTAGCCAAATATTCTATCCCTCAATCTATTACGGAAATTACCGACATGCTGGCGCATATGGGTCATGTTCGTCTCGAGATGCGTATCCAAGGCTGGATGCCGGTCATCTATTTCAGTCAGAATCTCATCAAAGAGATGGCAAAACGTTTTGGCATTAAACAAGAACTGCTCCTTTCTGCAACGTGCGAGGAAATATTTAATTTATTTGAGACGAGTAAAATAAACACCGCACTCCTCGAGGAGAGAAATAAAAGCTACCTTTATCTTATTGACGGCGGGCAGGCAAAAGTATATGCCGGCCATGAAGCGGATGAGCTATTTCATAATCTTACTCCACCAGAGAATTTTGAGGGAACAAAAGAGATCACTGGCAGTGTTGCGATGAAAGGCAAAGTGAGAGGAACTGCCGTACTTTATCGTTGGGGAGAGGATATTAATGCAAAGCTTAAAACCATGAACAATGATGCTATATTGATTGCGGGGCAAACGAGACCTCAACTCATGCCGCTTATAGTAAAAAGCAAAGGAATAGTAACTGACGAGGGTGGCATCACGTCTCACGCGGCTATCGTTTCAAGGGAACTGCGTATTCCTTGTATCATTGGCACAAAAATTGCCACTGAAGTGATAAAAGATGGAGACTTTGTTGAAATAGATGCCGAAAAAGGTGTTGTAAGGATACTGCAGCGGCGGTTGGTGACAATAGGGGAATCTGTCACGAATCACTAAGTTTTTTAGCGCAGAGCCTAACTAAAAACCTAAGTGTTCTCGACCCCGACTCGAAAGCAGCGACGTAGACGCCTCAGTCTTTGACTCCTATCGCCTCACCAGAGATAGCAAAAACACCCCCTCGGGGTGTTTTGTCTCTGGTGGGCGATAGAGGAGTCGAACCTCTGACATCCACAACGTCAATGTGGCGCTCTACCAACTGAGCTAACCGCCCATAGCGCGATAGAAAAATACTATCAAAAAACACCCTAAACGACAAGCCGCCGTGAGAACAGCGCAAGTGGTCTGCGAAGTTATAAAAACTAGTAATTTGTGACCGTATCCTTTACAAAATCAACAAGTTGTACTGTTATTAAAAAAGCTTGCACAACACATAGACTGGTATAACCTGAGTAGTAGAGTATTGTATTGTTTTTTGAAAAGGAAAACACCATGAAGAACATTCTTCACTGGGGCAGCAGGTTTTTTGTCATTGCATCAGTGCTGTTTAGTGTGCAGGCATGTGCACAAACGACGCCTGAAGAAGAGGAAATTCTTTTACAGAAAGCTATCAGTCTTAATGTTGAGGCGTGCGAAATTTACCCCGCCATCCGTAACCTAGATGTTTGTGTTGATAAGGTTGCCCGCAAGATTCTTGCTGATCGAGATGTCAAACCCGAACGCATTGATGAGATTCTGCGAGACCAGGCTGCTGCGTATTCTGCAAAATTTCCGAAAAATAATTTTACTGATAAGTTCCGAAGCAAGAATGTGTTGCAGCAACGTGGACTAATCACAAAGCTGATTAGCACCATCCACACAGGATGTGCCATTCCACCCGCAATAACTGACTTTGAATTGTGTATGGATAAGGCGTTTCACAGTATCCTCTCATCGCGCGATCCGCATTCGGGATACATGAATCTTGAAGAGTCTCAAGAGTCCCGCAAGCAAACGAGCGGGGAGCTGCAAGGTATTGGCGTCGCGACCATGTTTACCAACGACAAGGCAGTCGGTGTCGTTCAGGTCATGGAAGGCTCACCCGCAGAGCGAGCGGGCATGCAGGGTGGTGATCGTATTGTGGCGATCATTATCGGAACAGAGCGCCTACTGTCGTCTCCTTTTGATAGTCTGGATGCAGCACTTAAAAAAATCAAAGGGAAACCAAACACTGCTGTCACCTTAGAAATTCTTCGTGGTGAGTCAGATCAATTACTCACCATGACCATTGTTCGAGGCTCGATTAATGTCCCCATGGTGAAGCATGAAGTACTTTTTAGCCCAAGTGGGACCAAGTATGGATTTGTAAAACTTGTGCAGTTCGGCACAGATCTGAGTAAAAAAATGGTGAGCGCAGTTACGCAGATCCAGAAGGAACATCCTGATATCAAGGGGATCATCTTTGATCTTCGTGGCAACCCAGGAGGATTGCTATACGAGGTAGAGGAGGCGGTGAACGTATTGGTGGATAGTCCAGCGCACATTTCACTAAGGACAAACAGTGGTATACACCCTCTTGGGGACACACCCGTGAGACCCGCCGACATCACCAAAGGCATTTTCCTCGGTGTGTTTGTTGACAGAAGCTCCGCCTCCGCCTCTGAGATATTTGCCGGTTCGCTTAAGAAACTGAACAGGTCTGTGACTATCGGCCAAAGAACGTGGAGTAAGGGCACAACACAGACAATTAAACACAATGGTGATGGGACTTTTAGAAAGTTAACTGAATCTGAGTACCTGATCGGATCACCCACGGATTGGGTTGCTGTTCAATGTGTGGGTGTCACACCAGATATTGACTATGAGGCTGAAGAGGCAATCAAGCCCAAAAAGGAAATGCATGAATGCGACTTTGAGGGGTTCGTTGTCTCGGGGGGAACATCTAGTCACCCCAATAAGGTGGAAGCCCTGCTAGAGGTACGCGACCCTTCACGGTATGCTATTGGCCTCGAAATGCGTGATGCTGTTAAAGTATTTGATAATAGAGAATTTGCTAAAATGCAGCGAGTCAAAAAGCTCCTAAAAATCGAGGACAAACCACAAGGCGAGTCTGAGAAAGAGTAAGAGTATTTTTGAAAAAAACCCCGCAGGAGTGCGGGGATTTTCTTCGCTTGAACTACTTGACTTTTGAATAATACGTGATAAATTTTGAATAGCTTAAACTCAATTTTTTGGGTAGCGTACTTTGAAAAGGAGGGTTGTCATGACAATCAATCTTCGTCGATGTATCGAGTTCAGCTCACTCTTCACTCTTTTTTTTGCGACGCACGTATCTGCACAAATACTACAGAATGATGAGTCGTATCTTCTCAAGGCGTTTCACCTTACGAGCACAGCATGCGCGATTTATCCGGCTATTAGCGATGATAACGCCTGCATGGAAAAGGTACTCCGCAAGATTCTTGTAGACCGTGGCATCCCCACCAGGCAATCTGAGAAAGTTATTCGTGAGCAGTATGGATCTTCACACAGGCTTAAAAGCGTCATTCGTATCGCTTGTGAAGCACCACCTCGGATTACAGACACTTATTCGTGTATGGATGCGGTCTACCACAGCATTCTCTCTTCGCGGGACCCGCATTCGCAATACTTTAGTCGGGCGGAGGCAGAAAAACAACGCAAGAACATGAGTGGTGGACGGTCGCCCTCAGCCCCGCATTCTGGATCCAATAAATCAGTAGTTATGCCGATGGTGAGCACTGATATTCTCATTGCCCCGAATGACCCCAATGCAAAGTATGCATATGTACAATTAGCATTGTTTGGGAATGACCTTCGCAAAAAAATGGTAGCTGCGGTGAAGGAGCTGCAGAAAGAGCATCCCGATATTAAAGGCTTTATCTTTGATCTTCGCGGTAATACCGGAGGTTGGACTGTTGAAGCCTATGAGGCCGTAGACGCACTCGTGGACAGTCCCGAGCCGCTCATCTCGATACGCAACAAGGATGGGATTCACGCGTACGGCACAATTTCTAGCTTCAAAATTAGAGAACCTCAGCCCGGTGATATCACTAACGGTCTACCGATCGGCGTGCTCATTAACGGGCTTTCAGCTTCTGCCTCGGAATTTTTTGCAGCCGCCCTCAAGCGACTAAATAGGTCAGTCATCATAGGCAAAAGGACGTGGGGTAAGGGTACGACGCAGGTATACATTGATCAAGCCGATGGAAGCATGATCAAAATGACCGTTGGTGAGTACTTGATCGGGACACCCATAAACTGGATAGCCGTTCAGTGCGTTGGGGTTCCTCCGGACATCGAGTACGAGGAAAAAAGTACCATTAAGCCGCAGAAAGAAGGCCATGAATGTGGAATTAAAGGAGCAATTGTTTCCGGTGGGAGATCGAGTGATCCTCACTCAGTTGAAATCTCACTTCGGGAACGTGATCCTCTTCGCTACGCTATCGGACTTGAAATGACTGAGGTCATCAGAGCTTTTGATAACAAGAAAAATATTAAGAAATAAAAGGTGATAACCTTTTTTAGCTCCCGCTACACGGGCTGTACACCTTTTGGATTTTTTAGAAAAAATCTCAAAAGGTCTTGCGAAGCTCCAAGTATTCGCTTGTCACCTCGGCTCGGAAGTGAAAAAGAAGACCTTCTCACTTCACACCACGAGAGTACTTCCATTTTCATCTCCCTTCGGTCGTGAAAATTTAGGTCGCTCACTCTACGTCGGTAATAGCAAAATCCCCGCACGCCTGCGGGGATTTTTTTATGAAGATTTTAGCACAGGTCCCTAATTACTTAGTGTGAAGATGCATATAGATGTCCTCAAGTGCCAGCACAGCGTCACCCGCAGCAATATTGTTCTGGTGATACAGCACGTCGGTGCAGTCACCGGCTGCCCAGATGCCAGGAGTCTTTGTTGCTTGTGTGCGAGTGTCGGTTACCACCTGGCCGTATGCATTAAGCTCAACAAGACCCTTAACATAGTCAGTTGCGGGGACGAGTCCGACTTCAACGAAAATTCCACCACAAGGGATTTCTTTGATTTGTCCGTCACGTAAATCTTTGTACACCATTGTCGTAACAAATTTGTCACCCTTCACTTCAACAAGCTCGGTATTGGTGATGCCTTTCATTTTTGGATTTGAAAGCACTTTTTGGACGGTCACGGGATCTGCCCGGTACTCAGTACCACGCTGAAGCAAAGTAACAGATTTTGTATAAGCAAGAAGCTGCGCAGCTGTCTCAAAGCCAGCGTTTCCTCCGCCAATCACCACAACATCCTTTCCTGCAAAGAGGGGACCATCACATGAGGCACAGTAGGTAATACCCTTGTTTTCATATTCCGCCGCACCGGGAATTTCGAGCTTTCTGCGCTTGCTTCCTGATGTGATCAAAACAGTTTTAGTATCGTATGTACCGCCAGCGTCAGTAGTGACTTTGAAATTATCGCCTGATTTTTCAATCTTTGACACAAGTTCATGCTCCTTTATTTCAACTATATCAGACTTGTACGCTTCGAGGTGCGCCTTGAGGTCCTCTGCCAGTTTCGGTCCGGGTATATTTATAGTACCAATCCAATTTTGAATACCATCAGATACAGTAGACTGCCCGCCCCACTCGAAGGTAATAAAAAGTGTCTTGAGGCGCTTGCGCGCCGCATACACTCCTGCCGCAACTCCAGCCGGCCCACCCCCAATAATAATTAAGTCGTACATATGTGTAAGTTAAAATTAAATAATAATGAAATATCAAGGCACAGAGCTTCGTTAGAAATTTTGGGAATCAATTAAATTGAATGTAATACGAAGTCCTAAACCGTTTTGGTGTTCGAGGGGACGTATGAGTTATACGTTCTCCGAACCCAAAATCGGGAAGGGCAAGTAGTACATCAATTTCATTGGTTCTAACTAACGAAGCTTGGAGCGGCGCAAAAAGGAGGGAATAACTCCAAGATCATCATCCTCTTCATCATCTTCGAGTCCGTTTATTGTGTTTTGCTTCACCTCCGGCTGACGCTGACGATCCTCAGGGACTGCATTAAAGATTGCACGGTCGAGATTGTCCTTTTCGCCCTTGCGTACCGCGTCAACAAGCTTTTCGCTGTTTTTTGAAAACAGTGCGCCACGATCATCCTCATCTTCGCCCTCTTCGTCCCCGGCTGTTTCAATTGCGACAGAACGCTCACTTCCGGGCTTCTTTGAGCGACCAGCTTCAGGAAATCCTGTTGCTATCACCGTAATCTTTATTTCCCCCTTACGGAGTTTTGCGTCAATGATTGCACCAAAGATAACTTTAGCATTAGCGTCAACTGATTCAGTAATTATTTTTGCAGCCTCTTGAATTTCATTCATGGTCATGTCTTCGTTCCCCGCAATTGCGAATAGGACACCGCGTGCACCGTTAATAGAGACGTCAAGTAGAGGAGAGTTGATCGCCATCCGTGCTGCTTCGGTCGCGCGATTCTCACCTGTAGCAAGACCAATTCCCATGAGTGCCGTCCCCGCATCGGCCATGATCGCCTTGATGTCAGCAAAGTCAACGTTAATCAGGCCCGGGGTGGTAATAAGGTCGGAAATACCTTCAACCGCTTGCCTAAGCACTTCGTCGCACTGAGCAAAGGCAGAAAGAATCGTAGTGTCCTTTGAGGAGTTGAGCAGTTTGTCATTGGGGATGATGATTAGTGCGTCCACTTCGTTCTCAAGTGACTCAAGTCCCTTTTCGGCCAGATTCATGCGCTGAAATCCTTCAAAGAAAAAAGGCTTTGTCACAACACCAATTGTGAGTGCGTTTAACTCACGCGCCGTTTTCGCGATTATGGGGGATGCGCCTGTACCTGTCCCGCCTCCCATACCGCTCGCAATGAAGACCATGTCTGCGCCCTTAAGAGCTTCTTGAATTTCCTCTTTTGTCTCTTCGGCGGCCCGGCGACCCAGCTCGGGATTCATCCCAGTGCCGAGTCCACGGGTAAGATTTTTTCCAATATGAATTTTTTTTGTTGCAAGAGAATTATGAAGATCCTGCGCATCGGTATTTGCGACAATGAACTCCACGCCGGTTACCTTGGAGCGCATCATGTGATTTACCGCGTTGCGACCAGAACCACCGACTCCAACAACCTTGATGCGTGCGAAGGCTTCGATCTCAGGATTAACTTTAGGCATAGTAACTTTATAGATAATTAAGACACCGACATCGTAGCGGTGAGTTCGATAATAAGATTAGTATAGCAGAAAATGCGTGGAGTCAAAAATCGTAAATTTGAAATTTCAAGTGAAAGACACAAATGTAAAATGTCAAAGTTTATTTCCTTACACGTTCATATATAAGGATATTATAAAAGCCTATTTTGGGAGTTAGGGGAGAAGTTGCTTAAAGAGATTTTGAAAAAAATCTTTCATTCGTACAAATATATCACTTCCCATTTTCACCATCGGGCGATCGTTGGTAATGCCCCATATGGCGAGCCCGTATGCGACAAACCATGATGTGTCTTTGACCTGTTTTTTAGACTTTGGATAGTTGGCAAAGTCGAGGCTAATCGAAGGGACTTTTGAAGGAAGTTTCATTGCCGCGCGTGCAAAGTCCTCGATGGTCTCTAGTCCGCAACCTCCTCCTGTCAGAATAATCCCTGCAGGAAGTAATTCGTTCTTTCCGATTTTTTTCAAATGGTTTATGACCAGCTCAAACATATCCTCAAGTCGGCTCATCACTATGTCGTTAAGTTTTTTTCTTGGGAAAAGATTTGCACCTTTTCCAAGCTTCACAAGCTCAGCTTCCTCGAGTGGTATCTTAAGCCCAAGTGCAAGGTCGTTTGTGATATCGGTACTGCCGATAGGAAAAACTTCAAGTGATATAGGAATATTGTCCTCATATACGACAATAGAAACAGTTTCTGCTCCAATATTTGCAAGAACACATCCTGCAATTTTTTGTGCCTTTGTCAGGGCAACGAATGAAGCGGCGACGGGAGCGGCGCATGCATCAATGACCTCCACTCCTGCTTCTTCAACGGCGCGTATAAGATCATTGAGATGTTGGTCGATGCAGGTAACTATAAGGCATTTCGCCTCAAGCTTCAGACCCTTCATTCCGGCTGGCCTACCGTAAACTTTTTTTCCGTCTACGTAATATTCGATGGGAATAGTGTGGAGAATACGTTTGTTGGCCGGGTTTTGCAGATTAAGTTCGCATGCATGATTTGCACGCTCGACATCATTCTCGGTAATTTCAGAATCAGCGCGGGAGATGATTGCTGCGCCAGAAGTCTGAGTGCCCTCAAGCCCCACCCCACCCACTGAAAGAAACGCATCACGTATACGAATGCCCGAGTTTTGCTCTGCTTCTTCAACGGCGAGGCGAACACCTCGTACCGCATCGGCAATATTAATGATGTATCCATGACGCAGACCACGGGACTCCGCCTTGCCAAAGCCAAGGATGTGAGGCGGTCCGCCACCCTGAGTGTATTCCGTAATCACCACACGGATCGTGTGCGTGCCAATATCGATCCCGGTAATAATGCGTTTGGACATAATGGTAAGGAGCTCGCTCTCCCATTGTCCTCAAGATCAATACGTGTTCTTGATGTTGAACTTTGAAAGCAGTCGCTGCTCTTTACTTTCCATTGTACTACCGTGTGCCATTCCTTTCAAATGAAGCAGTCCGTGGATAACAAGAAGTGCAACGAAATACTCATAGGATTCTTCACGTGCACGATGCTCACGGCGCGCCTGCTTCAGGTTAAGAAAGATCTCACCGTTCTCCTTATCAATTGGAAATGACAAGACATTGGGGATATATGTTTTGCCGCGATATTTAGTGTTGAGCGTGCGGGTCCGCGTGTCTCCGGCGAAAACGAGGGAGAGGTTGTATTTTTCTCCAAGCACCGCGCTCTTGATAGACAGAAAAGGCAGGGAGGGGACCCTGTCTTTTGTGGTACGCGTAATACCAAAATTCTTTTTATCTGCGGCTGTCGCCATGAGTTTTCTCGACAATCTTGCCGAGCTTTTTGAGGTGAGCATATTCCTCAGTCTTTTTCATGGTAACCAATGCACGGCGCTTGGTCTTGAGCTTTGACATTTTGCGCTCAAAATAGCGATCCTCACGAACACGGGCAAGTGCCTGTGTGCCTTGTACGCGTTTGGTAAAACGGCGGATCAGTGCGGCTGCTGATTCATTGCCTTGCTTTTTCACTTCTGCGATGATTTTCATATGTGGGACTATCCTAACATGACCCCCAAAAACACGCAATGTCAGGCATCAGCAAATAGACCACCTTCCATTTTAGGCTCAATTAGTCAAAATGGATGCCCGTAGAGAAGGAGAGGAATCCTGGATGAGCATCATCGGAATGATGCAAACATCTCAAAGCAGATGTGCATCCTAAAAGGTATGGCGCTAGCGCAGTGTTTTGAAAGTGTCCTCAATGAGATACAAAAAAACCGCTGTTTAGCGGTTTTCCGGAATATGATCACTCGATCACCCGACGAACTTAGGGGAGACCTTTGGTCCGTGGCAATGTTGCAGTTATCTCCTCTGAGTAAATCTCCACAACAAATACATTCCGTTGAGCAGAAATGGTGCGAGATAGATCAAAATAAATGTTACGTAAATGTAAGAGGGATCACTTATGGTCTCATGAATGTTTAAAAGTGAAATACAAGCTTCAAATGTGCAGTAACCAAACAAGAGAGTCCACACAGCAGCAAAGTAAAGGTCACCCTTCGTGTTTTTTTTACGAAAAATCAAATCAAAAAAATAAAGGTAGAGAGCAGACACAGTACTAAGCACGATTATTAATTCAAGCCCCTCGACTAGTAGCGCGGAAGCGAAAAGTGCCGACAGCGCGAGTCCATTCACGATACGAGTTACAACGAACATAGCAAACTCCAGCTTTGTAATCTAGATGAAGACTAGCAAAGATGAGTGAGTAGTAGCAAGTATAATTTTTTCGTTTCCCAGTCGAAGGAGAATACGTCAAGCTCGAACGCCAGTCTTGAGAGAGAGGTCTCTTCTTTTGCAAAATATTGCGCAGTGCCGGTTTGGCATGGTTCGCCGCTTTGGGCGGCAAACCGTGGGAGCGATCAAATTTTCCTTAGCGGTACTCCGCTTAGGAAAATTGAAGTACCCTCGTGGCATATAGCCCAGCCGCCGGCTGGGCCGGCTGATGCGTGTTTTGTAAATGAATGGGGCCGAGCGACTTTTATTTGATTTTCTTGATGTACTCGGCTAGATCCTTGAGCTTCAGTGTGTCTTGTGAACGTGTCACCATGTCGCGAACGATGACGGTGCCGTCGAGGGCTTCTTTTTGTCCAAATATAAGTGCGTGAGGTACCTTCATTTTTTCTGCAATTGCGAGTTGCACTGAAAGACCATCTTTATTAAGCGAATGAATGACGGGGATGCGTGCACCGCGCAGCACCTCAATGATTTCAAGCGACTTTAGCTTTGCTTCAAACCCAAGCTGAATGAAGTAAATTTTTGGTTTTCGTACAATACGAGGGCTCACGGCTTTATAGTTAGGAGACATGAGTACGCGATCTACGCCAATGCCTACACCCATGCCAGGCACATCCTTCTTCGATCCCAATCGCTTTGCAAGATAGTCGTAACGTCCGCCACCTGCAACAGAGAGGGGAGCGTTCTCGGCATCCTCCTTTTCCTCTTTCTTTTTTTTGTCGCTCTTTTCTTTGTCTGTTGCTTCAAGCTGTGTGCTGTTCTCTGCAAGAACTTCAAGTGGGCGCTCGTCAGGAATCTCGGTGATTTCAAAAACAGTATGCGTATAATAGTCCAAACCTCGAACGAGGTTGGTGTTAATACGGTACGTGAGCTTGAGGGCGTCAAGATATTCCAACACTTCCTTGAAGTGCAATTTTGCAGCAGGAGAGAGGTGTGCGATTGTCTGCGGAGCCTTTTCCTTAAATGGCTGGCACTCAGCTTTTTTACAATCAAGTAGTCTCATGGGATTTGTTTTGATGCGCTGTTTGCAGTCTGCACAAAGATGATTGATGTGTTTGCGATAGTACGCAGTAAGCTCGCGCAGATATGGTACACGCGACTCCTTGTCACCGATCGAATTAACTTCGATCATGATATTCGTGAGACCAACTTCCTTCAAAATCATTGCGGTGAGATAGATGACCATGGCATCTGCGACAGACTTCGGAGAGCCGATCATCTCCATTCCAAACTGTTTGAGTTCTCGATACCTGCCACGTTGAGGGTTGTCGTGGCGGAAGAATGAGCCATAGTAGTAGAGCTTAATCGGCTGAGACATCGATTGCATACCGTGCTCAAGATATGCTCGCATCACAGGCGCAGTGCCTTCAGGTCGAAGCGCAAGTTTGTCACCTCCTTTCGTGCGCAGGGAATACATCTCTTTTCCTACAAGATCAGTATCCTCACTCTGTGTTGTGAGAAATACATCCTCCTTTTCCAAGATTGGTGTTTCAATTGGCTGAAATCCGTAATACAGGGCAACCTCAGCAGCCTTTTCATAAAAGCCCTGATACTTGTGGTGCTCCTCGCCAATAAAGTCTCGCATGCCCTTTGGTGCGGTGGGTACTTCACGACTGCGTTCCTTGCCCTCTTTTTTTTCTACTTTTGCCATAATAACGTGTTCTTATAATTTATAACGCACTAATATTGTAACTTTCTAATGATCCGGGGTGCAGTGTTATTTCGGTAAAGGGAAAAAGTCTGATGAGTGTTTTGCCATCCATAAGGCGCTCAGGTACGGGTCCCCATACGCGCGAATCAGAACTTTGGGCACGATTGTCTCCCATCACAAAGAATTCCTCATTACTGAGCGTTCGCGCTGAGCTGTCGAGTTTTGGATTTTTAACATACGGTTCGTCGAGAACTATGGGATTGGGGTGCATGGGTCCGCTAATTGTTACGACGCCACGGAGGATAGTCACCGTCTCACCAGGAAGACCAATCACGCGCTTAATAAAGTACTTGGAAGGATCGTTGGGGTAACGGAGAATAACAACATCGCCACGATTGTAGACGCCTTTATACCTTGCGAGCTCGTTTACGATCAGATACTCACCGTTATGAAATGTTGGGAACATCGAATTTCCGGACACCACGAACGGCTGCGCTACATAGGTGCGGATAGGGAGGATAATGAGCGCTGCGACGATTGCATACCGCACTGTCTCCCAAACAATTTCAAGCGTCGTAGCAACCTTTGTTGCCCCCTCCGGCTCATTTTCGTTCTTCCTGATGGGGGGGATATCGCGGGATTCTTTGGGAATGCGGAGGTCCGTCACAATCTGATTTTCGGTGCTCATTTGGCTCAATCATACGGCAAAAAATTGGTTGACACAATGGAATGTGGTGTATTCTAATTTTTTCACATCACCATTTTAAAATATGTTACACTGCGATGATGAAATGGATTGTAGTGGGCCTCGGAAATCCGGGAAGTGAATACGAATACACCAGACACAATGCGGGGCGTATTGTGCTTGAGGTGTTTCGCAAAAAATATGATTTTCCTGATTGGGAGTACAAGAAGCCCTATAATGCACTCGTGTCGAAAGGGGAGATTGACGGACACGAAGTACTCCTCTTGGAGCCCGAGACATTCATGAACGAATCAGGAAAGAGTCTCGTCACACTCGTTAAAAGCCCCGACCAAGCAAGTCAGCTTGTTGTGATGCATGATGACGCGGACCTCCCCATTGGCGCATGGCGCTCTGCGCGCGACCGTGGGGCAGGGGGACAGAAAGGTGTTGAGTCTATCATCGCTACCATCAAGACCCGCGACTTCTATCGATTTCGCATCGGCGTTGCTCCCGACGTTCTATCAGGCGCCCTCCGCCGGAAAGCCGGTGACTTTGTGCTCGAAAAATTTTCTGTCGAAGAAATGTCCACAATCAAAAGCCGAAGTATCGGCATCGCAGAGCGCATGTGTTTTCTCATCACCAAAGGTCACGAAGAATTCAAAAACTCTGTCAAAAAAATAAAACCTGTTGATCCGTAGATTTCAGTGCAAGCCTAATTAAAAACCGACAGGATACAAAAAACCATCGATGCTATCGATGGAGTTTAATTCTTATCCTACATGGAGATGCATTTTCTTTTTGCATTCAGGGCATTCAATAAACGAATCAGCAATCGAAAGAAAGCCGATTGCGCAAAGGAATGATGCGATCCTCCCCGATTGTTCAGTTTTTTTAAGGTCAGTTATTTCGGGTTTAAACACACAGCCACAGGGGCACTCGAAAGCTTTAGACAATATGCCACTTTGTTCGATTGTACTCATTGTTCACCCCGAGATTGAGAAGTTTTTGCTGGTAATAATTTATTATGATTCGTTACTTTTGTCAATATAATATATAGAATTAAATCCCGCACCCTCATCGTGAGGTGCGGGGTTTTGTTATGCAGTCTGCAGATTGCCGGTATGACTTTTGCAGACGACGATTTGATGAACGATGTCACCGAAGCGGTTAATTTTGAATGTTGCGCCGTCTTTACTGGCGAGTGCAGTACCTTCAGCAAAGTGGCCAATCGAGACGCATCGCGCATCATACGCGGGCTTACCATCTCGGGTGATGTGAAAGTACTTACCATTCTTACTTGCTACAGCCAGTACATCGCACAAGTGGCCAACTCCATCGTACTCTGCCCTGTACGCTTTCTTGCCATCAGGAGTGATGTGAAACCGCGTTACACCCCTCGTGGCCAAAGCGAGTCCTTCTGAGAATTCACCAACAGCATCATATTTCGGAAATCTCAAATTTGTCATAAGTATCTCTCCTTTGTGAAAGTGGACAATGCGCATGCGGGTATTGCGAGCTCCTCTTTGGTGTTGGTGACGATGGGGCCTTCGCACTCACCATTTCTGCAGTGGCCAATCTTTTCTATTTTCCATCAGGCACAGAACCTCCAAAAAATTTCTTGCGTAAGCGTAGCAAATTCATACAGCACGCCAAACGGACATACAAAAAACCATCCGAGGAGTGGATGGTTTTTGTTTGCAGATGCAGATAAATTTAAGCAAACGTCAGCACGCTTCATTTCGAGATGCAATTTGAATGCGGAGGAGTCGCAGTGCCCCTGGGGTTGGAGACTGCTCCTACCCCAGGGGTCGAGCACCGACAAATTTAAAGTGCGCTCGAAATGGAGTGTGTAGGGGATCTTGCCACTAACTATCCCTTCTTTTCGCCAAATGAAAGCGTCATACGCTGATCTTTCGGTTCAAAAAGTGTGATAGCGAAGGGATAGACCTTTCCGAGTTCGAGAGCTCCGCGGAGCTTGTCTTCGGTACCAAATTCTGACACATGTACGAGCCCAGCCACACCTTCTTCGATAGAAGCGAGGGCGCCGTACTTGTTGAACTTGATAACAACACCTTTGACGATGTCGCCCTTCTTGTACTTCTTCTCAGCGCCCTTCCATGGGTTCTCCTTGAGGACTTTAACAGAGAGAGATACCTTGTTGTCTTTGATCTCAATGATTTGTGCCTGAGTCTTGTCGCCAACCTTGAAGAGCTTGCGTGGATCGTCAACGAGGCCCCAGTCCATTTCAGAGATATGGATGAGTCCTTCGAGTCCGTCCTCTATCTTAAGGAATGCGCCAAAGTCGACAATGCCGGTGATCTCGCCTGAGACGATTGAGCCGAGGCGATACTTCGCAACGATTTCCTCCTTCTCTTTCTGGTTGTGCTCCTTTTCAGAGAAAATAAGTTTGCCTTCCTTCGGAACTGCGGTGATCATGATCACGGAAAGTTTTTCTCCAACGAGCTTGCGGAGTTCATCTAAAATGCGATCTTTGTCACCGTCCTCAACGCGAGGGTAGTGGTCACCAGAGAGCTGGCTGGCAGGAAGGAATCCAGGGATACCTTGCCACTCAAGGATAAGTCCACCTTTGTTTGCATCTTTGACTGGAAGATCGAGAATTGTCTTCTTCTTTACATACTCCTCAGCCTCACCCCAAATAAGTGACTGGCGAGCTTCCTTGAGTGAGAGTTCGACATAGCCATCTTTGTTTTCACTCTCGACAACTTTTGCTGTAATGACATCGCCCACATTCATGTGCTTGATGAGGTCGCGCGCATTCATGTATTCGCGGCCGTAAATGATGCCGACGCCAAATGGGGGCATGTCGACAAACACTGCACGCTTGTCTACCTTGAGCACGGGCGCCTCTACAATCTCGCCCACTTCCGGACGAGGCTTAATCTCCGCCATGAACTTATTCATCACGTGATCAGCGGGAGGAGTGTTATCCGTGTCGGCAATGATGAACTCTTCTTCTTTTGTTGCTGTTGCTACTGTCATAATAAAATAAAAAAAACTGCACTAAGGCAGAGACTGATGTTCCACCTGTGAGGGGCCGAGCGGATCCTGGTCCAAACGGGTTAACCCAAACGGTAATTAATAATATTCAGTTGTGTATAGAGACTAGCAAAACACACGTATTTTCGCAAGTGGCCAAGTGAGCGTCAGGTGAGGATAAAGTGAGGCGCCTAAAAGAAAAGCCGCACCAAGAGATTATCTTGTGCGGCTTGTTTTCTGCATCGTGTTGCGAACCAAGTAGTGTTAACCTGGGATTCACATCTGTTGCAGTGCCATACCCGGAGGGCTGGACATTATTGCTTGCTCGTACGCGTTACCAATTGAATGGGGTTCGCAGAGCAGAAAGTGCTGGTTGTCGTATTGTGGGCTAACGACGGCCTCAGATCTTATAGGATCGCATGGACTCTTTCTTCCTAGCAAAAGGAGGTTGTGGCATCCGTCGAGCGGTCGTGCCCGGCGTAATATCGGTCACAAGTCGCAATGGCGACTAATCAGGGGACGAGACCGGTGGCGCAGCGGGCGCTCTGCACGCGGCGGCTCGGAATTTCGTCACCAACTTGCTGGCCGGCGCCCACAGTTACATGTTGCTATGGTTGAACGTTGTTTTCACGATAAGCACCTCCTTTGTGAGTTAAAGAACTTAGTACGGTTTAAACTTAGCACATTTGTACGCACATGTCAACTGTTCTTGAAGTTCTTTGGCGATAGGGTTATTTGATGGGCACTAAATAAATGCTATACTCAACCGCATGATAATCACGTACCACGGGGGTCAATTTGTAAAAATAGCGCAAGGAGACACTGTTGTTGCCGTAAATCCTTTTGGCAAAGACTCGACCAATAAGCCGATTCGCTTTGGCGCACGCATCGGGCTCGTATCTGTTAATCACCCTGATTATAATGGCGTTGAAAATCTTTCTCATGGAGAAAAAGTCCCGTTCATTATTCGTGGCCCAGGTGAATATGAGATTGGAGGGATTACTATTTCAGGCTTCCCGGCGCCAAAGCCATTTGGCACGAGTGGTCTTCTCAACACTATCTATACTATTGAGATTGAAGGTATCCGCTTGTGCATTCTAGGAGCGCTTTCATCTCCCGAACTTTCACCGGAACTTTTTGAAGGAATTGGAAGTGTGGACATACTTTTCGTGCCTATCAGCGGCGGTGATCTGCTTAGTCCGGCCGACGCGGAAAAGCTCGCGGTATCTATGGACGCTAAGTTGGTTATTCCTCTCGCGTACGATGATAAGCAGCTCGGAATATTTAAAAAAGAAGCAGGCGCAGACGGTATTGTGCCCATTGATAAATTGACACTCAAGAAGAAAGATCTGGAGGGAAAGGAAGGCGAGGTCGTTATCCTTGAGGTAATCAATCACGCGTAACACACAGTATGTTCGATTTTCTTGACAAGCTCAGGCAGAAACCAAAGCCGGTGCGCCAGCAAATTGCACTTGTCTCGACTGTATTCCTTTCATTGGCTATCTTTTTTGTGTGGTGGACCACGTTTACCGCATTTGAATCAGAAAGCACAATAAGTGTGAACGAGGCGCTTTCGCCCATTGGGGCAATGACGGAAATGGCATCAGTCGGGGTCGATTCGTTCAGTGAATTTGCCGAGAACTTGAAAAGCCATGTACTCCAAGTACAATATGAAGCATCGAGTTCTGACCCGTCTTTATATCTTGGAGCGGTTGGAGAAAGCAATTCTCCACCGTCCAGGGATTCTGATATTGTATATCCTGAGGATGTGTACGAAGATAAAGCGCATACGAATCCAAACGAATAACTCTTAGAACCTATCTCAAAACTACATGACAAAAAAAACCACAGGAGGAGCAAAAGATGAAGCACCGGTACTTACACCGCATGTTAATGTCATCAAGAAAAACATCGTTGAAGAAATGCGCGAGTCGTATCTTGATTATGCCATGTCCGTCATTGTCTCTCGTGCGCTTCCTGATGTGCGCGATGGCTTGAAGCCTGTACATCGCCGTATTCTTTTTGCTATGCATGAAGCAGGACTTGTCGCTACAGCCCGCTTTAGAAAGTCGGCAACCATTGTGGGGGACGTGCTTGGTAAATATCACCCTCACGGAGACTCATCGGTATACGATGCGATGGTAAAGATGGCGCAGCTATTTTCGATGCGATATCCGCTTGTCCTCGGTCAGGGAAACTTCGGTTCGATCGACGGGGATGCCGCTGCCGCATATCGTTATACAGAAGCAAAAATGTCACGTGTGGCAGGGGAGGTGCTGCGCGATCTCGAAAAAAACACTGTAGATTTCCGTCCCAACTACGATGGTTCAAAAAAAGAACCGATTGTTTTTCCTTCAGTAGTTCCAAACCTGCTCTTAAACGGTACGCTCGGCATCGCAGTTGGTATGGCGACCAATATCCCACCCCACAATCTGGGCGAAGTTGTTGATGCGGTTGTGCATTTGATCGACAACCCAGAGGCTCCGATGGATGAGCTTCTTGAGTTCGTCCAAGGCCCGGACTTTCCGACAGGCGGAATGGCCTACAACAAAAAGGACATCGAGCACGCCTATGCAACCGGTCGTGGTGGTGTTGTGTGTCGCGGTGAAGCTGAAATTGTGGAGACAAAGGTAGGACAGACCGAGGTTATCATCACGAGTCTTCCATACCGCGTGAACAAAGCGACGCTTCTCGAGAAGATTGCCGATCTCGTTAAGGAGAAGAAGCTAGAGGGAATTAAGGATCTCCGCGACGAATCCGCGAAGGGAGATATTCGCATTGCGGTATACCTCAAGACGGGTGTTCCTCCACAAAAAGTTCTCAATTATCTCTACAAACACACTGAACTTGAATCGACGTTCCATTACAATATGGTGGCACTTGTCGACGGCGTGCCTCAGACACTTTCTCTCAAAACTATTCTTGAAGAATTTATCAAGCACCGTAAGGTTGTTGTAAAACGCCGCACGGAGTTCGAGCTTGGTAAGGCAAAAGACCGAGAACATATTTTGCTCGGCCTGAAAAAAGCACTCGATCATATCGACGAGATAATTAAACTCATCAAAGCCTCGAAAGATACTCCAACTGCTCACGCCAACTTGATAAGCAAGTTTAAGTTCTCAGATCGTCAAGCAACAGCTATCCTTGAGATGAAACTTCAGCGACTCGCTGGACTCGAGCGTAAAAAGATTGAAGATGAGCTTAATGCAGTACAAACACTCATCAAAGAACTCGAATCAATCCTTGCTAGCGCAAAGAAGATGATGGGCATCATCAAGCAAGAGCTTACCGATATCCGAGCGAAATACGGAGACGATCGTCGCACCAAAATCATTAAGGGCGGCCTTAAGCTTGTCTCTGTTGAGGACACTATCCCCGAAAATGAGACAGTGCTTGTCTTTACTGCCGGCGGATACATCAAGCGCACTGACCCTTCAGAATATCGTACACAACGCCGTGGGGGAGTGGGTGTCGTTGATCTTGATACCAAAGAAGAAGACTTTGTAAAAATGTTTCTTACCACATCGACCCATGCAGATATTCTTTTCTTTACCGACAAGGGCAAGGCATATCAGATCAAAGCATATGAGCTTCCCGAGGGAAGGCGCGCCACAAAAGGGAAGTCAATCATGAATTTCCTATCGCTTGGTGGGGACGAGGTGGTCACATCAATTCTCGCAATGCCAAAAGCAGTGAAAGCCTCAGCGGAACTTTCACTTCTTCTCGTGACAGAAAAGGCGGTTGTGAAAAAAGTGGCCGCAGACAGTTTTAAAGATGTACGCCGTAGCGGTCTACTTGCCATGAAACTCTCACCCGGTGACCAGCTGCTCTCCGCGCGATTTGTTGAAGGCAAGGATGATGTCTCGCTGGTTTCCTCTGCAGGACAATCGATCCGCTTTAAACATACCGATGTCCGAGAAATGGGACGCGGGGCGGGAGGTGTGCGCGGCATGATGCTCAAGGGCGCCGACAAGATCGTGACTGCCGATGTGGTGAAGGGTGGCTATGAAAAACCGCTGCTTATCGTGATGAGTGAACATGGATACGGCAAAATGACTGATCTTTCTGAGTACAAAGTACAAAAGCGCGGAGGCTCCGGTATTAAGACGGCAAAAGTAACACCAAAAACAGGAAAGCTTATTACAGGACTAGTCCTCGCTGATCGTGAGGGAGAAGTGGTGGCTATCTCAAAAAACAGCCAGGTCATCCGTGTTGAACTCAAAGAAGTGCCAGTACTTGGACGACAGACACAAGGGGTACGCATTATGAAGTTGCGCGAGGGAGACAGCATCGCCTCCCTTATAACTTTGTAGTTTGAGCGACTTCCATTTTGTGCGAGCTACTTCGTTAGAACTGTGCTCGACCCTTGGAGCAGTAGGAGACTACAGCCCCAAGGGCACTGCGCAGCTCTGCCTCGTATCTCATCCCAAAATGAAAGTGCTCTAGTGCCTTCGGCAGAATTTAATATTTTTCTATCCAAATTTACAAGAAGAGTAATATTTTTTGCTATACTGAAATGGTGAAATTAGGGAAACACAAGTCGCCTATAGCGCTCCAGCGCTCGCATGGGCCGGATATTTATCGCATACGTAAGGGGGAGACAATCTCTGAGATTGCTTCGCATGAGTTTGATATTGCACATCATAGTGATGGAGTTATTCGTATTCTCGATGAGGAATATGGGGATATTAATCGCACACTTCCTTTTTTCACACATTTTAATCTTGAATTTTCGGGGCATCGTATCGGGGCTAAATATATGTTGCCGCGCATTGTGAAGCAGGGATATTACCGTGGTCCAGAAGATGAGGTGCTTCCGGTACTCTCATTTAACGATGTGCTTGTGGGTACTTGTGTGGGTGTTCGTGAGCATGTCCCATACAAAGCATTGCGTGAAGTAAATTTCCTGTACTCAATGAAACACATTCAAGATCAGAGCGAACTCAAAAAAGCAATTCTTCGCCGCTATCGGGTGAGTATGCCCAACTTAACCCAAGAAGAAATTTTTAACTTGGGTGTTTCGGTGACTACCCTACAACATCTTGACATATAGTTAAATATAGTGTATTATGATTTGTAGGTTCATTTCAATCTGAAAGGCAAAATTATGAATTCACTCGTTACGGCCGCGTCCAAAAACGGGCCAATGTCCATCGTCGCGAACTTGGCACTGGTTTTTATTGCCATCTTTGTCGCGATCTCGGCTCTGGCGTGTGGCCTATATTTGGGCGGCTTGTTCGCAGAAGAGCTAAGCTGGCATATCGCGGTGGCTGCCCTAGCGTGGATAATTTTCGCTGTGAGTTGCCACGCGTTCTTGATGTTTCGAGAATATTCACGCTTCAAGAGGCTTTTCCGCGAGCATCAGCATCTGTTCCCGGTTCGCGCTGAAGTGATTGGATCTTGGAGTGCTGATCAAACCGGCTTCGACGCCCTATCCTTTTCCAAAGGCATCATTCACTTCGACGACACGCGCTGTGATTTTACAACGAGCGACGAGTGGGCTTTCAAGAGAATCATGAAAATGTGTGGTGAAGTAAACCCCTCATTCATCAAGACGAAAATCCCCGAGCCAACCTTCAGTATATAAATTTGTGACAGCCGCCCGTCTTACAGAGACATGGGGCGGCTTTTCTTTTGTAAGAAATTGTGTTATTATGCGCGGCACATGAAAGACTCTGAACGCAAATCAAAGGAGCTGGATAGTATTATTGTGCGTGGCGCGCGCACGCATAACCTGAAGAATATTACTGTTGAGATGCCTCGCAACAAGATGGTTGTCTTTACTGGACTCTCAGGGTCGGGGAAGTCTTCTCTTGCTTTTGATACTATCTTTGCGGAAGGCCAGCGTCGCTATGTGGAATCACTTTCAGCATATGCGCGACAATTTTTAAATACGATGCAGAAACCTGACGTGGATGAGATCGTCGGGCTTTCACCAGCAATTTCTATCGATCAAAAATCACACTCATCGAACCCTCGCTCGACCGTTGCGACAATCACCGAAATCAACGACTACCTACGTGTGCTTTTTGCGCGCATTGGTATTCCTCATTGTTTAACATGCGGTAAACCGATCAAGAGGCTCACCAACGAAGAAATTATGAATTTTGTGCTCGAGCGTGTGAATGATATCGGTACTCATGAGCCCAAGGAAACAGTGATGGGTGTCACGTACTCGTCACTGAAAGTGGGAATCTACGCCCCTGTGGTGCGCGGTAGAAAAGGGGAGTATTACCAGCTCCTTTACGATCTTCTTTCAAAGGGTTACACCAAAGTACGCCTCGATGGCAAATTAAAAAACCTTCGTGACCGCATCGAGCTCACTAAGACAAAAAAACACGACATTGATATTTTGGTGGATGAGTTTTTTGTTTCAGAATTTCGCGATAATGAAAAAGGCGTTCGCGAACGACTCGGTGAGGCTGTGGAACGAGCGCTCGATGAAAGTGAGGGACTAGTGCGGCTCATCATTGGAGAACAGGACACACTGATGTCATCGAAGTTCGCCTGTCCTGATGATGGATTCTCTTACCCCGAAGTTGAACCGCGCCTATTCTCCTTTAATTCACCCGCAGGAGCCTGCTCGGCATGTAATGGACTCGGCACTAAACACATGTTTGGCGATGAGCCTTGTGAGACATGTCACGGAGCGCGACTCCGACCCGAGGCACTTTTCGTGACGATCGGTGATGCACAGGCACTCACTCTTGATAAAAAAGCAAAAAAGAAAGACCCTGATACTTCTCCGAAAGGCAAAAGCATTGTTGATGTGACAAACCTTTCTATACTCGAAGCTGATACATATTTTAAAGCATTGAAGCTGACTCCGACCGAACAGGAAATATCAAATGTCGTCATCAAGGAGATTCAGTCACGCTTACGTTTTATGCTCGATGTGGGTATCGGCTACCTCACGCTTGGGAGACGCGCAAACACACTATCGGGAGGTGAGGCGCAGCGCATCAGACTTGCATCGCAGCTTGGTTCGCGACTTGTCGGCGCTCTCTATGTACTCGATGAGCCAACTATTGGACTACACCAGAAAGACAACGATCGTTTGATCAAGACGTTGCTCGATCTACGAGATATTGGCAATACCATTATCGTCGTAGAGCATGACGAAGACACTATTTTTGCTTCTGACTATCTCGTCGACATTGGGCCGGGTGCGGGCGTACACGGCGGACATGTTGTTGTCTCCGGATATCTTGATGATTTGATTCTTGATAAAAAACAAAAATCACTCACACTCGATTATTTGCGCGGCGATGAAAAAATTCCTGTTCCGGAAGAACGTCGTGATAAAGATAAGGGCAAGATCTCAATACACGGAGGGAAAGCGTTTAACATCACCAACATGACGGTTGATGTTCCGCTTGGAAAATTTGTGGCAATTACCGGTGTTTCTGGATCCGGAAAATCCACGTTAATGTACGAACTGATCTACAAAAATCTTCAGGCACGCTTTGATCGAAAATATCGTTCTGCACAGGTTTATAACTGCGCAAAAATCACGGGAACCGAGTATTTGGAGCGAACCATCCTGATTGATCAATCGCCCATTGGTCGCACGCCACGCTCGAATCCTGCAACATATACGGGTATCTGGACGTTTGTGCGCGACTTGTTTGCCGAGACAGAAGAAGCACGTTTCCGCGGATGGAAAGCTTCACGATTTTCTTTTAACGTAAAAGGAGGGCGCTGTGAAGCGTGTGAGGGCAACGGCATGATTGCGGTGGAAATGCACTTTCTGCCAACGGTGTATGTGCTCTGCGAGGTATGCCAAGGCAAGCGTTTTCAGAAGGAGACGCTCGATGTGAAGTTTAAGAAAAAGAGTATTTACGATATTCTCAAAATGACGGTGGAAGAGGCCTATATCTTTTTCCAAGACATTCCTGCAATTTCCGATCGCTTGAAGACAATGAGTGATGTGGGGCTCGGTTATCTTGAGCTTGGACAATCCGCGACAACACTTTCAGGCGGAGAGGCGCAGCGCGTAAAGATTGCCTCTGAGCTGTATCGCCCACTTATGCAGCGCACAATCTATCTCCTCGATGAGCCCACGATTGGCCTTCACTATGCCGATGTGCGCAAGCTGATTGAGATATTGCAAAATCTTGTTGATAGAGGAAATTCTGTCTTGCTTATCGAGCATAATCTTGATGTCATAAAATCCGCTGATTATATTATTGATATTGGGCCCGAAGGGGGACTCGGGGGTGGGCAGCTGGTTGCAAAAGGCACGCCGGAGGAAGTTGCGAATAATCCAAAGTCGCATACCGGAGCCTATCTTAAGAAAATGTTGGCAAAAGGAAAGCAGGGCCATTAGGCCCCGCTTGGTCACTCCGCTAAAGGAGTCTATCTGAGTCGGAGTTCGCTTAATCCGGCCAATCTCACGATGTCCGGAAAATCGGTAACGTAATCCGTAACGCTGAGATAGTCAGTGCGTATTGCATAAAAGGACTCCGCGGCATTTACGAGGTAATCCCTTGTCCGAATAGAGCAGTCATGCTCAGGCATCGTGGCGTAGCGCTCAAGAATCATGTTGTTGAGCATCCTGATGGTTTGAGTGCGATAGCCCGGGGGTCCGATTACCCCACTCTCTACATGCGCTGAAAGATCTGCTTGTATGCGTCTTTTTAGTTTGTCACTCAATACCAGGAGGGGAGGGAGGTCTTGGGGCAATTTAGTTCTCCAGTAATAGGGTAGAAGAAAAACTTGAAATCCAAAAACATCGTATCATTTCCATCGAGTTTGTCAAGTACGTACGAATCAGATAGGATAACAACATGACGCTTGATGAATTTAAAAAAATAAAGCTGCCTGATGAACCTGGCGTATATCGTTTTCTTGATGAAGCAGGGAAGCTTATGTATGTTGGCAAAGCAACATCGCTCCGCGATCGCGTGCGAAGCTATTTCGCAAACGATCTTATGCATACGCGCGGAAAGCATATTGTTGACATGATCACGCTTGCAAAAAATGTCACGCACACAACTACTGATTCAGTGCTCGAAGCCCTCATACTTGAGGCCAGCGTCATTAAGGAGCATCAGCCATATTACAACACCAAGGAAAAGGACGGAAAAAGTTTTAATTATGTTGTGATTACCAGCGAAACATACCCTCGGATATTTACTATTCGTGAGCGCACCATGCGCACAGGAAAACAGGCTGCAGAAGATTCAGGTTATAAATATATATTTGGACCCTTTCCTCAGGGCGCCAATTTAAACGAGGCATTAAAGCTCATTCGTCGCATATTTCCGTTTCGTGATAAATGTGAACCCAATTCCGGTATACCCTGCTTTAACCGACAAATTGCCCTATGCCCAGGGGTGTGTACTGGGGAAATCTCTCAAAAAGAGTATGCGGAGCGCATTCGGCATATTAAATTATTTTTTGAAGGTAAAAAAGCGCAGGTGCTAAAAGGAATGGAAAAGCTGATGCGCGCCCATGCAAAACTGCAAGAGTTTGAGATCGCAAATGAATACAAAAAAAGTATGTTCGCGCTTCAGCATATAAAAGATGTTTCACTCATAAAGGAAGAGATCCGTGAGGCGTCGCATCGCTCTGCGCGAATTCGGGCAAAGCCATATCGTATTGAAGCCTATGACATCGCACATATCTCTGGAAAGTATACGGTCGGTGCTATGGTCGTACTTGAGGACGGTGTACCCAATAAATCACAGTATCGAAAATTTAAGATCCGTATTGAACATGAAAAATCCGATGATACGCTCCATCTCGAAGAGGTACTGCGTCGACGTTTTGGTCACATGGAATGGCTAAAGCCTGACCTCATTGTCATCGACGGAGGTGTCGCACAAAAGCGACGGGCCGAACGTGTGTGCAAGGAACTTGGCATCGCTTGTGCCATTGTAAGTGTGGTAAAAGACAATCGTCATAAAGCAAGAATGATCATGGGAAATACAGAGATCGCTTCCTCATATAAACGTGGCATACTCATTGCGAATATGGAGGCACATCGGTTTGCTGTTGTGTATCATCGTTTACTCCGTGAACGGCTCAAGTAGACTATAAAGGCTTTATGCGCTGGCCCATGGGTGTGTCTTTTGCCTCAAAACCCAGAGCAAGAAGTGCATCGCGGAGTCGGTCGGATTCTGCGTAATTTTTTTCATCGCGTGCACGCTGTCTCGCGTTTGCTAGATCGGAGATATTGCTGGGCAGGACTTCCTCTCCCGCGTGTGATGCGACCAGCACTTCGAGTCCGAGACCGAGGACTTCGTTAAATTTTAGAAGGGTAGCATATTTGTCTTCCTCATTGTGCAGAGTGTCCTTAGTCAATTTCCACGTAAGCGCAACTGCATTTGCAGTATTGAGGTCGTCGTTCATCTCCGACATAAATTCCTCCACGTATTTCTCGATCGGCATGCCGCCATCTTTTTTGTGATCAATAACGTAATTGGTGAGTCTGTTGTAGGCGGATTGTGCTCCTGCGAGAGCCTCCCACGTGAAGTTTACCTGCGTACGATAATGCGCAGTAAGTAGCCAGTATCTGTAGGCGAGTGGGGGAATGCCACGCTCGTGCAGGTCGCCGAGGAGATAGGTATTGCCAAAAGATTTTGACATCTTGGTGTTGTCCACCATCATGTGCGCATTGTGCATCCAGAAACGCGCAAGTGGTTTATTGTTTAGTGATTCACTCTGAGCAATCTCGTTTGTATGGTGAACAGGGATATGATCGACTCCACCAGTATGGATATCTATAGTCTCCCCAAGCTCAGTAAGAATAATTGCCGAACATTCGATATGCCAACCAGGAAAACCCTTTTGTGGGAGGGAGAGCGGTGAGTCCCACTCTTGTTCACGTTGCGCTCCATCTTTGGGAGAGAATTTCCACAATGCAAAATCGGTTACATGCTTTTTTTCTCCGATTGCAACGCGTTGTCCTGCCTGCATGCCTTCTCTATCTAACTTTGCAAAATCGGCGTAGCGAGGAAATTTGCTCGTATCAAAGTAAATACCATCAGCGGTGACATAGGTATATCCTTGTAGCGAAAGCTTTTCAATAAACGATCTCTGCTCAGCAATATATGTAGTTGCTCGAGGATACTGTTCTGCTTTTTTGATGTGCAGTGCGTCGAGATCTTTGTAAAATGCATCTGAGAATTGCGCGATGATTTCCTCAACACCCTTGCCTTCGCGTGCTGCACCAACCACCATCTTGTCCTCACCTTCGTCACTGTCAGATACCAGATGTCCGACATCGGTAATGTTAATGATTTGCCTCACCTTAAGACCACCGGCTTCGATGGTGCGACGAAGAGTGTCGGCAAATACGTAGCTCCGCACATTGCCAATATGCTGGTAGTTGTACACGGTTGGGCCGCAATTATACATTGTCACCACTTCGGGAGAAAGTGGTGTAAAATCTTCTATGATACGTGACGCTGTGTTGTAGAGCCGTAATCCCATATCAATTTATCCAACGCTTGTGCTTAAAATACATGAAAGTGGAGAGGGCAATAATAAGCATAACCCCAATCACTATATAAAAATCATACGCATGGCCAATTAAAGGTGTGCTTTGGGTGTTCATCCCAAATATTCCCCCGATGAGCGTAGCTGGTAACACAAGGAATGTTGTTGCGGTTAATAGTTTCATAATCTCATTTGTTTTTGTTGAAAGGAGGGAATCGTTTGTCGAACGCAAGTCAACAAGTATTTCTTTTTGATCCTGGAGCATTTCCTCAACTTTAAGATACTCACCCATGATGTTTTCCGTGTAATGGACAAACTCCTTCCCAAAAAAAGCTTCGCAGGCATTGCCAAGTGATTGGAGTACGCCGCGATGCATACGGAGGGAGCGGTGAAAACCCAGAATATCACGATGGATAACCGAGAGACGCTCCACCATCTCCCGTTCCTCGCCTTTGAATATATGCTCTTCGGTATCTTTGAGCGATTCACCAATCATGGTGAGTTCGTGGCCAAGCGATCCGTAGATCTTGCGCATCATGTAAAAGAAAAGGAATCCTGCATGGTCGCCAATATCGCTACGATCCAGTATTGAATTGACTTCAAACACTTTTGAGAACTTATGAAGCGGATCAAGGAGCTCGTAACGCACGGTGATAAGGAATTTTTTGCCTATTATAAAGTCTACTTCCTGGCTTGGGCTCGTGTGGGTATGACGAATAGCAGGGAAGTGGAGAATGAGATAAACGAAATTTTCATGAAGGTCGATCTTGGGGCGCAGTGATGGCGCAAGTAGCTCGTCGGCAACAATAGGATGGATCTCAAACTCATCCATAATACTCCGTACCTCGTCGTGTGTGGGGCGCTCCAAATCAATCCACGTGAGATCATGATATTTATAGCGTGCAATCATATACCAAATAGTATACCAGATACTTGATACTTCCTCCTCTCTCATGGGATAATAGAGCGCATGCGATTCTCCCGGAAAACAGCAACACAGGTGACACTTGGGCTCATGCTCGGTGTGCTCATTTTTGGCATAGGAATTAGTGTCGGCTACCATCACCGTCCGGAAACCTCGAAAGTTACCGGGCTTTTGAACTACAGCATACCCTCCACATCTGCACAGAATTCGGATAGAGAAATTACGATATGTGTCTCAGCTGAGGGTACTGAGGCACCATGCCTTGTAAACACGAGTACAGCCCCAGCTGAAGAGGCGGTAAACTTCAATGAGTTTTGGAGGGCATGGAATATCATCAATGAAAAGTATGTCCCCACAAAACATGCTGCGGTTTCAAACCAGGAAAAAGTATGGGGGGCAATATCAGGCCTCGCAGATTCATTGGGTGATCCGTACACCTACTTCATGCCCCCGCAGGAAAAATCAATTTTTGAACAAGACGTGCAGGGAAGTTTCGGCGGCGTAGGTATGCAGATCGGCGCACGGGATGGTTTGCTTATGGTTATCGCACCTCTCAAAGGTTCTCCTGCGGAGCGAGCGGGGATTGAGAAGGGAGATGCAATTCTCAAGATAGACAACGCGACCACCTCGCTTATGACAGTTGATAGAGCACTTTTCCTTATACGCGGTGAGGTGGGTAAAAGTGTACGATTAACACTATATCGCCCGAGTGATCCAACAAAAAAAGAACCATTTGAGGTTAGTGTGGTACGCGAGGTTATACAGGTGCCAACCATCGATACAGAAAAGCGCGGTGATGTGTTTATCATTCGCCTCTACGGCTTTCCTGCTACTGGGGCTGAGCTTTTCCGCCAGGCATTGCGTGAATTTATCCAGTCCGGCGCCAATAAGCTTGTGCTCGATCTTCGGGGTAATCCCGGCGGTTATCTTGAAGTAGCTGTCGACATGGCAAGCTGGTTCCTTCCACAAGGTAAAATTGTTGTGAGTGAAGCCGAGAAGGCAGGTGGCGGCAAGGTCTACCGCAGTAAGGGATACAATGTATTTGCAGATAAACTTCGATTTGTTATTCTTGTCGACGGGGGATCGGCCTCTGCGGCAGAGATCCTTGCGGCTGCACTCGCTCAACACGGCATAGCAACCCTAGTTGGAACAAAGACTTTTGGTAAGGGCTCAGTGCAGGAGCTTGTACCGGTTGGCGAAAATACGGCAATTAAGATTACTGTTGCGCGATGGATTACTCCAGATGGCACAAATCTCTCCGAAGGCGGCATTGACCCTCAGGTGAAGGTTGAGATCACAAAAGAAGAAGTCGATAAGGGTGAGGATCCGCAACTTGATAGGGCAATTGAAATACTTCGTGCAGGGAAGTTTCCACCAGAGGCGACAGCGACCACAACTGCAATCAAAAAATAAAAAAAAGGGCATAAGGTACATAAATCGAGTCTTTTTTAGGATAGCTTTTTTCTCTTCGGAGCGATCGTCGAAGCGAGGAAAATCGCACACAATACCTTGGGCAGTAATGCATCAGAGATTCCACGATGCACACGGACAATATCACGGATGTGACCGAAATGACCCTCAAGTGAATTTGAGGTTTGAGGAAGTTGCCGCACTGTTTCATGGGTAAACAGAAATGGCTCAAACTGTTTGAGCGATAGGACTGCAGAACGGAGCTCCTGATGCGTCCACGATGATGTTCCACTTTCCGGGTGATATGTTCGTTCATTGAGGAAATCACGATATCGTTCGATGTATTGCACGAAGCGAGGACGCCAGAACACCGAGGGAGTGTCGCGGAGTGTATGCACGAGTGCCAAGAGGACCTTGCCTGCTTCTGTTTGCGGGTTGCGCGTGATCTTGCGAATGATAATACGCTCCATGTGCACCAAACACATTTGAAATGGAATATCCGTAAATACCTTGCGGATCATGGCTAATCCGTCACCTGTGACTCCGAGGAGTGTGTAGCCGAGTGCTTCAAGTTCAATGCGTCCTTGATTATATAAGTGCGTACTCTCGACCGGACCAAAACCCCACCACAGGTTTTCTTTTTTTATTGGGTCACGAAACACGACCGCACACCACGGTGTGACGTGTTTCTTTTTTCTAAAATAAAGAGCATCGACAACCACGAAGAGTGCTCGCGGTGCATGTTCCTTTGTGGGGACAATGTGATTAATTAAAATATTATGAAGAGTACGCTTGTCTAGTTCATGGTCTTCCTTCAGCTCTCGGAGTACTTGTTTTATAAATACGTAGTCGTGCCACACCGACTCTCCCATCGGTGTCTCTTTTTTCCTTTTATTCCGAAATCGTTTTGTGCATGAGGTACACTGGTATGTTTGTACTCCACTGAGAATGCCTCTTTTGATGACCTGATAACTATCGCAATATGGGCATATTTTGCCGTTTTTTAACCATGGTGGCTTATTTCTAACAGTTCTGTGGCTTAACCACAAGGCAGAAGGGTTAAATTAAGACTCGATTTATGTACCTTATGCCGCAGATGGCTTCCTCCGTGGGCACAAAGCGCAAAGAGCACCCGGAGGTGCTCTTTGAATCTCGCTTTGTGCCCCCGGCAGGAGTCGAACCTGCGACCGTCTCGTTAAGAGCGAGCTGCTCTACCAACTGAGCTACGAAGGCAATACTACTTTGTTACTCTGCAAACCACTTCAACTTTTAGCTATCGACCTGCCAAGACAGCTACGAAGGCATATGTCTCAACTTTGCCAGTTTATCAAAAAATATAATAAACGCAACGATTGTAATCGTCACAATCAATGCAAGGCGGGACTCTTCCCTTATGGGGACGGTACACCTTGTTGGTTTTGAAGGCGGGACTCTCGGCTACCGCCGCGGGTACTTTTCGGCCTCTATGAATCGGCATCGAAAAGTCTTTCGAGTCCCGCCACGTAGCAAAGCAGTTTGCTGCTCCGAGCACTAAATTAAAATCCCCTCATGGGGATTTTAATTTAGTGCTCGGGGCGGGACTCGAACCCGCAAGCCTTTCGGCAAGAGATTTTAAGTCTCTCGTGTATACCGATTCCACCACCCGAGCAGGGATTGCGGCATTAGGCTGGAGGCGTAGACCGGAATCGAACCGGTGCATGTAGATTTTGCAGATCTATGCGTTACCACTTCGCCACTACGCCATATTTGATTTGATTGTACTATGCTTCCTAACTTTTGCAGCAATCTGTCTATGCGCATAGGGTATTAGGCAGATCTATGCGTGTCCCTCGTCGCGGCCTGCTCGCTGCATCGCATGGGCGCGTTTGCTTCGCAAAACCGATGAAAAGCAAAGCAGTTTGCTTTTCATCCACTTCGCCACTACGCCACTACGCCATGAAAAGCACTATAGCAAGTTTATTGCTCAGTTTCCAGCTCGTCGCCTGCGAGTAGCTCGGTAATACGCTGGCGGTTCTTTTCGCCATAATCCGACGAGAAGTGTATTTGTGGAAGCATGCGCATTCGACTGTGTGCCTTAATGTAATCACTGAATTCGCCACGAAGGCGGTTGGCAAACAAAAGGGCAACACGTTCCTTTTCTATAGGTAGCACGGAAATCATGATTTCCACACGCTTTGTGTCTGGTGAGAGCTCGACATTGGTTACCGTGATGAGCGATGTGCGGTTAGAATTCCTGCTCAAAAAATCACTAGCAAGACGCTTGTAGAGATCCTTGATGCGTTCGTCTTTAATGCTCATATTATTGTTTCTTCACAACAACGTAGGGGACAAGGACATCACGTTCTGCAATGGTGAATTTTGATTCCACCATCATCCCGCATTCCGTCCCTTCTAATACCTCCTTACACTTGATCTTCTGCTGCTGAAGTTCAGTTACCTTCCCCTCGCCAATCTCAGCGTCGCGACGCATGATCTTAAAGCGTGCTCCATGCATAATCTTGCCTTTCTCGACACGTCCGCCGATCACTTGCTGTTCTTTTTGTTGGCTGAAAAAACGCAAGATACGTACTTCGCCCAAGGGTTCAACTACTTCAATGTGTGGGGCGCGCTCATTCATGATTCCCTCGAGCCATTCGGAGAGCTTGTAGATAATATCAAAATGATTAATGGTGACCCCGACACGC
>JAYTCK010000015.1:0-12497 GCA_043736515.1 bacterium
AGGATGTAGTTCGTCCCACTCATGACCCTTTTTTGCCTCATCCCTGATCTGTCCTAACGTTTTCATGTACGTATCAAACACCGGTCGCATTTCATCAAGGAAATGTATCGAGACGACGCCGCGTATTAGCCTCTGCCCTTCTTCAAGCTTATTAAATTGCGCAAGGAGCGTCTTGGCTTTTACATTTTTTCCGTCGTGGGTGATGGCGGGTATTAGTGTAAACTTCCCATCATGTTCTTTTGCATATGCCTCAAGAAAGCAGAGGATGTGCACAAGATATTCCGCATCATTTTCTTCATACAGCATTTCCAAGCCGATATGAAGAGTTTTGTTGACATTTACATGTCGACTCTTAAATATCGGTTTGAAACGCATGGTGCCTCCACAACAATACTTCCTTTCTTAGTATGTAGGATGAATGAGAAACACGCCAGCACGTATTCTGTGTTGATATTTAGGCCTTTTCGGTGATTTCCTTTTGAAGGAGGGCGAGGAGTTCGCTCGTATTCAATTGCCCTATTTTTCCTTCTCGCCCTTCAAGGGTAACTTTTTTGTCCGCAACCTCCTGATCACCGATCACGAGTGTGTAGGGGATCTTTGCCACCTTTACGCTGCGGATCTTTTTGCCGAGCGATTCGCTTTCGAGATGGAGTTCTGTGCGGATACTCGCCGTCTTGAGTGCCGTATCAACTTCTTTTGCGAATGCATGGTGTGCATCGCTGATGGGAAGGATCGCAACTTGTAGAGGGGCGAGCCAGAGAGGGAAGTTACCTGCATAGTGCTCAATCAAAAATGCCATAACGCGCTCAACAGCACCGATGGACGAACGATGAACGACTATCGGACGCTTTTCTTTGCCGTCACTGTCGTTGTAGGTGAGATTGAAGCGGTCTGGCATACAAAAATCATATTGTACGGTGAAGGCGGTATTTTCTTTACCTTTGACATCGCGCATTTGAATGTCGATTTTCGGTCCGTAGAATGCAGCTTCTTGCGGAGCTTCGACAAAGGTACAGCCTCGCGCATTCAAAAGTTTGCGGAGAGCATTTTCCGCCTCATCCCACGCCGCATCGTTCTTGTAGTATTTTTTGTCGTCCGATCGATCTCCGAGCGAAAGGCGATACGAATAATTCTTGCCCATAGCCAGTCCGAAGATGCCCGAAATGTGCTCAATAAGATCGAGTGCTTTACCGACTTCATCAATTGCCTGGTCTTTCCCCGCACAGATAATGTGCGCATCGGCGAGACAAAAACTACGTACACGGACGAGGCCGGAGAGTTCGCCCGAAGCTTCGTAGCGGTAGAGCTGTGCGAGCTCGGCGATGCGCATCGGGAGTTCTTTGTAGCTTCGCGGTGAGTCAGCATAAATTTGAAAATGATGCGGGCAGGTCATCGGGCGGAGCATGAACTCATCCTCATCGATTTTAATCGGAGCGTACATCGAGTCTTTGTAGTATGGATAGTGCCCCGACGTTTTGAAGAGATCGATTTTTGCGATATCGGGTGTGTAAACATGTTGGTAGCCCCACGCAAGTTCAGTGTCCGTGATAAAGCGCTCGAGAATGCGCCGTACCGTCGCGCCTTTGGGAAGCCAGAGCGGGAGTCCGGAGCCGACGAGTGGCGAGAAGGTGAAGAGTCCGAGTTCTTTGCCGATCTTGCGGTGATCACGCTTCTTTGCTTCCTCAAGCATCGCCTCGTATTCATTGAGTTCAGCTTTTGTTTCAAATGCATAACCATAGATGCGTGTGAGCATAGGATTCTTTTCATTACCCCGCCAGTAGGCTCCCGCAATGCGGGTGAGAGTGAACGCATCAGCAGCGATCTCACTCGTATTTGCACAGTGTCCGCCTTTGCAAAGATCAGTAAAGCTGCCCACAGTATATGCAGTAAGGGTTTTGCCTTCCACCGCGTACTCCTTCAATAGCTCAAGCTTAAATGGTTGCCCTGTAAAGAGTTTTTCGCCCTCTGCCTTACTGATCTCGCGCCCCTCCATGGGAAGCTTTTGATTCACCAGTTTGCGCATCATCTTTTCGAAACCCTTTAAGTCTTCGGGTGATGGGCTTTTGGTAAACTGAAAGTCATAGTAGAAGCCGTCTTCGGTCACGGGTCCGATACCAAGCATGACGCCGGTGTCGAATTCCTTCGCCGCGATAGCCAAAAGGTGTGCGAGGGTATGACGAATATTGTGAAGGGTGTCGGAGTTTTCCATAAAAATCATAATAGCATGGATATTCTGGCGGTAAAAACGAATTCATTGACGTACTTAAAGTAATATGGCATTATGCGGTTCGGATCAATTTTTAAGGAGAAAATCGTGATCAGCAAACAATGCTTGCCATCGTGCGAATGCAGTGAAGATGTGATCAAGACGAAACTCATGCAAATCCGTTTCGCGCGGAATAAACTGCAGGAAGAAGCCGAGGAAAGGAGAGTGGCGTTTGTGAAGCGGAAGCAGCCGTTTAGACATCTCATCACACTGCTCCAGCTTCTGCCGCTCGCAGTTCTTGTTCTTGTGCACGAGACCATGCCGCATTTCGGAGAGATGTACCGCGAACCCCTTAGATACATGACACTTGTCTTGACCATCGCCTTCATATGCATGGCGACATGGAAGCGGTCTATTGTCGACAACGCGTTTGAAAAACAGTACGCAGAGGACGCTGCAATTCTCGCACTACCGGATGACGACGAAGACGAATAATCTCACACAAAGGCACGCATATGTGCCTTTTTTTATGCACAGCAGAGACCGTCTTGGTTTTCTCGATCAGTCCAGCTCTCTCCCATATTAAGCTGTCGCCTTGATATTAAAGTGCTTTGACTTTCTCGGCGATGATTGAAGGGGAGTCGTTGCGGCGAGAGAAGCGGCCTTTGATGGCAACAAGTTTGTCAGGACCGAGCATATCTTTGCATTCGGCGAGTGTGCGAGGAAAAATAACCACTTCGATAGAACCGGTGAAGTCCGCCACTTTGATAAACGCCATGTGTTCATTCTTTTTTGTGATGACCACTTTGTGCTCCTCGATGATACCGGCAATAACCGTGCTCACTCCCTCATGGCTTTCTTCTCCGAGTTGCTTGATATTGACTCCACTTTTCTCCATCTTCTCACGGTGCTTATCGAGTGGGTGCCCAGAAATATACAGGCCCAACAGTTCCTTTTCCCAGCGCAATTTGTCCTCGGGTGAAATTTCCGGTGCGGGACGCATGCGGAGTGTCGGAAGAGCAACGTTCGCAATAACAGAAAAAAGCGAGACCTGTGAACTTTCTTTCTCACGAGCGTGTAGCTTGTGATACTCAAGTGCGTCGTCAACGTTATGGAGAAGCGATCCGCGATCAATTCCCAGCGTATCGAAAGCGCCCGCACGGATGAGCGACTCGAGAGACTTCTTGTTGAGATCTTTATGAGTTACACGCTCGAGGAAATTACTAAACGTAGTGAAGTCACCGGCAGTGGTGCGTTCAAGAATGATGGCATCGGAAATCGCTTCGCCCAAATTTTTGATGGTATACAAACCAAATCTGATTTTATCCGGCTTTTCGTCCTCTCCTTTATTGACCGTGAAGTCGGCAACGCTCGCATTAATGTCAGGCGGCAATACAGGGATCTTCATACGTTTGCACTCCGTGATGATAATAGAGATTTTATCAGTATCGCCCGATTCTGCAGAAAGCACCGCGCACATGTACTCGGCAGGAAAGTTCGCTTTCATATACGCCGTCTGGTAGGCGACACGTCCGTAGCATGCGGCGTGCGCTTTATTGAAACCATATCCTTGGAACGGCTCGAAGAGCGCCCAGATGGCCTCCGCCTCTCCCGCCGTCATCCCCGAATGTTTCTGGCACCCCTCAACGAAAATGACATGTTGCTTTGCCATCTCCGCAGGGATCTTTTTACCTACGGCCTTACGAAACTTGTCGACAGTTTCCCAGTTGTATCCGGCGAGCTCAAGCGCGGTGTAGAGAAGATCGTCCTGATACACGAGCACACCAAATGATTTTGCGAGAAATTTTTCCGCCTTGGGATGAAAATACTGAATAGGCTTCCTTCCTTGCTTGCGCGCTATATACTCCGGAATATTGAGCATCGGCCCCGGTCGGTAGAGTGCCACCATGGCGTTGATATCATGCACGGTTGTCGGATGAAGCTCCATTAGGTGCTTTGTCATGCCCGAGCCGTTGAGTTGAAACAATCCTTCAGTCTCACCACGTGCGAGCATCCGAAATGTCTGTTTGTCATTGAACGGAATTTTTTCGATCAGAATTTCAATATTCCGATGCTCTTTGACGAGGCGCACTGCATCTCCCAGGATCGCAAGATTTCTGATACCGAGGAAATCGAGTTTGGTGAGGCCAACGCCGTCTTCACCCACCGTATACATATCGTATTGCGTGATGAGCTTACCGCCTTTGGGGTCGAACTGTGTCGGCACGTATTCAACAAGCGGCCGTGGAGCAATGACGACACCCGCAGCGTGTACCGAGACATGTCGCACAGTGCCCTCAAGCTTGCGCGCAATGTCGAGGATCTCCCGCGCTTCGGTATCCGTGTCATACGCTTTTTTGAGATCAGGCTCGAGCTCCATCGCATGGTCGATCGTCATGGGGAATCCCTGTGAACCCATAGGGATCATTTTGGAAATACGATCGCCAACATCATAGGGTTTGCCGAGCGCACGCGCGACATCCCGCACCGCACCGCGCGCCATCATCGTACCGAAGGTGCCTATCTGCGCGACCTTGTCCGCTCCGTACTTACGCTTGGCATATTCTATTACTTCTTCGCGACGATTATCTGCGAAGTCCATATCGATATCGGGGGCAGATGGGCGAAATGGGTTAAGAAAGCGCTCAAACGGAAGCTGAAACTCAATAGGATTCACATTGGTAATTCCCGAGAGATACGCAACGAGTGACCCTGCAGCCGAGCCACGTACTGTATTATAGATGTCCGACTCTCGGGCAAAGCGAAGCAGATCGGCAACGACGAGAAAGTAAGGCGAATAGTTTTTATTACGGATGACTTCAAGCTCATAGAGGAGACGTTCTTCGACAGCGGGATCACTATCTAGTCCACGTTCAATAATGCCGACGCGCGTCAGCTCTTCAAGCATCTGATCGGCAGTCTTGCCGGGCGTGAGCGCAAAGTCAGGAAAAATAAATTTTCCGAGCGTGAGTTCGACATCACAGCGATCAGCAATCTTTTTTGTATTCGCAACCGCATCGGGCACATCTCGGAAGAGATCGCGCGCTTCTTCACTCGAAATAAAATGATACCGCCCGTTTCCCTGAAAGATTCCGGCCTCACCGACGTCAGATCCTGTCGAGACAGCGATCAGTGTGGCGTGCGCGCGCGCATGTTCGTGGGTAGGGTAGTGAGAGTCCTGTGTTGCCACGAGTGGCACCCCAGTTTTTTTTGAGAGCATGATGAGCGCGTCCTTCCATTCTGTAAATCCCTCGACATCTTCATGCCACATGATCTCAAGGAAATAATTATCTTTGCCGAATATTTCGAGATGTTCACGAATAATTTCCTCAGCGCGCTCCATGTCGCGCGAGCGCAGGATGGCGCGGCCAAGCTCTCCCGCTGGACAGCCCGAAAGAGCGATAAGACCCGAGCTGTGCTCGCGGAGCAAGTTCTTATCTACACGAGGCTTGTAGTAGTAGCCCTCGAGATGTGCAGCAGTGACAAGCTTTATCAGGTTCTTGTACCCATCCATGTTCTCGGCCAAGAGCGTGAGATGGAAGCGCTTATTATCAATACCGGATTCTTTATCAAAGCGTGTGCGATTGGCGACGTACGCTTCAACCCCGATGATCGGCTTGATCCCTTCTTTTTTGCAGGCCTGATAGAAGTCGATCGCTCCGTACATCGCACCGTGGTCCGTAATGGCGATCGCCGACATGCCGAATTCCTTTGCGTGCTTGACCAGTTCATGCGGCTTGGAGAGCCCGTCGAGGAGTGAGTAGTGCGAGTGAGTGTGGAGGTGGATGAACTCACTCTCTTTTTCTGATTTTTTTTGGGTGGAGGACTCGCTCATGTGCGCATTATAGCAGTCAACGATAGTATTTTTCTGTGGATTGTGTGCCCCACATCGCATACCTCACTTTGTGAAGAGGGCTTGTGCAAAGCCTGGCCACTGCTACCATATAATAAGATACATTTTGAGGAGTTGGCGATGCAATTGCAGCGTCTGTATTCCTGGCTGGTACACGCATCAGAAGCAATATGGAAATTCATCAAGCGTCAATATGAACCCGTAGTACGTGTGGGAAATTTGGACCGAGTTCTCAAAAAAGGGGACAAAGACAGAGATGAAGAGCGGCTCCTCAATCTGAACAAGACATGGCGCGAAATGCTCCGCGATGACCCATGGCGGAAAAAGCTCATGACGCACGTACAACTCTTACTTTGGGCTACGGGAATATTTTTTCTTATGTTTTGGTTTAGCGGAATTTACCTATCCGCTCGGCATCCCATTTCTGGCTATATTGCAGCAGGAGTTGCCGCAACTATTCCATACTGGTGCTGGGTAGGCAATTGGCACCGCAAGATCGAAGAAAAAGTCTGGGGCACCTTCATCAAACGATTCGGAAAACATTTTCATAAAAGATAGCTCATAAATGCCTGACCAGAGGCATTTTTTGTCTCATGAATACTGATACTTGACTCATATGTTAAAGTATGCTATTTTAAATTCGGAAACATCTACAAAGGTAGACCCTCATATCGCAAGAGTTTTTGCGAGTGTTCTCTGATTTGAAAAGGAAACCTCATAATGAGTTATATTACTGTAATGATTTTTTTGGTTGCCGTGTCGGCTGCCCTTATCTATTTTGGGCGCCAGCGGCGGGCGAAGGCAGTTGCTCCGGAGCGGAGTTATGGGGAGGGTGCATTCGATGGATTGATGAACCACCTCTCATCCGTCGGGATCGGTTTGTTGATCGTCGGCAGTCTGGTGATGACGATTCCCAGCTCACTCAATCAGATCAAAGCCGGTCATGTCGGCGTTGTGTATCAGTTTGGTGACATCGTCGGACAGATCGAGTCTGGGCTGCAGTTCGTTGCTCCGTGGCGCACTGTTCGTCAGGAGAGCGTGCAGACTGTCGGGCACCGGTTTCCGAAAATCAACGCTTTTTCTGTGGAAACTCAGGATGTCTTTGTCGTTGCAACCCTCAATCTGAGTGTCTCGCCCTCGCACATTCAGAAGCTGTATCGCACCGTCGGTCCTAATTGGTACGCGATTCTCGTTGTTCCTCGCGTAAATCAGTTTTTTAAGGACGAGACGGTCAAATATAGCAGCGTGGCGGTTGCTCCAAACCGCGAAAAGATTCGTTACAACGTTACTGTGCGACTTGCTGATGCGCTCAAAAATGACTCGATCACCGTGAGCGACCTCCTCATCGACGACATCGACTTCGACCCGAAATTCAAGACGGCGATCGAAAACAAGCAGATCGCAAGCCAGAATGCATTGGCTGAAGAGCAAAAGATCCTTGGAGCGAGGCACATTGCCGCGCAAAAAGTCGAAGAAGCGAGAGGTGCCGGCGAAGCGATCTTGATCAAGGCAACCAAGCAGGCCGAAGCGAACATCAAGATCGCTAACTCGATTTCGCCCAACCTGGTTCAGTACATGTCAGTTGAAAAGCTTTCGCCGAACATTCAAGTCATGATGATTCCCGCCGGTCAAGGCATGATCCTCAGCCCTGACTTTCTGGCGAAAAAGCCGGCTACTGCCACAACTCAGGACAAGCAGTAACAGATTCGCACAGCGTGCGTAAAGGGCGACCCCACAAAGGTCGCTTTTTTTCTTTCCAGATTCGGCATTTCCTGATGCGTTTGGTTGCCAAGTCGAGTAGTCGTTGACTTACAAACACGTTTTGTTAGGGTAAGTTTGGCGCGAAACAGGGGATTCCCTCAGTTTCGTTTGTCCAAACGTGTAGTACTTTTTCATAAAGGAGTCTTCCCATGGAAGCTCAAAAAACCCAAAAGCCTCGTCGCTTGAGTGATCTGAGTTTTGAACCGGGATTTAGCATTGAAATTCAAATGCAGCATGAACCCTTGCCGAAAATGCTCAATAAGGAAATGGTTCTTACATTGCTAATGGGAATCGACAAGTGTAATCCTTGGTATGCCCCAAATAATGCACCTAATGATCCTGATCCGGTACAACCTGCATGGATTTCCTTCTGTGGTACCAGTAGCAAATTAAGGTGCACACACGAACGAAGCGTCTTGCGCGAAAATCAACTCGGTGCATATTTGCGCTACATCCAGACAATCGGTAAATTACTTTTTCAGTATTTGGAATGTTTTGGGGTAACACACGTGAGTGTTTTGCTTGACCTCGTAACGCTTGTGAGGGTGTTTTCAGCCAAAGACAATGAGCAAACAATCCCAGGCGCAGGTGGAGGTGGAGGATTGATGAGCTGAAATTTTTCTGGAGCGACCGAAAGGTCGCTTTTTTGTATACTCAATAGGTGAAAAAACTTCCTCCAAAATTTCAGATTGGCATCGACGAAGTGGGGCGTGGACCACTTGCTGGCCCCGTTGCCGTCGGAGCCGTCGTCGCAACGCCGAGAATGATCCGTCGTTTTCGTGATATCAAAGAATCAAAACAGCTCACGGCAAAAGCGCGAGAAGAATGGTATGCACGCATACAAGATTCCGTTGGTGATGATTTACGCTTTGCAGTCTCATTTGTTTCCGCATCGATGATAGACCGCAAGGGGATAGTGTGGGCGATACGACACGCTCTCGCCGCATCTATTAAGAAACTGAACGTGAATCCCGCCGAGTGTCGCGTACTCCTCGATGGGGGACTTGTCGCACCTGCCGAGTACACTGCACAGCAAACGATCATCCGCGGTGACGCGTCAGAGACCGTGATCGCAATGGCCTCAGTGATGGCAAAGGTAAAGCGTGACCGACTCATGATCGCCCGCAACAAAAAACTTTCCATGTACGAATTTCCGGTCCACAAGGGTTATGGAACAAAAAAGCATATTCACGCCATCAGAACGCACGGTCCGTCCAAAGAGCACCGCCTCACTTTCCTCACGCGAATAGTTGGCACAAGCTAATCCCTACGAGGTTGAACCTCGTAGGGATTTTCACGACACGACCTATTGACTCCCGCGCACTGGGGTAGTAGCGTATTTTCAGAGATTGAGATTGGAGCATTCGCGTGAAAATCAAAATTGGGGAGCGAGACATCATTGTTCGTGCGGTACGAGGCGACTTCCTGCGTATTTGCGGCTTAACAGCTGAAGAACGACAAAGACTAAGAAAGCGTCTTCATAAGTTCATTTTCAAGGAAGCCAAACTCCTCGTCGTACAGTATGGCACGAATGGTCGATTGGAAGTTGAAGATGTAGGAACTCGTAAGTTTCCCTACGAAAAACGACTTCTCTGCACCAGAGAGCTTCAATTGAAAATGATCGAGCTCATGAAAACATTTTTTGGTGCCACCGCTGTCACCACAGAAGACAAAACCCTAACATCCTAGGGTTTTTTAATTACACCAATTTCATCCCGATCAGTTTCCTTTTGAGGTCGACAGAAGCAATACGTGCTTTCAGTTTGTCGCCAAGCCTGTAGATTTTGCCGTGCGTTTTGCCGACAAGACGGTAATTTTTTTGTTCGAAGAAATAGTAGTCGTTGGGAATATCTTTCACATGAATCATTCCTTCTGCTTTCGTCACCTTGTCTTCAATATAGATACCCCATTCGGTGACTCCCGACACCGTGCCGTCGATTTCGGCCCCTATACGTGCCGCAAAATATTCGCATTGTTTGTACTTGATCGAAGCTCGCTCAGCCTCGGCAGCCTGCACCTCCATCTGCGAACAGTACCGAGCAAGATGCTCCTGCTCCTCGAGCACTTTTTTTGCAACAGGGCGTCCAGAGAGATAATACTCAAGCAGTCGGTGCACCATAAGATCAGGATAACGGCGGATAGGGGAGGTGAAGTGTGTGTAATATTCAAAACCCAACCCAAAGTGTCCGATGTTCTTTGTGGTGTACACGGCTTTGGCCATAGAGCGGACAGTCGCCATTTGGATCATTGCTTCTTCGGCTCTTCCGCGCACGCTCTCGAGCATGCGGTTGATATTGCGCGAGTTCACAGCGCCAAATTTATCGAGTGGCAAATCAATGCCGATGCCGTGGAGAAAATCACGTAGGTCCTGCATGCGCTCTTCATTTGGGGCGTCGTGCACGCGGTACACAAACACGCTTTCTGCGCGCTTGTCCTTAGTGGCGATGAGATGAGCGACACGTTTGTTCGCAAGCAACATAAATTCCTCAATGAGCTTGTTGGTATCTTGAATAACTTTTTTATACACACGGAGTGGCACGCCTTTTTCGTCGAGCTCAAAGCGCACCTCTTCCGCTTCAAAGGCGATCGCACCCGCTTCAATGCGTTTTTTGCGGAGAATTTTTGCAATGCCATCAAGCGAGCGGAGTGCCTCAAGGTGGGGTCCCTTACCCGTGTCGAGCACTCCTTGTGCTTCCTCATACGAAAAGCGCTTGTCCGAATGAATAATAGTTTTGCCATACCAGTCGCTTACCACCTCGCCCTGCTTGTCCATCGTGAACACCGCCGAGAAGGTGAGTCGGTCTTCTCCTTCAACTAAGGAGCAGATGCCGTTTGAAAGCCGCTCGGGAAGCATGGGTATGGTGCGGTCAACCAGATAGATGGAAGTGCCGCGTTCGAGCCCCTCTTTGTCGAGGCGCGTGCCATGTGTCACATAGTGTGAGACATCGGCAATATGTACACCGACTTCGACATTGCCGTTCTCAAGTTTTTTCCATGAGAGTGCATCATCAAAATCCTTTGCATCTTTAGGATCGATCGTGAGCGTCAGCACCTTCCTGAAGTCCCTGCCCGCCTGCGCAGACAGGCGTTTGGCAATTTCTTCCGGTGGGATAGTGAGGGGGATCTTCGCCGCCTCCGCCTCCACATCAGGGTCAAACGATGTTTGAAATCCGCGCTCAAGCACGATGGCCTCCATCTCAACGTTGTGCTCATCAGGCTTTCCCAATATTTTGAGCACCTTTCCCATTGGATCTTTGCGTACATCAGTCCATGACGTCATTTCGACAAAAACTTTTTGTCCTTTTGTGGCGCCCTCTACGTGTTGCTCGGGGATAAGAATACGTCGATACATGCGCGCATCATCAGGCTCGAGAAAATAGCTGCCACCTTCGCGCTCAAGTATTCCGACAAACCTCGTCTTGTTTCGGACGAGAATTTCCGTGACCTCACCGTTTTGTCGCGTCCCCGTGACTTTTCCGTGTAGTACAATCTTCACGCGATCATGATCAAGCGCGGTGCCGAGCATGGCGGGTGCGATCTCGATATCTTCTTTCATTCCTTCGACCGCAACATACCCTATTCCTTTCGGGGTGACACGAATAGTTCCCTCGACATTGTGCCGGGGAGGGTACTTCGGTTGTTGAGGAGGACGTGCGTGCTCAACCTTGTGTGCCTTTGCGTCTATTTTTGCGCGGCGATGGACTTTCTCTTTCTTAATTTCGTCTTTTGGTTTGTGCTGGTGTTTGATGAATTTCATATAGGTGGGTTCTCAGGGGGTGGGCGGAGTAAGAGTGGTGATTGAAAATTAAAATATTTTGTGGCGACTGCGGGGGAGTGCCTCGTCGGGCGCTACGGGGGGGTGGTTCGATGCATCGCGCTCTATGCCCGATGTTCCCGCCTGAACGTTATCCCCGACCAAGTGCACGAGTTGAGATTTTTCTGCCTCGATATCCTGCATTTCATTGATCGACTTTTTGAGTTCGTACGGGCGTGAAAGATAGTTTGCAACAAAGTCTTCGCGCTCGCCGGCGGTTTCAAGACGGACAGTACCAAAATTAAGCAGCGTTTGAATAATACCGGTCATCTCAACCGTAATGTTTTGGATACGATCCAGACGAAATGATGAGGAGGTACGTCGGAACAGTCCGTACTGCGTGATATCAAAAATGCGTTTGTCGGTAATGATAAAGACGTCGAGATAGTAGTCAGTCCACATGTGCCACCCGACCATCCAGATTACCAAGAGCCACGCAAACAAAAAGAATCCTGCGGCAAAAAGAGGATTACCTCCATAGGAAATGATGCTACTTAGGTTGAATACATTCCACGCTACCAAAAGAATCACCGGAATTGTCACGAATAATACTAATACGACGATATCGGCAAGCAGCACAAACCAGTGCTTGCGTACGATGCGGAGTACTTTTTCTGTTTTATCGATTTCGATCATAGAGAGGAGAAGCTATAGAGAAAAGCAGAGAGTGCCATGCCGAGTATAAGCACCCCTGATCCGACTAGGTAGAAGAGATTCATTCCTATGAAATCGAGCTCACTTGTACCAAAATTCTTCCAGTGATAGCGGATGATCAAGGTGAAAATCGCCCACAAAGTGACAAGAATAGCGAGGAGCGCAAAGAAGACAATAGGAGAAAGGGGGATATGCATACTCATTTTGCT
>JAYTCK010000016.1:0-4510 GCA_043736515.1 bacterium
GCATGCGCACTTTGCTCGGCAATTCCATTTTTAAAGTCCAGATTGATAGAGCGGACGGAAGCTCCAAGTATTCCTTCCGTCCTGATAATGACGAGGTCCTGGTTTGAGCGACCTAATTTTTCTTTGCGGTATTCCGCTTAGAAAAATGGAAGTGCTCTTGTGGCGCCAGGCATGCGCACACAGCATAGAATCTACGTATTGCGGCGTGTAGCTCAGGTGGAAAGGTGCCTTTACGGGCTCTTTTTATTTGAGCGGGCAAAAGATGCGAGCCCTCCTTTTACTCTGATAATGACCTTGGGCAAAGGTTTGCTATACTAAAAGGATGTCACTAATTCTTTTTCTTGCGTTTATTTTTTTATTAATTTCGCATTTCAGTTTACGTGGGCGCGTTGAAGCACTGGAGCGTTTGTGGGAACAAAAAGGAGTACCCGCAGCACCGCCTGCTCCTTCTTATTCATCCGAACTTACCGGAGTGGTGACACCCATGCCCGCACCAGCTCCTGTGCCAATGTATCCTCAAGGTATGGGTCCAGATGGGTCGACACGTTTTATTCAATGGTTACAGGAGGATTGGCTCCTTAAGCTTGGAGCCTTACTCCTACTTATTGGTTTTGGCTGGTTCGCATCATATGCATTTCTTAATAATTGGATAGGCCCCATGGGGCGCATTACGCTCGGTCTTTTATTTGGGGCGGGATTTCTTGCCTTTGGCTTTTTCCGTTTGCAAAAGTTTCAACAGCAGGGCAGTGTTTTCCTCGTTCTTGGTGCAACCGTGGTGTTACTTACTGTGTTTGCCGCGCGAGCAGTATATGGATTTTTCACACCATTCACAGCGATGACACTGATGTTTTCTGCCTCGGCATTTGTCGCACTGGCGAGTGTGCAGTATCGCATTCGATCACTCGCCTTTACAGGACTCATCTTGGCAGGCATCGCCCCGCTTTTGGTAAGGTCTACACCTGATTACATTGGATTATTTAGCTACCTCTTTATGGTAGTTCTGGGCACGCTCCTCCTCGTTGTGCTCCGTGGCTGGCGGGACTTGTTAATAGCAGCACTTACTATTATTACACTCTATAGCCTTCCGCTTTGGTTATCGACTTCTGGCATTACACTTACAGATGTGAAGACACTGACCTATATGTCCTTTGGGTTTGTAATGGCTTTCTTTGTATTTAACCTTATGTCATTCCTCAAAGGGGAGACTGGTGACGAAAAAGAATATACGGCCGATCTTGTGAGTGCGGTCTGGATTGGAGCATTTCTTGTCCCCTGGATATTTGTCGGGATCGATCGTGAGCTTCAGAGCCTTGTACTTTCTGCCTGGGCAGTGCTCTTTGCCTCTGGGGCATTCATCAGTTTCATCCGCACAGGAAATAAAAAACCACTTTTTGCCTACGCAGCTGTTGGAATTTTCCTTCTCGGCACCGCAACAGCCCGCGAACTTGATGGGACGGCACTTACTATTGCGTTCACACTTGAAGCAGGAGCACTGACGTTTCTTTCATATATGCTGCTTCGAGATCGCACCGTTGCAATGAAGATGAGCATGCTCTTTGCCATACCCGCATTTCTCTCGTTAGGGAGCATTGCGAAGTATCCTGTTTACGGAGGCATGCGGGAAAGCATGAACTATGTGGATGTTCCCTTGCCCTACATGACTCCGATTTTTCACGAGCATTTTTTTGTCCTCTTCCTTCTTGCGCTGACCCTCACACTGCTTGGCTGCATTTTTACGGCGCTGCGTACTGGGAATGTAGAAAGCGGTAATCAAGCCACGCTTTCAGAGGTGTATCTTGTGGTTGGCTCTTGTTATGGATATGTTCTCCTCTGGCTTTCTTTGCACGAGGCATTTTCTGCTGATTCGGCAACAATGATGGCGCTCGTACTCTATACGTTGATCGGACTCATGGCATATATGTACGGTATGAAAAATGATCATCGCGGGCTTCGAATCTATGGAGGAATACTCCTTGGATTCGTGGTAGGGAGACTACTGCTCATCGAAGTGTGGAAGATGGAACTTACCGGAAGGATCATCACATTCTTTGTGATCGGCACACTCCTTATGAGTACCGCCTTTTTCGGAAAAAAGAAAAAAGAAATTGATCTAATCGCCCCGGCACCCCCTGCACCATAATTCTCTTTCGCTATGAAAAAATATACTCTTTTTGGAATCTTCGTACTCGGCAGCATTGTTTTCACACCGAGCATGTTATCTGCACAAAATGAACCGGTCGGCACGAGCCTTACTTCATTTCGCTCCTTCATAGAAATCCCTGCAACATCAGTACAAATCAAAGTCCCTACTGTTGTTGAAGTTCCTCTCTCGGGATTTTCTTTTGAGTATCCGGTTTTTGTCGTTGTGCCCGTGCTCCCGAACGGGACTCTTGGTGAGGAAATCCTGGGGAGTTATTATCGCAAAGACACACGCACGACCAAGACGCAACTGCTCGCAAATAACGCTGCGACTGAACTTATTGACAATGATTACCGTACGTTTACTGAATTCCTTGTTCCCGAGGACGGCGTTGGAACTGGAGAGGTGATCCTCACAAGTGTGCGTCCCGTCAGCGCCTCCTCGTTGTCGGTGCTGCTTGATCCAGGAACAGCGCTTCCCAAAACAATAAAGATCAAAGCAGGGGAGGGTGACCTTGAGAAAGTCGTGGTCAACACCACGCTTATGCCTGGAACGTTGGTGACTTTTCCTAAGACAACGGCAACACGATGGAGTATCACGTTCACATTTGGGCAGCCCCTCCGCATCACGGAGCTCCGCCTCAGTGACGAGAATGCCGAAAAGGAGATGACACACGGACTTCGTTTCCTCGCTCAGCCCGGTATAAGTTACCGAATATACATAGATGCGGACAGATGGCTCACTTTTCCCACCAGTGAAAGTGGGAATTTAACGGACGACAAAGGAGTGCTCAAACTCGAAAAGCACGAGGCAGTGACAAATAATTCTTATGCCCCCGCTGATGGCGACAAAGATGGCATTCCTGACCGGGTTGATAACTGCGCGCAAGTTTCAAATACTGATCAAGCAGACATCAATGTAAATGGACGGGGCGATGCCTGTGATGATTTTGACCGCGACGGGGTCATGAACATGAAAGATAATTGTCTTAATCAGCCGAATGCGGCACAGACAGACATAGACGGGGATCAAATTGGGGATTCTTGTGATTCTGAAGAAAGCCGTGTTACGGAACGCTACGAGTGGATCCCTTGGGTTGGCATGGGGGTGGCGCTCCTCATCATGGTTTCGCTCGTGGTATTTTCGTTACGTAAGTCAGTTAAAATTCCTGAAAATCCCGCGTAAAAATGGCACACACAGAACTACAAAAATACATTACGGATTCACGCACAAAAAGGGTACAAGAGGAAGATATCAAGAGAGCACTCCTCGATAGTGGGTGGCGAATAAAGGATGTCGAAGCAGCACTTCAAACATTGCACCCACCAGAGTTTGATTCTGAGCGTGCGTGGCGATATGTTCTTTTTGGATTCTCATGCTTTCTCGTAGCGTCGGGGGTTCTTCTTTATCTCTTTCTTTCAAAGGAATTTGTGGTTCGAGAAATTCGACAAGTAAGCTATATACTCTTCGTTCTTACTCATCTCTTAAACGGGTTGGCCGCATTCTACACCTTCCGAGCGGCCTTTCGTTTGCGCCCCTTTGTGCTCTATCAACTGTTCATTGGAGTACTTGCGCTCATCGTTATTGCATTCGCACTGCTTTCCTTGGCGCACCTTATTCCTCTTGCTTTGGAAATAGGAAGTTATTCTAGGCAATTCTTCTTTGATGAAAGTCTTCATCTAATTATTACGTACTGGATATTGCTCCCGCTTCAAATGGTTGTCTATGCGCTGCTTCTCACCGTACTCGGCACTCTCTATTTAAGACGACATCGTTCCGGGATGCCCTCACCACAAAGGAAACTTTTTCTCGCTCTTTTTGTTTTTCTCTTTATGGCAATTCTTGCGATAGGTGACATGTTTATGGGCATGGACGTTTTTGACAACTTTTGATAGCAAATAAAAAATCTTATATGACTAATTTTGACAAACAACACTGTGTGCCGTGCGAAGGAGGTGTCGCTCCTCTCTCTAAGGGCGATGCCGAAGAAACGATGAAACACATTCCGGACTGGAATCTTTCCGATGACGGAAAAGCGATTTCTCGCGATTTTGTATTTGCGAATTTTAAAGAAGCTATGAAGTTTGTAAACAATGTTGCTGACCTTGCAGAAGGAGAGGGTCATCACCCGGATATTGCAATTAAATGGAATAAAGTAAAGCTCGAGATTGCAACTCATGCCATAGGCGGCCTTTCCACAAACGATTTTATTCTTGCCGCAAAAGTAAATCAGCTCACAGCACAAAAAATTACTTAGTTTCCATGGGGGTACCGTATTCTAATCAATAGCTTGGAATCACTTTGTAACTAATTGTATTGGCGATTGGAGTGAAATCCCCAAATGCAGCCGCTTGGTATTGTAGTATGGTA
>JAYTCK010000017.1:0-12185 GCA_043736515.1 bacterium
ACAGATGTTCGTGCGGGTAACATCCTTTGTCTTACTTTTACTGATGCTGCGGCTATCAATATGCGCGAGCGACTTGCGCGGCTCATCGGAGCGGACGGGTATAAGGTTGCCGTGCACACATTTCATAGTTTTGCGAGCGATGTTATCGGCAATTATCCCGAATATTTTTACAATGGAGCTGACTTTCTTCCGGCAGACAATCTGAAACAGCTTGAAGTTTTGGAGGAGGTCTTTGCGGAGCTTCCCCGAAGTAATCCGCTTTCGTCAAAACACGGAGACGAGTTTACCTATTTGAACGATGCAAAAAAAGCCATTCAATCGCTGAAACGCGCAGGACTTTCGCCCGAGGAGTTCAGTGTCATTATCGAGGAGAACAAGAAAAGCCTTGGGGCAATATCGCAAGGGATCGATACGGTGTTTGGGGAGCGGCTTTCACAGAAGAGTATCGAACTTGCAGCAACACTTGCCGCCACACTTGCAGCAAAGAAATCGCAGGGCGGTTCCGTACAAGCACTTTCCCACACTGTCGCCCTTTCGCTTACACGAGCAGTCGCCCTTGCCAAGAAGGAAGGAAAGACCGCGCCGCTTTCTGTCTGGAAAGAAAAATGGGCAAAAAAGAACGAAGATGGAGAGCGGGTATTCAAAGATGCACTGTATGTGGAAAAAATGGAAGCGCTCATGTATGTCTATCGCCGCTATCGCGAATGCATGCACCGCGAGCGCTATTATGACTTCGACGACATGTTGCTTGATGTAGTGCAGGAGCTTTCCCGAAGTCCATCGCTACTTTCCGAACTCGAAGAACGCTATCAGTATATTCTTGTCGACGAATTTCAGGATACCAACGACGCGCAGCTCCGACTTGTGCGGCTGCTTGGAAGCGCGGAGGTAAATGAAGGGAAGCCCAACATCATGATCGTGGGGGATGACGATCAGGCAATCTATCGATTCCAGGGCGCTGAAATATCGAATATTTTAGATTTTCCGAAACAATTTACCGACCATGCGCTTGTGGTGCTGACAAAAAATTATCGTTCAACGCAGCATATTCTTGATGTTGCTCGAGAAGTCATTGAAAAAAGCGAGGATCGGCTTGAAGCAGTCATACCCACTTTGGAAAAGAAGCTCGTTGCATCGCGCCCTGAACTTGGAGAAGGACATATTGTGCACATGCTACTCCCGACGCGTACACACGAATATGCTTACATCGCCCGTGAGATTCACGACCTCATCGACAAAGGGCACGATCCTTCGGAGATTGCCGTTATTACGCGTAAACACAAAGAGCTTGAAGACATTGCTCGGGTGCTGGTCGCTTCAGGCATTCCTATTAACTACGAGCGGAAGCAGAACGTATTTGAGGAGCCGCACGTAAAGATGCTGATCGCCATGGCGCGTTTTGTCGCCTCGCTCATGCGTGATGGAATGCAGCCAGCAGACCACCTGCTCCCTGCAATTTTATCCGCACCGTTCTGGGGGCTTTCGCGAGAAACGGTTTGGGATATATCGGTACGCGCGGCCGGTCGTGATGACCGCATGTGGATCTCTGCCATGCGCGAACACCAGGATCAGTACGTGCGCGATATCGCCAATTGGTTCATACGGCTCGGAGCTGATTCGCACCACGACCCGCTCGAGCGTATCCTCGATGAATTAATCGGCACCGAAGGCGTGCTCCTCCCCGGTGGTGGCGACGAAGAAATACACGAGATATCTACCCCGCCACCGGCATCAAAGCGTACGCGCACATTTAAGAGTCCGTTCCGAGAATTCTATTTTGGCAAAGATGTACGCGAGAGTGCGGAGTCGACATATCTCCTGTTTCTCTCGAGCCTGCGCGTGTTCATGAATACATTAAAAGTGTTTAAGAACGGCAAGCCGCTCTACATCGACGACATTGCGCTCTTTGTCGACATGCACGAGAGACACGACATCGCGCTTCCCGACACGACACCATTTGTGAGTGCAAAAAAAGCTGTGCATCTCATGACAGCACACAAAGCGAAGGGGCTTGAATTCGGTACCGTTTTCGTTGCTTCGTGCCAGGAAGAAATATGGGCAGGGAGAGGCTTTCCTAACAAATTACCTTTTCCTGCAAATCTCCAGATTGAGCCGGGGGAAGGAGGGGACGACAGACTTCGTATTTTTTATGTTGCGATGACGCGCGCGAAGGAGCATCTGTATGTGACTTCATATCGAAAGAGTGACGCAGGAAAAGATTCTTTGAAGATTGGTTTTATTGTGCCCGAGCGTGATGGCGGAGCGATTGCGCAGCACCTCGCGGAGCAGGAGACGGCAATATCTGCGGAAGAGATAGTTCGGGGCATGTCGGAGCAAACCGAGAATCCCGCGTACTTCGAAGTCACCCCCGGCGAGCGCGCCATCCTCGAAGAGCGTGTGAAAGAGTATCACATGAGCGTCACCCATCTGAATAATTTTCTTGATGTGTCGCAGGGCGGGCCTGGATATTTTCTCGAACAAAATTTACTCAGTTTTCCGCAGGCGAAAAGCCCAAATAGCGTATATGGTTCCGCGATGCACAAGGCGGTGGAGCGATTTTATACTGAACTCAAAAGGACAGAGCAAATCCCCCCGGAGGAAAAACTTCTTGAAGCATTCCGTGCTGAAATGGCACGCGGACGGATCACCGAAAGCGAATACCGACACTTTCTCCGTGCAGGCGAGGAGGCACTACCTGTTTGGTACCGCGAGCGCGGAAAATTCGCCGATCGGAAAGATTATTCCGAATTCAACTTTAAGAGCCAGGGGGTCGTGGTGAGGGGAGCGCTCCTCTCGGGCAAGATCGACAAAATGATCGCGGAAGATAAAACGATGCTTGTTTGTGACTTTAAAACGGGAAAGGTGAAAAAAAGTTGGGAAGGCAAGGATGCGCGCGAGAGTATTACGCTCGCCAACTATCGGCGACAGCTGACGTTCTACAAGCTTCTTGTTGAGCATGCGCATACTTTTTCGGGCTTTCGCGTTGAGCGGGGAGTGCTTGAGTTCCTTGAACCAGAGGACGGACACATCGAGGAGCTCTCACTTTTACTCTCCGACAGTGATGCAAAGAGGCTTTCGACGCTAATCGAGGCAGTATACAAAAAAATCGTCAACCTGGATTTTCCTGATATCAGCGCTTATGAGCAGAATAGCAAGGGGATTTTGCAGTTTGAGGAGGATTTGATAGCGGGCAAAATATAACCCTCCCTGTGGATTGTGGTGTACACACAGAGTAATGCCTGTGTTATGATTTATTTATGGTTGGCTCCCTTTTGGGATTACTCCACTTTCTTAATTATCCATAGTTTTTACACAATTATTTATGTTTACTTCAATTAGAAATACGAAAAAAGGTTTTACGCTGATCGAACTCCTTGTGGTGATTTCCATCATCGGTGTTCTTTCTGCGGTCGTACTCGCAGCGCTCCAAACTGCTCGCACGAAATCCCGTGATGCAAAGCGCATTTCAGACATTGGTCAGATGCGAGTTGCGCTTGAGCTCTATTTCGACAAGGCAGATACCTACCCGACAACAACAGCCGCTGCTCCCTCAATAGCTGGTGGTGCGGACGGTGGTATTGTCGTTGTCTTCAACTATAAATTCTTGCCGCAGGTACCTGTTATCCCCTCTCGTGTGAAAACGGAAACAACATACATTTATCGAGGCCTTACATCGGCGGGTGCTGATTGCGCAGGTGCAGTCTCATTTTGTCCAAAGTATATTATCGGCACGAATCTTGAGCGTCCGGACAACGTCGTGCTCCTCACTGATCCAGACGACATCATCGCCGCCGGCAACGTATTTTATGGTGCGAGCAATGATTGTCTCGTAAACACAGCTGGTGTAGCGGACCAATGCTACGCGCTTAAGTCCTAAATTCAGTTTGCAAGCGAGTCTTTCATGGGCACAACAGAGGCTGAGGTGCCTATGGAACTCCGTGCAATTCTCCCGTACAATGTGCTCTAATGGCTAATTTACGGCAACTCCTCTATGCATGGCGAGACGAAGAAGCTGCGAAGCGCGCGGTGGAGCTTTTTCGTATTCTTCCCGGCAGCGTGCTCGATGAGATCGTCAAAACATTGCCGCGGACCAAAGAGGAGCTTACGGTGATCAAGGGAATCAAAGATGCGAAATACCACGCATACGGGAAGGTCATCCTGGCAATGGTTGAGGAGTACACCGCAGAAAAACCCAAAGAAAAAGGAGGAGTCGCCGCAGATGAAATGCGCGCTGTGGGGGACATGATCCCCGGTGCCACTAAGATTGAGAAGGAAGAAGACGCTGTCTACTCGGTCAGCGGATACCTCGATATTGTGAACAATGCGCTCTGGCGACTCTCGGCACGAGTAAAGGGTGAGGTGACAAGTTTTAAATTTCAGGGGAGTGCGCTCTATATGGGGATCAAGGACGCAGACTCCGAGAGCGTAATGAATATCTTTATGTGGACCGCGGATTATTCATTGGCCGGGATTGAGATTGCGGAAGGACTTGAAATTATTGTTGAAGGCAAGAGCGAGATATACAAGCCGTCAGGAAGATTTAATTTTCGTGCTCATTCAATCGAGCTTGTGGGCGAGGGGGCACTCAAGATGTCGTATGATGCCCTCAAAAAGAAGCTTGATGCAGAAGGGCTATTTGCACCTACAAAAAAACGCACGCTTCCCGAGTATCCAGAGCACATCGGACTTATCACTTCAAAAAACGGAGCGGTCATTCATGACTTTCTAAACAATCTGGGGAAATTTGGATACAAGGTACGGCTCACTGATGCACGTGTCGAGGGTGCCATGGCCGTCAAAGACATTCTCGCAGCGCTCAAATATTTTGAAACACAGCCAATTGATGCATTGGTTTTGGTGCGCGGGGGCGGATCGCTCGAAAGCTTGCAGGCATTTAACAACGAGCTTGTGGTGCGTGCTATTGCCGCATTCCCCAAGCCTGTGCTCTGCGCTATCGGGCATGACAAGGATGTGCCGCTTTCGCAGCTCGCGGCGGACTATGCACCCTCGACTCCTACCGCATGTACACACATTCTCAATCACTCATGGGAGCGTGCGACGGCTGAGATAAATTCTATTGAGCGCGATCTGATGGGTGCAATGAATGATCGCTTGTGGCAGGCAAACTCCGAGCTTGAGCGCATGCAGGTGCTTCTTTCGGATAGCTTCGCAGAACTCTTCGAAAGCTTCCGCACTGCGGCGACAGCAGTGCGTGCGTATGTGCCCATGCTCGGAGCGGCACTTATGAACAGCAAACGTCAAAGCGAAGAGGCCATCCGACAAGCGGAGGTGCGGTATCGAGGAGCACTAGCAGCTATGGGGGACACGCTCAAAAGGCTGGGTGTTGAGCTCGAAACGCACAACCCACTGCGGCAGCTGCGCCTGGGCTACAGCATCCTTTCGCAAGGGGGAAAAGTGCTCCGCTCGACAGGAGGGAAGCAAGTGGGAGAGCATTTTGAAGCCCGCCTTGCCGATGGTACACTTGAGGCAACGATAACGTCGGTTACCAAATTTTGATTCTAACCGCCCACAATCCCATAACCATGCAAAAAGGAAATATTAATCTTGGCGAAACAATAAAAAAACTCCGTTCAATTACTGAATGGTTTGAGTCGCAGCAAGAAATCGACGTTGAGAAAGGTCTCGAGAAGATCAAGGAAGGTGCCGAGCTTATCAAGGGCAGCCGCTCACGGCTCAAGGAACTTGAAAATGAATTTGAGGAGGTCAAAAAGAAATTAGCTGAGAGTGACTAATCTAAACATGCCTAAACGCAGAAATATTTTTATTCTGGGATTCATCTTTTCCTTCCTGCTCCCTATTACCGCGTTTGCCGAGGAACGTATCAGTGCATTCACCACTCATATAGAAATAAATGTGAACGGAAGTTTGTCGGTCCAAGAAGAAATCATATATGACTTTGGTGCGGATGCGGTCAATAAGCACGGGATATTCCGTGAGATACCACTTATTTATACACCTGCGGGCGCTACGGAAAGTACTCGCATTGAAATATCGAGCATATCGGTCTCGGATGGTAAAGGTACCCTGCGGCAGACGGATTATGAAGGGAGTGGCAATATTGTGAAGCTACGCATTGGCGATCCTGATACGACGGTTACTGGCCCGCAGTTGTATGTCATTCGCTACACGGTGTGGGGAGGACTTCTGCAGCATTTGGGAAGTGATGAATTTTATTGGAACATGACGGGGAACGAATGGAAGGTACCCATTGATCGTGTTCGGGGCGAAGTTGTGCTCCCGGCGCCACTTCCCACAAGTGTTGTGAGCTACGCCTGTTATATAGGAAGCAGCGGCGCAACATCGACATGCGCATCTACTATTACAACGGAAGGCACAGACCCAAACACTATTTCCAAGCTGCGTTTTGAGGACTCCGGTCTTGGCGCATATCAGGGGATGACTGTTAAGATCGCACTGCCTAAGGGTCTTGTTCTCTTCTCGCAGCCAAATATAAGAGAGGGAGAAGTATTTGCTCCACCGCCAGAATTAAATCGTTGGTGGACACAGTCGCTCTTTGGTTTTTCGCTCGTACTCCCATTTATTGTCTTTCGAGTAATGTTCAATATGTGGTGGACGCGGGGGAGAGACCCCAAGGGGAGGGGTACGATCATTACCGAGTACGATGTCCCCGAAGATCTGAGTCCCCTTGAAAGTGCGGTACTCGTCCACGGTAGTGTAAATGCGAGCGCAATATCGGCGTCAATTGTAGACTTGGCTGAGCGCGGATTTTTGAAAATAGAACGTATTGTCGAGAAGGGGTTAATTTTCGATTCGACAGACTATCAACTGATTCGACTATCGGAAAAATATACCGATCTTCCTCCTGCGGAAAAACTTATTCTTGAAAAACTTTTTGAAACTGATCGTGTCCGCGTATCTGCTCTCAAGAACAAGCTTTCGACAGTGGTAAGTGAGGCTGCAAACGCGACGTATCTCACACTTACAGGAAAACAGTATTTTGTTGAGAATCCCCACACCGTACGAAGTACCTACAGTATTGCAGGACTCGTGATGTGTGGAGTTGCCTTTTTTCTTCCAACCCTCAATTTTAGCGTACTGCTCTCCGGAATAATTATTCTCGGTTTTGCGTGGTTCATGCCAAAGATGACGGAACAGGGAGCAATTTTACGAGAGCGCTTGCTCGGATTTAAAAGCTATTTGAATGTTACTGAGAAGGATCGTCTTAATTTTGCAAACGCACCGGAAAAAAACCCAACAATATTTGAAAAATTTCTTCCCTATGCAATGATCTTCGGCGTGGAGGAAGCATGGGCAAAACAGTTTGAAGGAATGTTTATACAAGAGAACAAGCAAGGGGCTTGGTATAGCGGGAGCGGTCCACTCAATGCGACGTTGTTTGCAAAAGAAATGAGTGCATTTACTGAGAGCACAAATCACGCCTTTGCGTCATCAGGCGGATCGGGGGGCGGAGGATCTTCTGGGGGAGGGGGTGGGGGAGGCGGTGGCGGCAGCTGGTAATCAAGACGCGCTTCAAATTGGGCGCTCTATAGTCTAAACGGATGCCAGAGGAGTAGTAGGCATCCTGGACCAGTATCATCGGAATGATACGAACATCTCAAAGCAGATGTGCATCCAAACGCCTAAGCGCTCCGCCTTAAAGACGGACTAAGGTCGGGCCTTGGCTCTGAAAGACCCGACCTTGGAGAAGTTGTCCGTCTTTGTCCATCATTTGTAAAAGGGTATACTAAACTTATGGATACTGAACTTAAAGCACGGCTTGAGGGGTTAGAGAAAAAGATTGATGCGGTCTATGTCTCTACTGAAAAAACACGAAGATATTTCCAGTGGACAATGATCATCACGATTGTAATGTTTGTCCTCCCCGTGCTCGGACTCATCTTTGTGGTCCCTATGTTTATTGCAAACTACACCAGCAGTTTTCAAGGACTCTTGTAGGTTGTGCCGTCATTAAAAAACCTCGCATGAGCGAAGGTTTTTAATATGGTCGGGATGCCGGGATTTTCGGCAACCGCCGCGGGTGGATTTCGATTTCGAAGACTCAATAACGAAATCCCTTTCAAATCCCGTCAGGACTGAAGCAGTTCAGTCCTTCATCCCAACCATACTAAAAAGCCTCGCATGAGCGAAGGTTTTTAATATGGTCGGGATGCCAGGATTTGAACCCGGAGTCTTACGAACCCGAATCGTAAATGTTACCGTTACACCACATCCCGAATATTTGGATATTATCATAATATTGTGAGAAAGGCGCCGACTACAGGGTGGACAATACCCCACAAATTCGTTATTCTATAAAAGTTCAAAAATCATATTGGCCCTATCGTCTGACGTGAGCTTGGGTTAGGGAACCCAGCTTTGTTGGGGACCCAAGCGCAAGACTCATTGAGAGCTTTTACCCTAAAAAGATCCAATGAGTGGACAGCCCCTGTAAGGGGGAGGACGAAGCCTTCGGAGGTGAGATCTGGCTATCGAAAAGGTATACGGAAATCAGAGTTCCTTTGAATCGAACTCAATGTTATTATCACAATTATATATTGGCCCTATCGTCTAACGGTTAGGACGAAGCCTTCTCAAGGCTTAAATCAGAGTTCGATTCTCTGTAGGGTCACAAAACGAGATTCAAAGAGCGCCTCACGGCGCTCTTTGCGTTTTGTGAAGCCGGAGCAATGCCGAGGTATCACGAGGCGCGAGGCAGGGTCGTGAGCACTTAGACTTTTGGGGTGCAAGTAACACCAAAAGACTTAGTGACTCCTGACACAAGCACATTAGTCCTCGTTAGAGGCCTTTTTTGTTCGGTGACCCTAAGAAGTGCCCTGCGGCACTTCGTCAGAGAATCGAAGCCGTTCTCCCATATTTTTGAAGATTTCTGAATCTTTAAAAATGGGAAACGGGTACTGCTCCTGTGGGGAGCGAAATTCTCTGTAGGGTCACCAGTCAATTTATCTTTGTATTCCAACAACTTTTCCGTTCACCCCAGTGCGAGTTCCTAACTTTTGAGAATGGATGGGTTTTCTAGAAAAAAATCGAAAAAGAAAAAGCGGCAGTTTGATCTGCCGCTTGTGCAACTTCTGCACCATGTCTATCGGTAGTAGCTTGCCACCATTGCGCCAACGTTATCGAGCGAAAACACCTTCTCGGCCTCCACCTTCTTGACGAACATGGGGCGGTAGCCGTCGAGCTTCTCGCCCTTGGTGTCGTAGGCAACGCCACCCATTCGTTTCGTCTTCCACCTCGCCTGCCCAAACTGCTGGGAGAGCATCAGTCGGCCTCCGAAATAGGTGGTCACCTTCACGTTGACCACAAAGGCTTCGTCGGGCGACGCTTCGGGATGTTGGTATCTTTCATGCATATTCTTGCTCCTGTTTGTTGATGGGTTCAGTTCCACTCACTATTTTACACCACAATCATACTTCTGTCAACCTCATTTTGCCAGTACCGTTTCCATCTCCCTTATACTCATCGCAATCCACTCCCTCCGCCCCAAAAGTTCGGAAAGCAAAAAACCGCAAGCCGTGAAGCCTGCGATTTACCCTCATATCAAATCGAGAGGATGCCCATCGCGTACAAATCCGAAACCAACTTTGTTCTGTCGGTGTTGAGCTCGAACATGAGTGTTTTTATCTCCTCGCCCGCAAGCGCTCGCTTGCCCTCGAACTTGTCATTCACGCGATGAAGTGCATCATAGACGTCCGCGAGCGCCACTAAACGACCATGTTCCTTGATCAGTTTCTTCGTAGTTGCGGAATAAGAATGTAGGAATTTCGGGAGTTTTTTCGGATATCCATCTATTTGGAACGAATGGTGGCGCACCATAGTGTCTGCCGAAAAATCAAATCGTCCACGAAGCGTACGGTATCCATCCACAACATGTCTTTTCATTGCGTTTATATCCGCGGCAGTCCAGTGTTCGGACTTGCCCAGAATCTCGAGGCATACCTGACATTTTCCGAGGTCGTGTAGCGCACCAGCCATAAGCAACGCACGCTCATCATTGTTTGTGAATCGACCAATGTGTCGACTGAGCATGCCCACGCGAAGAGAATGTAAGTAATGCACATGTGTAACCGCATCTTTGTCACGTAGTGGAGCAAGAAATGAAAAAAGTGCCTTTTGGTCCAGTGCTTTTATTCCAACCTCATCACAGGCAACTCTAAACTCTGCTTCAATATTGTCCATTAACACCTTTCTTTAATTTTCATCTAATTTAGAACTAACACAAATATGAGCACCAGTCAACTTTTATTTTATTTACCACCGCAAGCTCGCGCACAGAAATCGGATAACGCCTATAAGGCAAAATTCATTAAAAAAAATTCACCTTTAGCAAAAAAACTGAACGTACGTATAAGTTCAAGAATGGGGATAAGAATTAAACTGTCCGCGTTTCTCCGTTTCCAAAAAAAGACCACGTGTATGCGTGGTCTTGTGTGACATCAGTATTTGAATTCCCCTTGAAGTCTCTTCGATGCTTCGTTGAAGATTGGATCGAGGCCTCTGCCAATCTGGCTCTCAGTGATGACCTCCTCGATGATGCGAAGTGCGTGCACTTCATGCCCTGGCATTTTTCGCGCAACAACACGTACGAAGTTGGTGAAGTGTCCAGTCATTATGTGCAGGTTCCGCACACTTAGTTTCCCGTGTTTCCGAAGTGCTGTGACCGCGAGGAGATGCTCCGGTTCGGTACTCGACGCAATCAGTGCCTGTAGTTTGGGAAGACCTTGCGCGCTTTCGGTGCCGAGTGCATCGATTTTTTCCATGCTTCCATCCTCGCGGATAAATACATGATGATCTCCCTTCGCATATTCGCCATACCCCAGATGAATGGTGATGGAGTTGTTGCGATAGCGTCCATTTGCGAATGCATCAAGTGTCCGAAGCTCAGACGCTTCAACGTCGTTTTTCGTACTGAGGAGAAGTGGTGTCCCCATTATTTCTCCATGTCCATTCTCTACGAGGAGCTCCTGTAGAGTTTTCCACGCACCAGTTTTTCCGCATGTAAGTGCGTATGCAAATGCGTCTCGATCTGAGAGCGTGAGTGTGGGTTTGCGAGTGACCACATCCTCTGCGCACGCTATCGCATGCGTAGTCCTATGCATAATTTTCTCTGGGCGCATCCGCTCATTGCGCATGATTTGACCATACTTCCGTGCGACGAGGAGTCCGTCACGCCGAAAGAGTTCAATGAGTGCGCGCGCATCAGATATACCTTCCTCGGTTAATGCTACGAAATCGCGTGCCACCGTTTCCTCGATATCTTGAGGTGTACTAAACGGTATGTCGTAGTACGCTGTGACTAAGCAGTGGGTGTATTCATGAATAAACTTGCCTTTCTGTTCGAGCAGCACCTCGTCGGTATTTGGTCGTTCCAAAATACCAAGCCCAGAAACTCGGCAGGTAAATGTGCCGTCATTGTTGTCATGACTTGCAGCTGAGCCTTCATCGCCTTTTACGGAGACGTGAATCTCGGCATTGCCTTTCCCGACTGACACATATCGAGTAAAATATTCACCCACCTGCTCGGCGCCCATTGGGGCAGCTTGTGCAGTAGGAGACAGAGAAAGAATCGCGAAGAGGGAAGTAATCAGCGTAAACACGGATCGAAGTACGAGGCGCATGGCACTCTCCTTTGGTTATTTTGAAGGAACAGTTTGCTTCTTTTATCCTGCAACTTTTGGGTAGAATTGTCAATCAAACCGTAATGGTTCAATAGCTTGGACGCAAAGTATCCATTACACTTTGCGTCATACGGAAACGGGGACACGTTTCATTTCGTTCTCCATCGCAAGAATTATAAAATATGCGCGTTCGCACATATTATATAAAAAGTGATTTTTATACAGCCAAACTCGTCAACGATGTATTGTAAAACAAAAAACCAGCAACAATGTGCTGGTTTATTCAAAGCCTTTACGATGGCTACTTAAACAATCTGTGCTCTGTACACGACGTGAACATGCGCGTCAGGCAATCAACTGCATGGGCATCAGAATCGGCGTGTACGAGATTCTCGGTATGCGTTGTTTTTTCATTTACAAAAAGTACTGCAAGTTTTTTCTTAAGCGAGGGCAAGCATTGAGCCCAAGAAATCTCAATCACGTGACTGCGCCACCCAATCCGAAACACAACATCACCCGCTGTCACCAAGAACCACGGCCCTCGAAACTTTACAGAACCGTATTCAT
>JAYTCK010000018.1:0-11686 GCA_043736515.1 bacterium
ACGGCGTCTTTCCTGATACGGGGCATGTGGGGGTTTGTGGTGTATGGCATATGAATCATCCTAATGGTTAGGGTGATTCCAAGCTATTGAACCATTACGTTTTGCTTGACAAAATTGCTATTTAGTGTATTATAAAAGCATATCGTTCTTTGCGTCATACCCCGAATTCACTTTACTATGTGGACTCGGCTCAACTCTGTGATGAGAAGAACTCTCAAATCAAAAGAATTGCGCATTCCGCGTGATAACCCGCCCACAACTGGGCATTTTCTCAACCACCATGAAAGGGTCTACTATGACCAAGCGACTTTTTGCTGTAACCCGCTCGTTCCAAGGCGGCGCCACTTTTGCAAATTTCGATAAGGAGAAGTTCAACAATGGTGTTGTCAATCCGATTAGGAAGCTCCTCGCGACCGCACCGCCCGAATTCGCCGGGATCGCAGTCGTGACCTGCGCCGAAGCAGGTTCGAAGTACGCCGAGGAGGTACGTGACGGAGAAACTCCGACTACACACCATCTCTGCAATGTATTTCCCACGGAAGTACGTCGTGGCCATATTGTCCCAATCTCTTGCACTGACTGGGGACTCAATGGCGGTTCTGGAACGGCGATCAATGCAGGCATCGAAGTGGCACGCGAGCACGACGCCGACAACGTGCTCGTCTGGAGTCCTGAGATTGACCTCTCGGGCCACATGGCGTATGAAATGCTGTGTCACAAGGAATTGCACGCACTCCGACTTGTCGGCTATGCGCGCAATTATCTTTTCGAGCGTCAGCAGTGGATGTTTGCACAGAACACGTGCGCCATCTGGGACATCGACCTGCTGAATATGGTGGGTGGCATGAATCCCGCCTGTAATGGCGATGGAAAGACGACAGTCTCCACGTCTGAATTTGGCGAGGTGCCGCTCGCGGGAATGGAGGATATCGAGGCATATCTGCGCGCATCCGCACAACTGGGCGAATTCGTTCGTTGGGGTGTGGTTGGGCTTCGACATCCTGCGGTATGGAATCTGGCGCTCAAGGAGTCGGGAACCAGGGAGTATGACGACAATCAGAAAAAAATTGCACGACAGGGGCTTGTGATGGAAGCGTATGCGAAGCGCATCTTCCCGCATCTGACTCCGCGTGAGGTTCTCGCCAGACTGATGCAAGTCGCATCTTTCGCATGAGTTTTTTCCTCAAATAAAAAAAGGAATCCCCGCAAGTTACACTTGTGGGGATTTTGTTATACTAGAGTACATGTCACAAGCACTTGCCGCAAAGCTTCTGGAGCGTAATCGTGTGGGAGCACTGCTTCGTGTTTTTGCGTTTACCGAGGACGCACTTCCATTCCAGCTCGCCTCAGCCATGGACGCAGTTTCGCGGCTGTTGGCACTCCGCACAAACGGCCGCCCGACCATCAGTCGCGTTGACTTGCTTGTATCGAGCGATCCTGACTATGAGGATACAGACTGCGGATTCATGGCCTCACGCCTTCGTGAAACGATTACCCAAAAATTTCCTGATACAAATGTTTTTGTTTCTGAAATAAAAAAAGGGGACATTTATTGCATGCTCCTCAATTACGGAGTGGCAACGCAGCTTGAAGATCGCATACCTTTTTCATTGATTATTTCTCATCGCACCTCGTGTTATATCACTGACGAAAACATTCACGCTCTTCTTGCTGCTATGTACATGAAGGCGCGTGTCGCTGGGTTAATCCTACCTGAGATGAGCGAAGGGATTCAAAAGGGGAGGGTGCAGGATACGTTTGCGATTTGGCATAACAAAAGCCTTATGACGGTTGGCGGTTTTGATTTGCGTGCGTCTAAGCCGGGGCTGACGCACGCGCACCTCAGCGAAAAAATAACAGGCATAAGCAACGAAAAGACAAAACGACATGGCGATGGAGCGGTGGAGTATCACCTGGCGGGGGTTGAAGAGATCATCCCGCAGATCCGACTCGTTCGTTTCTTTGGACCGTGTATTCGTGTTGTACTACCAAGCGAGACAAGCGCCGATACGTGCGAAATACCCCTTGATGTCGACCCCAAAGCGTATCATCGCCATCTGGCAAAGCTCGCCACCAAAGAAGAACGACAGCGTCGCTTTGCAGCAATGGAAGGAGTAGACCTTGAATTCATCGAAAGGGGACTGATGAGACAAAGGAACGATGGGGGGTGAGACACAATAACTTGCAGTACCGCCACTTTTTAGCTACCATCGCAATACTCATCGGAGCAACTTTTCACACCTTTCGGTGTTATCATTATTATGAAAATTGGATTTATTGGACAAGGTTGGATTGGCAAAAATCTCGCAAACCATTTTGAGGAGCGGGGTTTTGATATTGTGCGTTTTGCCAAAGAAGCACCGCATGACCAGAACGAAGAGGCGCTGAAAGAATGCCAAATAGTTTTTGTCGCAGTACCGACACCGACCACACCGTCGGGATTTGATGACAGCATTTTACGCGCCGTGCTGAAGTATGCGCAAAAAGGGCAGAGTGTTGTCATCAAGTCTACGATTCTGCCCGGAACAACAGATGCACTTGCTAAGGAGCACCCGCATCTCTATGTCTTCCATGCACCGGAATTTCTCCGTGAGGCATCGGTGAGAAAAGATATTGATGAGCCTGCTCGCAACATCGTCGGTATCCCGAGTGCTTATTTTAGCGATAAGGAATGGCAGAAGCGCGCAGAAGCAATTCTGAGTGTGCTCCCCAAAGCACCACACAATTCTATTTGCCGTGCTCCCGAGGCGGAGATTACCAAGTATGGAGGAAATAATTTTCTCTATATGAAAGTCGTGTTTATGAATCTTCTCCATGACATTGCACAAACTCATGGCGCATCATGGAGTGTCATCGCCGAGAACATGAAGGCTGATCCTCGTATTGGCGAATCACACATGCAGCCCGTGCATCAATATGCGCATATGGATCAAAAACAGGGGCGGGGAGCTGGTGGACACTGCTTCATTAAGGATTTTGCAGGGCTTCGCCATCATGTTGAGCGGGTCCATCCCAATGATCACGAGACCATTACACTGCTGCGAGCATTTGAAGCAAAGAACAATCGACTACTCCAGGATTCGGAAAAAGATCTCGAGCTCCTGCGCGGTGTCTATGGTGACGCGGCACTTTGTGTGTGTAAGGTCCATGGAGACCATGTCGACTGCGTGTGTGACAAACGTGTGCTAAAGTCTTAATACGCCTAGAACCCACCTCAAAATAACCATGAATAAATCAACGCACAAGAATTCATTTCGCTCCTCTCACACGCCATATTCGGCTGAAAATGTGAAAAACACCCGACTTCACCGTGCCGCGGCACGGCTTGGGGTGTCTTTTCGCATTTTCATCTCGAGTCTGTCGCACGAGAGCGACGCGATTATTTTGAGATGGGTTCTATGAAGAAGATTTGTTTTGTTATGCCGGAATATGCAAGGGCGACGCACTTTCAGTACGTTGCTGAATTTGTCGAGTCCCTCGCAGATGAGGCCGATATTTTTCTCGTCATTGAGAAGGGTGAGCTGCCGGAAACGAGCAAGGTGACAAAGCGCACCCTGCAGCGCTTTCGTTCGCCACTCCTTCGTTTTTTTGAGATCGCATTGATACTGTTACGAGCCCGTTTGAGCGGGTATCGCGTGCAATATATACATTACTCATTTAGTGCGGCGTTTTGGAGTTCGATCATCACGCGCACTCTGGGCGGAACAACGTATTATTGGAACGCGGGAATGCCATGGCTTTATCAGCGTCCCTACTCACGCGAGCTATTTGAGCGCCTTGTTTATAAAATGATTGGACGACTGGTTACAGGAGCCGAGGCTATTGTAAGCGGTTATGCAGCATATTATGGAATTTCTCCGTCAAAAATTATTGTTATTCCCAACTGGATAGATTCACAAGAGATCGAAGAAAAGTTACACACAATAGATAGGGATGAAGTGAGACGTCAACTCGATATTCCAAATGGTGCGCCAGTCCTGCTTTTTGTCCACCGACTCTCAAAGCGCAAAGGAGCCCATCTCTTGCCGGGCATTCTTGCGGGTGCGAGCAAGAAGGCAATATTGGTGGTTGCAGGGGACGGACCGGAAGAAGCCACCCTCAAACAAAAATTTGAACAATTGGGCTTAACAGAGCGTGTTCGCATGCTGGGCGCCATTCCTCAACAACGCGTGATTAACTATTTTTCCATCACGGATGTATTTCTCCTTCCTTCAGAAGAAGAAGGTTGTCCGCATGTGTTACTCGAAGCACTTGCAGCAGGTGTGCCGTACGCGGCAATGGCTGTGGGAGGAGTACGTGAGATTACTCCACCCAAGCTGCTTCCCTATGTGAGCGAAGCAGGGGATGTGTCCGGATTTATCCATGGAGTAAATACACTTCTCCTATTTCCAAGTTCCCATCGCGAAGCAATTATTCAAGATGAAAGAGAATGGGTGAAGCGTTATGGTAAAAAAGAAATACTCAATCGTTTTCTCGCACTGGTCCAATAGCTTACTCGCTACTCGCAGCTTATAATTGATTTACTAATTATGTTAGATGTAACGGCCGTTACATCTAACATAATTAGTAGTCAGTCATTTACTCACGGGATTTCACTTTAATCCAAAGTATTTCTTAATATTTTCGTCTCCCTCAACTTTTTCCACCACGCCGTAGAGTACATCCTGGCCAATTTTGAAATCTGCTTTAAGTAAGATCAGTAATGCCTCACAGTCATATGGATACACCCACACGCTTGCCTGAAGAGGGTAGAATCCGAAAGTGCGGAGCGTGCGCTGGAGTAGTATGCGAGTTCCTCGTCTTTTTTCTTTGATATCATAGATCACCATCCGCCAGCGTTTATCCCATTTTCTGTGCTTTCGATCATCGGGGGATCTTGCCACCATTTTTGCCAGTGCATGCTTGCCTTCTGCTGTCAGGCAAACAATTTTTCCACGGTGACCAAGATCAACGGCGATAAGACCACGTGAGCATAATTTGCTCAATGCTGAATCAATAAGATAAGTCGGGTTCATGCGACGGCGTTTCCTGCTACCTCGTTCAGTGATCGACAGTAATTGGAGTGCATTTGGAGCGAGCATCGCCATACTCAGCACCCCGGCTGTTGCAACGGTCCTCAGCACGATTTTTTGTATATTGGTCCTTCTGCGCACTTCTTGTGCTTCTTGTTCAATTTTTCCCATAAAATTAATCGTATCATAAATTATGTTAGATGTAACGGCCGTTACATCTAACATAATTATTTTTAGCAAGAAAAGTACTCACCCATTTATTTCTTGCGGGCGATGGTCACGATGTTTTTTTCGCCGCTTTTTCTTTCAATAACTTCTGTACCCACAATAGTAAAACCATTTTGCGTGAGGAGCCCTTCGAGTTCACGAACGGTGAATGCGTGGAGATATCGTTGCTGTTTTTCGCGGCCGAACGTGAGCCACGCATCACCGACATCAAGCGGCGACAATTCAAAAATACTTTTAATCCCATTCAATAGAAACTTGAGAAAGTGTCGGGGCGACCACAAGTCCCACGCTGTGACAATGAGCATGCCGCCTGGGGCAAGTACTCGCGCAGCTTCAGCTACAAATTTTTTGCGGAAAGAATTACTGGGTATGTGGTGAATGACCGCGAAGGAGTATGCGATATCAAATGCTCCGCCGGGGAAGGGAAGTGCGGTCGCGTCGCCTTCAATGAATACTCCATCAAGATGCTTTCGGCGCGCTTCGCCCAGAAGCCCTTTTGAATTATCGAGGCCTGTGTATGTGGCTCCCCGTGCATAAAGTAGAGGAAAAAATCTCCCGTTTCCGCACCCGATATCGAGGGCACGCATTTTCGGAGTTGCGTGCTCAGCCAAAAAAGCCAACTCCTCCCAAAATTTTCCCCGTGAAGCAGAAAATTCCCCAGCCATTTTGTCGTAGGATTCCTTGCTTTTTTTGAGGATCTGCTCGGCTACTTCACTCTTCATAACTATTCTGTTAGTCTAATGAAACCAATGTTATTCGCAAATGTCAAAACTGAAGAGGACATTGAGAAGCTGAAGAAACGGATCGTAAAAGATCCGGTGTTTGCTCCGCGACTTCGTGCTGTTCAAGACAAAATGCAGTATCCCAAAGATGGGGTTCTTCATGGCGTGAACAAAACCATTACTATGCCGACCAAAGCAGAGATTCTTGCGCTTTACAAAGAACTTGTTGCTGAGGGTTTGGAAACTCAAGATTTCCAGGTTGAACTTGTGCTCCGCAAGTTGAAAACTAAATCAAACTCAGGTGTCGCTGTGGTGTCGCTCCTCACGAAACCATTCGCATGTCCAGGACGGTGCACCTATTGTCCGACCGATGTCTCAATGCCAAAAAGCTATCTCGCAAAGGAGCCCGCGGCAGCACGTGCGCTGATGAACGACTTTGATCCCTACATGCAGATCATTAATCGTCTGAAGGCACTCGAAATGAACGGGCACCCTGTCGATAAAATTGAGATGATCGTGATAGGCGGAACTTGGAGCTTTTATCACCCCATCTATCAAGAAGAATTTTTGATAGGGTGTTATCGTGCATGTAACGATTACGGGACAGATCAGGATTCACGTGCTGAGCCGTACGAAGATCGACTCAAATATCTCCTCAAGCTCCAAGATGAGAACGAACGTGCGAAGTGTCGCATGATCGGACTTTCTATTGAAACACGCCCGGACTACATTACTGATTTTGAAATAGAACGCCTGCGCACTTTTGGAGTGACCAAGGTGGAGATCGGCGTCCAGCACCTCGATGATGATATTCTTAAACTCACCCAGCGCGACATGAAAGTGTCACGAGTGAAGACGGCAACCGAGAAACTTCGTAATGCGGGTTTCAAGATGGTGTACCACATGATGCCCAACCTTCCCGGGTCAAACCCTGAGCGCGATATTTCGATGTTTGCGGACCTGTTCTCAGGTGAAGATTTTCAGCCCGACATGCTCAAAATTTATCCCTGCATGGTACTGGAACACAGTGAGCTTTATGAAACGTGGAAAGCAGGAGGCTTTCAGGCATACGATGATCCCACACTGATCGAAGTTATGAGGGGTGAGAAGAAACTTGTCCCGCCGTATGTCCGCATTTTGCGTGTGTATCGGGATATTCCCGCGTCTTATATTATGGCGGGGAGTACCGTATCGAATTTAAGGCAGGTGATGGACGATGACATGAAGGCGAACGGGTGGCAATGCCGCTGTATTCGTTGCCGCGAAGTTCGTGAAAGCGAAGTTGATGGCGATGACTTTGCGCTTCAGAATATTACCTATCGCACCACGAGTGGCACAGAAATGTTTCTCAGTTTTGAAAACACAGAAAAAAGACAGCTGGCATCATTTACACGCTTGCGTTTGCCGGACAACCATGGAGCGGATGCCGTGCTCCCTGTTTTAAAAGGGGCGGCGCTTATCCGCGAGCTCCACACGTATGGACGACACACAAAAGTGGGAGGAGGAGGGACACAAAGCCAGCACGTAGGATTTGGTCGCAGACTTTTGGGAGAGGCAGAGCGCATCGCAAAAGAGGGTGGATACGAAAAGATGGCCATTATCTCCGGTATCGGTGTCCGCGAATATTACCGCAAGCTCGGTTATTACCTCGAAGGTACGTATATGGTGAAGATGTTGACAGATTTAGAAAAATAGTTGATAATTCAAAACGGAATTTTCACTCAACACTTCGAAGGAGATTGTGATGATGTTTGGTTCAGGACGGGACGTGCTTTGGCACGTTGTACTCATTTCGTTTCACAGCAATGAGCCGGAAGCGGTGCGAGAAGAAGTCTACAAGCGATATCAAACCCTCGGCGAGGACTGTGGTGGGGAAAAGGCAGGGATCCTTCTTTTCAAGGTTGAGCACAATCTCGACTTGCGGAAGAATGTTCATCTTGTCGAGATCGCCGTTTTCCGCAGCAATGAGGATCTGCAACAGTTCCGTGCTCATCCCAAGCACCAAGAGATCACGGACATTTTGGCCACAATTGCAGATTGGCAGGTTGGGGACATAGAGTTTACCTTGCCCACCCCTAAGCCGCCTCAGGTTAAAGACCTGGACTTAATGTACTTTGATCCCAGAAACTGAACCGTGCTTCAATTGCCCCATACACTTGCGTATGGGGTATTTTTTTAAAGGTGACGAAATGGAGATTTGTGGGTATATTTGTACTAATGAAAATCACATTATGATTAGGAAACTTTTTGCCCATCGTTATGCCCGTATTCTCAAATTTCTCATTTCCGGAGGATCAGCGGCGACTGTAGATCTTGGCCTTCTTTATCTCCTCACCGATGTGTTCCATGTGTGGTACCTTTTTTCGGCGGGACTTGCATTTATCGCAGCCTTTGCAGTAAGTTTTACTCTTCAAAAATTTTGGACATTCAGCAATCACGATCTCGACCTGATTCACCGACAGCTTGGCATGTACCTCATGCTCGCAATTTTCGGGCTAGTCATCAACATGATTTCCATGTATTTTCTCGTTGATCATGCAGAGCTCCATTACCTCGCAGCGCAAATTATTATCACCGCGTTTATCGCCGTAGGAAACTTTTTTGCATACAAACATTTAATTTTTGTCGCAGCACCTTCTTCTTCCAAAGAAAACCTCCATTCTGAAACACCCTTCATACTTAGTTCGGTATCCTTCTTCTGCCCTGCTTATAACGATGCAGGAAATTTACCAGAACTTATTCCTGGCGTTGTTGATTTTCTGACGAAAAACAGCAAGAAGTTTGAAATTACTATCATTGAGGATGGAAGTCCAGATAAAACCGCTATTGTTGCCGATGAGCTGGCGGCAAAATTTCCCAACATTCGCGTTGTGCATCATGAGAAGAATATGGGATATACCGCCACCCTCAAAGAGGGATTTGAAACCGCACAATATGACTACGTGATGTATACCGATGGTGATAATCAATATGATGTAGCTGATGCAACCCCGTATCTTTCGTTGCTTGGTGAAGCAGATGTTATTGCGGGCTATGCAATCAAAAAAGCAGTTTCACCGTATCGAAAACTTCAGTCCGGGATATACAACACTCTCATCAAAGTACTTTTTTTTGTTAACTACAGAGACATCAACTGCTCGGTCAAAATATTCAAAAGACACGTACTTGAGGCAATTGAAATTAAAAGCAGTCCGCGCGGAGCATTCATTGACGCAGAGCTCGTACTGAAAGCAAAAAAACAAGGATTTGTTATTAAACAATTTCCGGTGGTTCATTATGAGCGCAAGAGCGGGATCGCTTCAGGGACGAAGCCGCCACTCATTTGGAGCACTTGGAAAGATATGATCAAATTGCGATTTGGTTTGCTCTAGCGCCATTTTAGGGTAGGATATCTTCATGATCACACCAAAAAGCAGAGTACTCATAACAGGCTGCGGAGGCATGCTTGGTGAAGGCGTGTATAAGCAATTTGCTGATAAATGCACAGTGCTTGCAACGGATATTGACCTCAACGAAGACTGGCTCAAGCTCCTTGATGTTCGCAAAAAAAATGACGTCATTGCAACTATCGAGCAATTTCAACCCGACTATATTGTGCACCTTGCCGCACTTACGGATATGGAATACTGTGAGAAAAATTTTGAGGATTCCTACCGCACCAATACCGAATCAGTCCTCTTTTTGGGACACCAGGCATTCAAGCGAGATATTCCTTTTCTGTATATTTCCACAGCGGGTATCTTTGATGGAGAAAAGGATTTGTATAATGAGGATGACCAGCCAAACCCTTTAAGTATCTATGGCAAAAGTAAATTCTTTGGCGAACTCATCGCAAAAAGTTTTCCAAAATCTATCGTCATCCGAGCGGGGTGGATGATGGGTGGGGGTCCAAAGAAAGACAAGAAATTCATCAACAAGATCATTGCACAGCTCAAAGCAGGAAAAAAAGAACTTCATGTTGTTGACGACAAACTGGGGACGCCTTGCTACACATACGATCTAGCGAAGAGTATTTATTATCTTCTTGATACGGAGCAATATGGAGTCTATCATGGGGCATGTGAGGGTGCTGCGTCGCGGTATGATGTTGCTGAGTATCTGCTGCAACTCTTAGTACTCAATGAAAAGGTAAAATTAACTAAGGTTGCTTCGGATTATTTTAAGGTCGACTACCACGCCCCAAGACCATATTCGGAAAAACTTGTGAATAATAAATTAAAGGCGCTCAATCCCGATCTTACGCGCGATTGGAAAGTATGTCTCAAGGAGTATATTGAGCGTTTTGACTGGCAGGTATGAACACCGACTTTTACAAAACATATTTTATTGTTGAGAAAAAGCATTGGCTCATGCGAGTACGGCGGAAGATCATGCACGATCAGCTTAAGCGTTTTTTGGGGCCTCTTAATTCAAAGAAAATTCTTGATGTAGGCTCTGGTTCAGGAATGCTTGTTGGTGAATTACAAAAAGAGGGGGTTGGTGCGTATGGCATAGACAGCTCAACGGAAGCGATTGAGTTCGGCACCAAAGAAGGGATACTCAACTTATCAGTCATGCCAAGTACAAATAAACTTCCTTTCACGGATAATTATTTTGACGGTGTGCTCGCGATGGATGTCTTGGAGCACCTGCGTGATGAGAGGGAAGTACTCACCGAAATTAAACGTGTAGTAAAAAAGGATGGCTATCTTTTTGTTACCGTTCCTGCCTACATGTTCCTATGGGGAAAACAAGATGAAGTGTCGCACCATTTTCGTCGCTACACCATGGGGCGCATTATTGAATTGTTCCGCGCCGATGGCAATTTTGAGATCGTGAAGCGCAGTTATTTCAACACCTTTTTGTTTCCTCTGGTTTACCTTGTCCGCACAGTCTCGTGGATTTTCAACCGCGCGGCGAGGGGATCTGATTTTGAATTGAACAATGGGCTTATCAACTCGATTTGTTACTTTATTTTTAATTGTGAGCGACACCTGCTTAAGCACCTCAATTTTCCCTTTGGCGTCTCCATATTACTTGTCCTTAAAAAGAATAACTAATTTTATGCTACAAACAATTATTGAATTTGCACGGACTCATGAGAAAACACTTGTTGTGTTTTTTGTGCTATTTTTTATTTTTTTACGTATTCCCAGCGTCGATCGACCACTTCATCAAGATGAGTATAAATGGCCAATGATGACAAGTCCTACGTATGTAGGTGAGATCTCAGTGCCCCATCCGCCACTTTCCGAATTTATCTATAGAACGGCCGGACACATTGTTGGCTATACGGTAAATTTTCGATATGTTCCGCTATTTTTTGGAACGCTCAATCTTATGCTGCTCTACATACTCATGCGTCACCTCTACGGCAAGCGTGAGGCTGTACTCGCCGCCCTCCTGTGGAGCCTGGCTTATTTTTCCATCCTTGCCTCACTTATGGTGGATACCGATGGAGAGATTTTGCCGTTCTTTTTTCTCCTCGCACTTATTGGTTATGAAAAAGCAAAACGATCTATAGGTGTAGTCCGAGGACGATGGACCGCACTCCTCATCGGCGCTTGTATACTTGGTATGCTTGTGAAACTTTCATTTATACTTGCGATTGGAGCGATCGTTTCCGATTTTCTGTGGTCACAGCGACAGCGTATAACAAAAATCGACATAATGCGCTACGCAGGATATGCGCTTTCTGCGGGAGCTTTACTTGTGGTGTTACTCTTAGCTGCGCCCTATATTTTC
>JAYTCK010000019.1:0-10835 GCA_043736515.1 bacterium
CTTCATGAGGAAGCTTTTGCTCATCGTGCAAATTCGAGTGGTGTTTCTTGCCGCGCTTCTTTTGTGTTCTGCTTTACCTCAATTCGTACTCGCTGCAACTACCGATTTTACAGTTACCCCCGTCGTGCTCGACGGTAAAGGCAAACAGCGCGAAATTCTCAATTACAAAGTGACGGTGACCAACACAACGAACCACCTTGTGAGCATCTATCCATGGGTTACTGATGTGGACACAAGCCTCGGTGCAACAGGCGAGAGTGATTTGGCGGGAACATTCGGCAAAGATCTTTCTGAGTCACTCGCAAAATGGATCGAGGTAACCCGGGGTGTTGTTGATCTTTTGCCTGGGGAGCACAGAGAAATCCCGATCATGGTACAGGTACATTTAAATGCAAAGCCCGGAATCTATCATGCGGTAATTCATCTGAGTCATGGGGCAAACCGTAGAGAAGCAGAGGCAAATAGCGATGCAACAAATGACGTGCTTATCAACATTGAAGTACTCGACGACATCAATGAGCGCCTTGAGCTCAACATGTTTGCTCCGGAGAAAAATTATTTTTCCGGCGATACTGCCGCATTCTCGTATCGTCTCTCAAACATAGGCAATCGTGGACTCGTACCGCACGGCAAGATTCATATTTACGATCGGCGTGGTGAGGAAGTTGCTGTTATCGATGCAAACCAAGAAGGGAAGAGACTTGATCCTAATGCTAAAGAAATGCTGGGGAGTGTATGGGCGGCAGGAGAACACTTTGGTCGGTACAAGGCCATGCTCGACTTACAGTACGGCAATCGGGGCACGATTCAAGACACTGTGTTCTTCTGGATAATTCCGTGGAAAAAAATGATAAGCATGTTTTCGATGCTCGCCATGGTCTGCGCCATTGTGGCAATTGCACTTCATTCATATGCCGCATCGAAGCGTACTGGGGCATTTGCGCCCGCGCGTGCACACAGTTTCGGATGGCAAGGCTTAAAGGACCGAATAGTGCGCCCGAGGGACGACGAATACGAGGAAGAACAAATGTATGATGCTCCTCTACACAAAACACCACTACGCACACCAGAAAGAGTACAGCCTTCACTTATGCAGGAGGTGGTTATCCCGCGCCCCATGACCCGCCTACCCGCAAGGCAGAATTCTGAGCCAATGCTTCTTGTACCGAGAGTTGCTAAAAAAGCTGTGCTTGCTGAGCATAAAGTACATTTGGCAAAACGCGCTAAACCACAAGTTGACCCCGAGCATATTGTGGATTTGAAGAGAAAGAAATAGCAAGTAGAAATATAGAAAGATGGAAAAAATAGCAAAATACTCTGGCGTAAAAGACGGCCTAAGGTCCGACCTTGGCTTTGAAAGGTCGTACCTTGGAGCGACCAAATTCTGTTTTTTTGTGTTTTTTTTGCTCGGGCTTCTGGTCACACCTTCTTTTGCTTTCGCTCAACCATCAAGCGATGCAAACAGTCTTACACTCACGCTTGTGCCACCTATATTTCAGGTGACCCAAGTCCCAGGCACTGAGTGGAGGAGCATGCTTCGCGTGGTGAATGCGAATCCTTACGACATTGTCATTACCACTACGGTCACCGATTTTCATCCTGATGGAGAAACGGGCAATGCCGTGCTCGAGCATGCCCCTGTGGGCGATACGACCGACACCCACCGCATGTCGGGGTGGATCGATATTTCCAAGGAACCAATAATAATCGCGCGAGGAAAAACCGCTGAAGTCCCTTTCACAATTCGTGTCCCTATCAACGCAGATCCAGGTGGACATTATGCGGCGATTCTTGTGGCGACAAGTCCAAGAGACCAAGTGAAGGGAACAGGCACGAGTATCAGCTCAGCAATTACGTCGCTTTTTTTCATGCGCGTACCCGGCGATGTCATTGAAGAGGGGATTATCCGTGATTTTTATGCAACAGAAAGTTTTATGCAGCGTGCAGCAGGCTCCTTTGTGATTCGTTTTGAAAATAAAGGCAACGTACATCTTGTCCCTCAAGGAGAAATAGTTATTACCAACATGTGGGGCAAAGAGCGAGGCAAAATTGTGATTAACGATCAGAATACATTTGGAAACGTGCTCCCGCGCTCAACACGCAAGTTTGCATTTGACTGGAGCGGTGAATCAAATATTTTTGAATTCGGTCGCTACAAAGCGCTTGCCACACTCGCATACGGTGAAGACGGACGAAAAACTGCCTTTCGCGCAACATATTTTTGGGTTATACCCATCGTGCCGGTCATGATTGTTGTCGGAAGCCTGATCACATTCTTTTGGTTCGTGTCGTGGTCACTCCGTCGGTATATCCGCAAGGCACTTCTGCTTGAGCGCTCACGTCTCGGTATTCCCGAAGCTTTGCCACAGACCCCAAATAGTCTTACACAAAAAACACAGACATCAAACATGCCCCCAGTGACTTTGGAAGTATTGTCTCGCCCGCTTGTCCTTGGCGTACGCGACCTCAAAACGCAGGCGCCTAATCACGCACAACAAAAACAGCAAAAAACTATTTCCGTTATCCCTCTATATATAGAGTGGGTCAAAAACTATCGTGCTTTCTTTGTATTCCTCCTCATTTTTCTCCTTGGCTCCGCATTAATCGGCTGGTACTTCGTTGAAGTCTTCCAATCCGAACGCGCCTACCAAGTTAAAGAAATCCAAGAAAATAAAAAATAACTCAGAAGCAAGAATCCTTTCGGGACTCTCTGGTCCGGTGTATTTTCCTAGAAGCGAGGGTACTTTTTTTAAAAACACTGCACAGGCAAGTCGTGCTTATAACACCCAACGCAGCTCTTAAAAGCGAAGGTTATCCTTTTAATGGGCCTCACGCAGGACAATTGGCTTGGTCCGCACAAAACTCGAACGCCATCTAAAGGAGTGATGTACTGGTTTTCTCAAACATTGCGCAAGGGCGGCCGGCCCGAGCATAGCAAAAACTCAGCAGAGTTTTATGCGTGTTTGAGAAAAGCAGGTACCGAACGTATAGTTATCCACAGCTTTCCACATATTATCCCCCCATTTATCAACACCTCAGCGTATAATGTAATGAGGTACATGTAACAGGGTTTTTGCTCAATACGTAGCATGAATCCGTTGCAATATGTGCATATTGTGCGGCCTTTAAAAGCAATCGTTTTCCCAAATTATTAGTTTTATTTATGTTCATATGAACTATCTCAGTTCTTTTAAGTCTCTCTCACGTGCGAAACAATTAGCCCTTGCGCTTATTGTTGCAACTTTGGCATGGGCAGTCGGTCTCCCCATGCTTTTTAGTACAGCCTCAGCAGCGCAGCTCACCTTCGTGAGTGATACTGCCTCAAGTTCAGCACCATCTGTTGCGACGAATCACTACATCCGATGGACTGCTCCCAATGCGATTACTTACCCAGCAACTACATCTATTCAGTACGATCCTTCGGGGCTCACATTTACCTTTGGGCAGCTCGGGACGAGTGACCTGACGGTGAGTGGAATGACGCTTATGGCGAATGTTGGCGCATGTGCAGGTGGAGATGGAGTCTACCTCTATGCGACCACATCCGATACGATAACTTTTCAACTATGTTCCGGTGCAACTGTCGGATCCGGCGCTAAGACCGTAAACGTAGGTGGCAGCAAAATCACTAACCCAGCAGCCGCAGGCTCCTACGTGGTCCGCATCTATAATGGTGCATCAGACTTCGCTGACACTCGTGTCGCCATCATCAGCGCAGTCACGGTCACTGCGGTAGTCGACACCTCGCTCACCTTCACGATCAACTCAGTCGCCGTGGGAACAGTCGTAAACGGCACTACGACGAACGCAACGTCAACCGCGACGACGATCACCTTCGGTACAACAACTCCCGGAATCCCCAAGATCGCTGCGCAAGATCTTCGTGTGACCACCAACGCAAAGAATGGTTTCCAGGTCACGGTGATTCAAAGTCAAAACCTTACCTCAAACAGCGGTGCAGATATTGATGTCTTCCTCGCAAACAATGGTACGGGAACTCCCAGTTCATGGCAGGCACCATACAACACTCTTACCGATGAAAACACCTGGGGTCACTACGGCTTAATGAGTGATGACGCTGATCTCACTGGCGGGGCATTCGGCTCGAACCTTTGGGTGGGTAACTTCGCCACCACGACACGTGTTGTGTTCCATCACGCAACCTCATCGGACGGCACCACACAGAATATTGGTATGGCCAAAGTTGCTTACGCGCTTCAAGTTGGACCACTCCAGGAAGCTGCTACGGACTATACAAATACGTTAACGTATGTGTGTACCCCCACTTTCTAACGAAACATAGTTTGGGAAAACTAGGAACAAGCACCTCACTCGGGGTGTTTGTTTTTTTGTATATTTGCGTTGTTTTTAACGCGAGATTATACTGATTGCATTATTTTTTATTTTTATGAAACATGAGAGGTAAATCACTTCTGCTCGCCATCGGTGTGTTGTTTATTACACAAATAGTTTTCGTTCCCCAGGCTCATGCCTTTTTTCGTATTGAACAACTGATTAAAAATACCGCAGATGGGGAACTTGTAACTTATAATAATAGTCCAAAATACCAACGACTTTCTTGCGACGATATTGTCGGAGATATTGAGCGTGTCGTTGTTTCTTTATCGCATCAGCCTGTGTCTCCATCTTTTAATCCTTATTCCAACTACACCCTCGAATTTCAGGGTGCGATCAATCAAACAAGCGAAATTCTGCATGTCACCGATACAGACGGGGGACAACATGATTATGTTTTTATGTTTTCGCCGCCCGTAAATGGCGCAAATCTTTGTGCAGGTCAAAGTTCTGTAGTGATGTCTATCAAGGATGGGGAAACCTCTTACTTGGGACGTGCAAAATTGCATGGAAGTGACTTTTCAAGTGCATATCGCGATGCGAATTTTGATTGCGGATTTTCGTGCGCGATTCGAGATTGGTACTTTATTATTAATCCAAAACCACCAGTCATCACGCTTCTGGGCCCAAGCTCGCTAATACTTGAGGAGGGCGATGTGTATGTAGAACCTTATGCTACAGCAATGGATCCCGAGGACGGAAATATTACTTCATCTATCGTTGTTGGAGGGGATATTGTAGATACACATGTTCCGGGTACTTATTCTGTGACATATAACGTTGCTGATTCGAGCGGTGTTTCTGCTCCTGAAGTGACACGAACAGTGATAGTCGAAGTGGTGAACCTGATTCTTGAACCGACTAATTTGGAGGTTGATTCACAAGTCAACAACCCCTATGTGTCCGCTGGTGCACCCGCTTTTTCGGCGATATTTACTTCGCCGACGTCCACCACGGCAGTCATTGCCTATGAATTGCAAGTTTCTACTTCTTCGGGGAATTTGGCTGTTCCGTACTTTGATTCAGGGTTGCAGACGCTTTCAAGTCCCACTCCCGTTGGTGTGCGCACGCCGCAAATCCTCGGGCCGACATTTCCACAGGACGGCCGCTCATATTTCTGGCGCATCAGGTTCTGGGATCAGGATGGAAATAAGGGTATGTGGAGTAATGAAGAAAGTTATTTTAAAATCGTGATTCCCTCATCAACTGATATGCATGTGCTCGGAATTCAGGATGTCGCAAATGATGCTATATATGGCCCCAGCTATGCGGTAGCCAGCGTCAATAACCCAGTGAAGCAGCGAATTAACTGCTCGGTAATTGAGGGTAATATTGCAGAGATTATTTTAACGGGTTATTGGTACACTTTCTCATCCGGAAATGTAGTTTTATCAGACGAAAATGGTCATGCTTCTGATCCGTATATACTCTCGCAGCCAATAAATGGTCGCGCCTTGCATGACAGTCCCAGTTTTCACTTTCAAAATCCTATCCCCTGCATTAGTGGGCAGGAGCTAATATTGTCGGTGATCGTCAGTGGAAACGGCGCTGCTATTGTTGATGGCGCACTTAGTGAAGTATATCCATGGGGTGAATGTATTGTATTGTGTAATAATATTAATGACATTTACTTCCAGCTTATTGGCACCTCGGCATTTGTCCCTCCCACAAACCACACCCCGATGCTCGACCCCATTGGCAACAGAACAGTAAACGAGGGCGAGTTGATTGAGTTTGCCGTGAATGCTACCGATGTGGACAATGATGTGCTTACGTATAGTGCAAGCAATCTTCCACTGGGTGCAGCATTCAACACAAGCACAGGACTTTTTTCTTGGACACCAAGCTTCAATCAGGAAGGCAACTATGCGGATATTGAATTTACGGTAACGGATAACGGAACGCCAATGGAGCTTGATACTGAATTGATTATGATTTCTGTTGGCAACGTGAATCGCCCTCCCGTATTTGCGGGAGTGGGCACACAGGCGGCACTTGAAGGTGAGACAATCTCATTTGTGGTTTCTGCAACTGACCCTGACGGAGATGCTGTGGTGTTGATTGCGAGCGGGACACCAGCAGGTGCGTCGTTCAATATGAGCACAGGGGTCTTTTCGTGGACACCTACGCTTGCGCAAGCAGGTGCATATGTCGCAGTATTTGTTGCGACAGATAATGGTGTGCCTAATCTCGCCACTTTGCTCGAAGTGCCGCTCACCATAGGGGATAATCCGACACCGACTGAGCAAGCAGAAGCTGTGGTTGATATTGTTGTCGACTACAACTTTCCCATGAATATTGAGAACTCATATCTCGCAAACCTTAAAAAGGTCGCAAAGTTTATTGAGGAAGGGAAGATTGCGGCCGCACGCAATCAGATTCTCGCATTCATCGACAAAGTTGAAAACGACATGGCTGCAGGGGTCATCGGGCAAGCAGAAGGAGATGAACTGCTTGTGTTGGCGAATGCGCTTTTGGAAGACCTGCAGTAAAGTGTAGTATAAAAAAGAATTATCTGTTCGGAAAAAATGAGCACAAGCGAGCTCATTTTTTCTTGCTCAAAATTTAATCACTGAAACCTGGATCCCAGATATTTTTGCAAAGCCAAAAATTCTGGGATGACAAAATAGGGTGGCCAACTTCTTTGAGGTGGTAAGTTTCAACACGGGGGATTCTGAGGCTTGAGTAGGGTATATTTTCTGCTCAATTGACAGCTGGCACACTTTTGATACACTACTGATATTATGTCCACAATGAAAACACGGATCAATGTGAGTATCAGTAGTGATGTTGAACGAGCACTTATTGCGTTAGCAAAACGCGACCAGGTACCTCACGCCACAAAAGCGGCGGAACTGCTTCGTCAGGCGCTTGAAATTGAGGAAGATCGTGTCTTCGATGCAGTCGGGAGCATGCGTGAAGAAGGTGGAGCAAAGTTTGTTTCCCACAAGAAAGCATGGCGATAATATTTACCATTCTCTATCATCCAAGGGTTGCAGAAGATGACATACCCGCTCTTTCTGCTACGTGGAAGGATGGCGTTCGATCTGCCATAGAGGAAAAACTTACAGTTGCGCCCGAAGACTTTGGCAAACCGCTCCGCCAATCGCTTCGAGGGTATCGAAAACTTCGTGTTGGTGACTATCGAATTATTTTTCGGATTGAGCGCCACACCGTTTATGTACTCGCCATCCTTCATCGCTCAATTGTCTACAAAAACGCGGCAAGGCGGCAGCGCCGGTAGTAGGATCTTGTTTTGTGGATCTCAGTAAACAAAAACAGGTTCGAGGTATACTCATCACAGCACCCAGTTTGCCCAGAAGATGGAGGCTTTTGAGCACAAACATCTACCGCAGCTCCTCAGAGCGAGGCCAGAATCTTTTCAGAAACTCCGCAGTATTATGCATTATCCTAAAAGCGAGGGTTCTACTTTTGAAAGACATTGGGCATGGCATTTACTACAAAACCCCAACGCAACTCCTAGAAGCGAGGCCAGAATCTTTTCGGAGTCTCCGCAGGCGCGAAGCTTGGACCTGTCATAGTGCATTTTTACTTGACAGGTTCGCGCCGAGGACGGTTTCACCCGCCGCTGGAGCGGGTGAATGTGCTTCGAAAAGATTTGCTGGCCGAGCGTAAGTTATCCACAGCTTTCTTGCTCCACCCCACCCCGCCCACCCCCGACCTAAGGTATAATTAACCCCAGGTGAACGCCCGATAGGGGAGAGAGTTCACAAACCCATATTGTTTGAAAGAAGCGCATAATAATGTGAATTTCCCACTTTCTGAACATGCTTGTTCCCACGACAAGGATGATCCGCAGAAGGTTTTTTATCTTGACCTTTATTTTACTCACATCATTATTCGTTTATTTCAGTTCATATGAACTATCTCAGTTCTTTTAAGTCTCTCTCACGTGCGAAACAATTAGCAGCTGCACTCATTGTGGGAATCCTGGCCTCGACCGTCGGTTTTTCCGCACTCTTCTCGACTGCGTCTGCAGCGCAGCTCACATTCGTGAGCGATACGGCCTCAAGTTCTGCGCCGTCGGCCGCGACGAATCATTATATTGCATGGACTGCACCGAATGCTATTACGTTTCCTGCGACTACAACTATTCAGTATGATCCTTCGGGGCTCACATTTACCTTTGGGCAGCTCGGGACGAGTGACCTGACGGTGAGTGGAATGACGCTTGTTGCAAATATTGGAGCTTGTGCGGCTGCGGATAATGTATTTCTCTATGCAACCACATCCGATACGATAACTTTTCAACTGTGTTCCGGGGCAACTGTCGGATCCGGCGCTAAGACCGTAAACGTCGGTGGCAGCAAAATCACCAACCCCAGTGGTGCTGGCTCCTACGTGGTCCGCATCTTCAACGGGGCATCAGACTTCGCTGACACTCGTGTCGCCATCATCAGCGCTGTGACCGTTACCGCAGTTGTCGACACCTCGCTCACCTTCACGATCAACTCAGTCGCCGTGGGAACAGTTGTAAACGGCACTACGACGAACGCAACGTCAACCGCAACGACAATCACCTTCGGTACCACGACTCCCGGAATCCCCAAAATCGCCGCACAAGACCTTCGTGTGACGACTAATGCGAAAAATGGCTTCCAGGTTACGGTGATACAAAATGCAAACCTCACCTCAAACAGTGGTGCAGATATTGATGTCTTCCTCGCAAACAATGGTACGGGAACTCCCAGTTCATGGCAGGCACCATACAACACTCTTACCGATGAAAACACTTGGGGTCATTACGGCTTAATGAGTGACGACGCTGATCTCACGGGCGGGGCATTCGGCTCGAACCTTTGGGTGGGTAACTTTGCCACCACCACTCGTGTTGTCTTCACTCACGCAACTTCATCGGACGGCACCACACAGAATATTGGTATGACCAAAGTTGCTTATGCCCTTCAAGTCGGACCACTCCAGGAAGCTGCGACGGACTATACCAACACCCTTACCTACGTCTGTACCCCAACGTTCTAAAACTTCCAAATTTGGCGCACTTCTGGCACAGTATCCTCGGTGAGTCTGGCGGACGTATCATGACACAAGGTCACTTCCATTATTTCTAAGCGTAATACCGCTAAGAAAAATTGGTCGCTCACCCACCTGCTCCGAAACTGCCCGGGCGCCACACCCCAATCCCATCCCGAAAGTGAAAGTTTGAGCTTCGTGTTGGATGCATCAGCTTTGGGATGCTCGCATCATTCAGATGATGCCCACCCAGGATGCCTCCTTGGTAATTGGCACCCGTTCAAACTTATAGAATTGGGAAAACTAGGAACAAGCACCTCGCTCGGGGTGCTTGTTTTTTGGGGTTAAGGGGAAGTGTGGGCAAATAGCTGGTCAATCGTGAAGTCTCCATTTATAATGGAAAGAATGTTTTGCAGAGGGGTTTAGGGCGTAGTACCCCAACACTGATTCTTTTTGATCTTATAGACTATTTATCACTAATAATAAATTCCCGCTGTTGCGGAAGAATTACATTTTTATGGCACGCTTTAAAAATTTAGTACATGTGCTCTTTGTTCTTGTGGCAATCGTTCTTTTGACACCTTCGTCTGTTTTTGCCCAGGAGCGAGTGAGTTTCAAAATCTCCCCAACGCTAATTGAGGAGAAGCTCGAGCCAGGATCTAGTTACGATTTCGTCATGAATATTCAGAACCTCGGGACTGACGATGCGCTGCTTTATCCTGTTGCACGCAATATTATTAATATTGACGAAAAGCAGCACCCTATATACTCGAGCACTGAGGGTGAGTTTCAGTATGAACTTGCATCGTGGATAACATACAAGGAATCGCAACTGCGCCTCATGCCGGGGGAATCAAGTATGCTCCACTTCAAGGTCGCTATTCCAGCAGATGCAAGCCCCGGGTCGCACATGGCAGGACTTTTCCTATCCTCGAAACCATCAGATGACGTGAAACTCGGATCAGCGATCGCACTTGATGTGGGAGCTATCATCCATTTCCAGATTTCTGGAGAGGTCATCCAAGATACACGTATCCGTGAGTTTTTTTCTGAAAAGTCCGTATACGGAGCACCCGGAGCAAACTTCGCTATTAATGTAGAAAATTTAGGCAACATCCTCTCACGTCCACGTGGACTCATCGACATCACGAACATGTTTGGCAAAAAAGTTGCCTCTATTCCCGTCAATGAAGATGTGTTTGGTATTTTTCCTAAAAAATCACGAGAGTTTAAGGCAGCATGGGCTCCTGAAGATATGCATATCGGACGGTTTGAAGCAGTCGTCGCACTTTCCGTAGAGGGCCCGCAGGGCAATCAGACCATTTCGCGAGTACTCCAATTTTGGATACTTCCCATGAATTTCATTATGCCAATTCTCGGCGGACTGCTCGGGTTCATCATTGTTGTGTATTTCCTGCTTCGACTCTATGTGAATCGGCAACTTGCAGGATATCGCAGAAGTGGAGGTGGCGCACAGGGCACAGGTG
>JAYTCK010000020.1:0-28739 GCA_043736515.1 bacterium
TATGTTGTTCGCTTACCCTTAGCCCATCTTTGCCAATATAGGTGTAGTCCGCCAAAAAATGCACACCACTGTCAGGAACGGCGTATGTTACCGGAGTCACAGCAATAAACTCGGGAAATGGTTTCCACCACAGATAAGAAAGCGTGAATACATAGATCACGAGAAACGGTTTCAAAAATTTTCCTAAAAATTGTTTCACCGGGTAGTAGAATTTCGCATTGCCTTGTTGCGAGCGCGAACAATACGAAATATGTTTATTGCTGATAATTGAATATAGATGTTCATGTTTTTTGACAAACGCAACGATGCGAAATTTCACTACCCGGTTCATTGATAGTTGCCCACTAATAACTTAGGCACGAACACATAGTTCGGTCATCGTCATACTAATGTCAGTATACTTGTTTCCTGAACAATCGGGAACATGGATGCATCATTTTTTCTTCCTTCGACGCTCACTGTCGCGACGGTCACCCTCATCTTCTATTTCTCCCATAATTTCTTCAAGAATATCTTCCATGGTTACGATACCCACAATATCTTCGGGATCACCTTTTTTATGAACAAGATACATATGGGAACGCTCTTTTGTCATGAGCCGAAATACTTCTTCGATATTCTTAGTTTCATCAACCCGAGTTAAGGGTGACGCAAATTTAATAGTAAGCGCTTCGCGATTATCTGAATTGAGCGCGCGCATAACATCATTGGTATGCACATAGCCAACATATGCCTCCGGATTGCCATCGTACACAGGAAAACGTGAAAAACCTGACTGAGAAACAAAGTAAGCTATTTGCTCTATGGGGACATCACCGCTCAATGTTTCCATTTCGTTTTTCGGTGTCATTACCTCTTTGACGATAATGTCGTCAAAATCAAAAATATTCTCAATCATTTCATGTTCGTAATGGTTGATCTGCCCGTGCTCAAGTCCAAGCTCTGCCATAATACGAATTTCTTCCTCAGAAATGATGTTGGGTGTATGCATGCGCGTATGTCGTTTGAACCACTGCTCGAGCCAGACAAAAAGGGTGGAAACTGGATAAAGCAAAATATAAAAAAAGTATATGACCGGCGACGTAAATTGTGTCACCCGCTCCATGTACGTAAATGCAATAGTCTTTGGAAAAATTTCTCCCAAAAGGAGTATGGCTACCGTTGAGACCCCGGTTGCTATACCCGCACTAAACGAATCAAAATATCCAATTGCAAGCACCGTCGCGAGTGATGCAATACTGAGATTAACGATATTATTGCCCATCAAGATGGTGACGAGAAGACGCTGAGGATCTGACTTCAGGTTTGCAACAATGTGCGCATTCCGTTTTTTTTGCCGGACCATGAGACGCACTTGGCTTTCGCGAATACTAAAAAGCGATGTCTCGGCCGCTGAAAACAATGCGGAAAAAAAGATGAGTACGGTAAAAATAAAAATGTCCGTCATAATAGGCTAGAGTGCTAGGCTTTTGAGATAGGCCCGGAACTCTCCACCAATATCCTCGCGCAGGAGTGCATAATCAACTGTAGCCTTGAGGTAATTAAGAGGATCCCCAGTGGTGAGCCACTTCCCGTCCATAACTTCCTCCACCATAAATCGGCCTCCCTGGTGGACATATTCACTAATAGCATCAGTTACCCAAAGCTCACCGCCCTTTCCAAGCTTTGTATTTTTGAGTATCGAAACTATTTCAGGCGTGAGCACCATGCGTCCAAATTGTGCAAGCTGTGACGGTGCTTTCTCAACTGATGGCTTTTCAACAACAAACTCCATTTCTCTCGTACGAGGCTTTAGTTTGACGATGCCGTAGCGATCAACCAAATGCTTGGGGACTTTTTGTACTCCAATAACCGGAGAGCCGTTCTGCTCATAGTTTTCAATAAGTTTTTTTGTAAATGGAGTTTTGGAAAGCACCAAATCATCACCCCATGCAAATACGAACGGTTCATCACGAAGCAAATTTGCTGCAGAAAGTATTGGGGTACCATTCCCATAAGGACCTTTCTGCCTTACATAAATGAAATTAGCCATTGATGAGATGCGCTGAATGTCATGGAGTAGCTTCAGCTTCCCTGCTGCCTCAAGCGAATGTTCAAGTTCAATTGAGCGATCAAAATGATCTTCGAGGGTTTTTTTATCCCATTTTGTTACAAGGATGATGTCTTCAATTCCTGATGCGACCATTTCTTCTACAACATACTGCACAATGGGCTTGTCCACGATCGGGAGCATCTCTTTGGGTTGGGCTTTTGTGGCGGGTAAAAAACGCGTACCGCTGCCGGCTACCGCGATAACCGCTATGCGAACCTTTTTTTTCTTTGTCTTGGTCATATAATTTTAAGACTCTTCATCTTCGTGATGCTGGCGAGGCCTCCGTGCGCTTTCTATAAAACCTTCTTCAAGATCAGTACGCGCAGTACGGACGAAACGCTCTTCGACATACCACAGTACCTCAAAGATAAACAAGACAATGAATGTAACAAAAGATGCAATCGCATAAAGGCCGTAACCGCATGCAACACCGATACCGGCAACAACCCAAAGGCCAGCTGCGGTAGTGAGCCCTGTTAAGAGTTGACGTTGTACATAGATGACCCCAGCACCCAAAAATCCAATACCGACAACAACCTGAGATGCGACACGCAACGGGTCAAAAACAAAAGTTTCCGCGTAATTAGATGAAACAACTCCCGCTATGATAACAAAAAGGGCCGCACCAAGAGACACGAGTGCGTAGGTGCGCATCCCCGCACGTTTACCGACGCGCGAACGTTCTGCTCCGACAAGTAGGCCCATCAATACCGCAAACGAAAGGCGTGCGATGAGTTCCCAATCCGATACGGCAAACATATCCATGTTAAAGATTATACATCCTTACTTATATCCTGTGAAATGAGGTTGAGAGGGGAATATTTGTTTACTGGGCACAGCTGCCTGCCTTCTTCAATGACTGTGGAAATGTGAGATTTGCCCATCCCTATGGCAAAGAGCGGCTCTGGATTATCCAAAATATCATTGCAAAGCACAACACCTGATTGTAGCAAGGCGGTTTTTTGATTAGTTGAGAGTGTCGTCAAGCTGGTGATGGGGTGAGTTTGTGTTTCCTGGATAATATCCTGAAGCGTACGTCCTTTTGGATAATTCCATCCGGTGAGGGCGAGATCAGCACATGCTGCGTATTGAATGGCTTGTGACGTAAAGCTGGTGTTGGTAATAAGCCAGGCGCGAGTGAAGACGTTGATACCCGCAGCACTTTCTTCAAGGCGTTTTTGAATATCCTGAAATCGTGCATGTACATACAACGCCACCTTTACGTCTGATTTTATTTCGGAGGAATTATGATACTTCGCCTCAACCAAAATACGTTCTCCGCTTTTCTCAGCAACAACATCAACTTCGTGTTCAACGCATTTTCCTTGCACGATGACCCCCACTTGCGTACGAAAACCCTGCGCTTTTAATATCTCGGCAATAAATTTTTCAAATGGAAATCCCGAGGGCCCCAGTTGCATGATGGCCTTTTTTAGACTGTATTGTGCCGCAACAGGACGACTGTGATCCTTGAGAAGTTGAAACGCATGGGTATAAATTGCATGCGTACTGATACCGTCCCGCAGGTCCTTTTCGACGTGGCGAATAATTTCCTCCGCCATTGCCTCAGTTGCACGCGCCGCTCGAAGAGAGCGCCTGAGTTTCTCCTCGTCCCATAATTCACGCTCTCCGCTTGCTTTGGTAATGGTTATTGCCTCTCCACTCATTTTTGTAAAATATTTTTCGGATTCGTGGTAATGTTTCCCCGTAATTCTACCCACTGAGTTTCTTTAATTTCAATAGGCATCTCTACGCCATTTAATGTAAGAGTAACTTTCATGTCCTCTGGACCGTCTACGACAAGCTGAAATGGATACCGTGTCGCTATTTTTGCACAAAGACGTTGTTCGAGCATGCGGTCGCTGCTGTTAAGGATGATAGCAAATTTGGATCGATCATATGGGTCGCCGCCGTTTTCGTTCAGCCGAAGATCGTAGCAAGAATGTGCCAATTTGATGTCCCCAGTAAAGCGATGTATTCCTGAATCATAGGAATGAGTAACTACCACCGTACTTGTGCCCTGCATTCCGAGCGACAAAGGTGCGCCCACGTTATTTTCAAGCTGACCAAAAATAAACCACAGCCCAAGAGTAGAAAAAATTACGACTCCAAAAATTACATATTTAATCATAAAGTGCTATTCAATGGCGAGTAGTTCGACGTCAAATATCAGAGTGGCGCCCCCGGGAATTACCCCCGGAAAACCCGCTTCGCCGTAAGCCAATTGAGAAGGAATAGTAAGCTCTCTTTTTTCTCCCACCTTCATGCCCAAGAGTCCGATTTCCCAGCCCGGGATAACCTCACCTTTTCCCAAAGTAAGTTTAAATGGCTCACCGCGAGGAATACTTGAGTCAAATATTGTCCCATCGGTTAGTTTGCCAGTATATGCAACACTGATACGCTCTCCGTTTTGCGCTGCTTTTCCTGTGCCTTCGGTAATTACTCTTATGCTGAGTTGTGCTTCTTGTTTTTGCATTTGAGAGAGTGCGTTAGTTGTAATATCTTCTCTGTCTTTAGTTTGGTCGTCAACTTGCGGTGCGGGTTCTGGTAATAAAAAATAAACCAACGCTGCAACCGCGATTAATACAAAAATAATGATGTAATCTTTGTATGCTTTAATCATAGTACTAATTATATATTATCTATGACTCCCCCGCCAAGACATTCGTCACCATCGTAAAAAACAATGGACTGACCGGCTGAGATTCCCTCTACCTCTTCCTTAAAATCCACAGTTAGTCTGCCGGCATTTTTGTCTTCGGTAAGAATTACGGGATAGAGAGCGCCTCGATAACGAATCCTCGCCGTGATAACATTCCTATCTGAAATTTGAAATTGTGGAGAAATAAAGCTGTATGAAGAAACCGCAATTTTCAAATGAGCACTTTGTGCCTCTCCGAGTTTGCGATGAGCGACAACTAGTGTATTTTTTTTGATATCTTTTGCAATCACAAAATATGGTGCTTCATCCACAACAGTCTTCGAAGTCGTAAATCCATGTCGCTGTCCGATGGTATAGAGTAGTGCGCCCTCGTGTTGCCCGATGAGTAGTCCATCTTCGCTCAGAACCTCACCTTTCTCAGTTTTTAGGTAATGTTTGAGGAATTCTGCCATGTCAACCGGACCCATAAAACATAAACCTTGACTGTCTTTTTTCTCCGCATTCGGTAATCCAAATTTGTGCGCAAGTGTACGTACCTCACTCTTTACCATCTGCCCCACCGGAAAAAGCGTGTGAGCTAATTGCTCTTGTGTCAAAGTCCAAAGAAAATACGACTGATCTTTTTCATTGTCGACACCTGTACGTAGCCGCAATTCATTCGTACTCTTGTCGACTCGCGCATAGTGCCCTGTAGCAATAAAATGTGCTCCATTTTTTTTTGCGAATTCAAGAAAGGCGCCAAACTTCACGTGCTTATTACACATGACATCTGGATTAGGGACTCTCCCCATTTCGTATTCACTGATCATATAGTCAACAACGCCTTCCTTGTATTCCTTTTCAAGATCAAGCGTGAGAAACGGGATACCAAGATGTGCCGCAGCCCGCATTGCCTCACGCTTCTCTTCGCGCCACGTACACGGCAAAAAATCCGCCTGCCAGACCTTAATAAAGACTCCGATGACCTCATAGCCCTCTTGTTGAAGTAGAGCGGCAGAAACAGAAGAATCTACTCCTCCGGAGAGCCCGACAAATACCTTCTTTTTAGGCTGGCTTTGTGCCTGCGTATGAATATTTAAAATCTGTTCCATGTTTCATCCATAACGGATTTTTGTTATAACTTTTTCCACACATTCTGTCTAACACCATAGCGGAAAAAGGAGAGATTATCTTTTACAGTCATTCGGCGTACACCCCAACAAAACCTATGGACTATACGTTTTGTTAGACCGATGATCTAATGTCTGTGTTGGGACACCCAAATAATTACTTTGCAACTGCCTGAGCGTCTTCGAAGGAGATGGAGAGCACCTTAGAGATAGCATCGGTGCCCATCGTGATGCCATAGAGCACTCCCGCCCGGCTCATTGTTTCGCGGTTGTGAGTGATGACCATAAGTTGTGAGAGCTTGGCGAGATTTTCGATCATGTCGCCGTACTTCCTACTATTGGCCTCGTCGAGTGCAGCATCGGTTTCATCGAGCACCATAAAGGGGGGCGGGTTTACTTGAGAGATAGCGAAAAGGAGGGCAATAGACGTGAGTGCACGCTCACCTCCTGAAAGCATCTGGAGTCCTTTTATTTTTTTGTGAGGGAGTGACACCGCGATATCAATTCCCTCTTCTTCTTCCTCGGACTGCGCTTCTTCGTCGAGTGCACCACCGGGTATGTCACTCAAATCAATTTCGGTATCACGACGCTTCCGCTTCTCAATCTTTACAATAAACAATTCGGCTACACCTCCGCCAAACATAAGTCGGAAGAAATCACCAAATTGTTTGTTGATCTTTTTGACACCTTCTTTGAATTCCGTATCAAGTTTTTCGTTTAATTCGGAAATGAGTTGATATAAAGACTGTTGTGTTGCGACGAGATCGGTAATTTCCTTTTCTAAATAGAGATCACGCTCGATTGTTTCTTTATATTCCTTTTCGACATCATCTCCACCCGCAGCGCCAATGTCCTCTAATCGAATCTTGCCACGCTCAATTTCCCTACGACGGGTTTCTTGTGCATCACGGGATTCACCGAGTACCTCCGGAAGCTCGAGAACGATACTTGAATAATCAAGCACGGCGCGACCGAGCAATATTCCGGCTTCATTTAGCTCTTCCTCAAGTCGTCTTGCTTCGCGAGCAACATTATCCTCTTCGTTTCGGATACGATCGAGCATGCTTTGGAGTTCGCCACGACGACTCATCATCTCGAAGAGTGCGCGTTCAGTATCACGCGAACGCTCCTTCTCGGTGTCTATTTCATTTTTCACAGCCTGATATTGTGCCTCCATCTCCCGTGATTCGGCAAGCATGGCGCGTAGTGCCTCATCTGAACCAGATTTCCTGTTTTTCAGATCATTGAGCTCCTGATAATCTTCAGGCGTAAGAGACTTATGCCCTGCTGCCTCCTTATGCGCCGTCACAAATGCACGAAGCTTGCCGCGGGCATTCCCAATACGCCACTTTACATGGCCCATATCGTCCGACTCCTCGCCTCGAGCAAGTTCTTCGTCAGCATCGGAGTGTACCATTTCGACGTCGCCGAGGCGTATGGGTACATCTTCTTTGTGTTCAAGTAATTCCTGTTTTTTGCGCAGTTGCTTTTCTTCGAACTCGATCATTCCATCTATTCTTCCTGCGGTACGCGAAAGCTCATCATGGCGTGCCCTTGCCTCACGCAACTGCTTTTCTACATCAAGAAGCCGTCGACTCTTTTCGTCACTCGCGCTTTCGGCAGTAAGCACATCTCGGGCATGCTCAATTTTAATATTCAAATCAGAAAGTTCACCTACGGGACCTGACTTGCGTCCGACAATATCATTCTTTTTATGCTCAAGATAAATTTCCTCGCGCTTAAGATATTCACGATATGAACCGATGAGTCGCTCGCGGAGCTCCTTGCCTTCATTGATCTTCTCAACCTGTTTTTTCAGGAAGCGCAGATGTGGGGCGATTTCGCGTCGCAATGCTTCGGCATCTTTCATGTTCTCCTCGGTCTTTTCGAGCCGACGTTCGCTCTCTGCGCGTTTGTACTGGTATATCTTGAGGCCCAGCGCATCTTCAAGCATTTCGCGCCGCTCCTTTGGGTTTGCATTTAAAATACGATCGGCTTCTCCTTGAGATATCATGTGATGTCCCGATGAGCCAATATGCACAGCGGCCAAAAGCTCGAACACATCCTTGAGGCGCACTTGAGAGCCGTTAATAAAATATTGATTCGAGCCATCGCGATAAACTTCGCGTGCAATAGCAACCTCGTCAAAATCAAGCAAAAACTCCCGCTTTGTGTTATCAAACACAATAGTTACATTTGCTCGATTGGCCCGACTTGTTGATTGTGAGCCATTGAAAATGAGATCTTCACCGCGCTTTCCGCGCATCGACTTCATTGATTGCTCTCCCAGTACAAATCGGATCGCTTCGGCAACATTAGACTTGCCTGACCCGTTCGGACCAACAACTGATGTGATCTGCGAGTTGAAATCCAACACAGCCTTTTTTCCAAAGGATTTAAAACCAAAAATCTCCAGTCGTTTAAGACGCATTATCCTGAAATTGTAACATAAAATTCGTAGAAAAAAGCCGCCATAGTGGTGGCGGCTGTGTGGAAAACTAGGGCACGATTACTATGCCTGCGGAAGGCTTTCCATACGACACTGGTGCCGGTGTCTCATGAAATTGGTGGGACAACAAGCCAGTGGATTGATATCCGCGAAGTTCTTCATCAATGGAAATAAACCCAACGCGAATTGTTGCTTTCCCTTCGTCATAACGCAGGGTGACAAACTTCCCGTCACATTCTTCCCCCAACAGGACGACATTCGCGTTTTTACCACAGAGAAAGTCCGGATGAGCGACATAGAGCGATAGGGCTTCAGGGAGTGTGAGGGGTAAACGATGAGTTTTGGTAAAATAGAGCAGAGAATCTTTTGCACTGTATTCATGTGTATCCCGTCCACCATGCACGCCACAGAGAACATATGCGTCAGACTGGATCATCTCGCGATGGACCAAATGTCGGTGGGTTGAATAATGATCATCAAACAGATCGTCGTAAATCACACTTACTTTTCGTGCTTCTTCCGGGCTACTCCCGACTGCACGCAACTGCCGCTTTCTCCTGTCATTACTCAATGAACACGCAAGCAGATCGAAACCCCTTCTCCATGGCACACCACTGAACACTGGTGTCACATAGCGCTGTGATTGTCCGACATGGTAGGTGGGGTGTACAAAGAATTCTCTGATCTTCCGCTCAAGACGAACGAGTACACCGGCGGATTCAAAATGCTCGTGTGATTTATATCCGACCACACCATGCACGCTGAAGTTTTGGAGCAATCCCACTTCACTTCTGAATTTATCCACCACGGCCTCGGAGATATCGAGATGCTCTGCAGCATCTCCTATCACAACACTGCACACACTCGCGACCTGCTGCCACAACCGAAGTCGTTCTGCGGGAGTGCTCTCGAAACTCGTATGTGTTACCCCAAACTCCTTCAATATCTTATCGATGGTTTTCCCCATCGCGTCGATGACACGTAATTCCACGCGACTCGTATCCATAGCTCTTCCTTTGCAAATAATGTTTCTCTAGCCAGAGTACTTGAAAAAACCCGCGAGTCAACGCACCTGGATGCGTCTCTCTTGAGATGCGCATCATTCTGATGATGCTCTCCATGGTGGACCATTCTTATGGTGCATCCGTTTGAACTTATCGCGCGCCAAAATTACGCTTTGCTACCACTTCTTCTTCTCGAGTGCGGCGAGTGCCGCAGCCTGCTCCGCATCCTGTTTCGAACGTCCCTCACCTTGAGCAATAAGCTCAGTGCCAATATATACACCAACATCAAAACGCTTGTCGTGGTCGGGACCGATTTCCTTGATCACTTCGTAGTTGGGTGTGATTCCAATGCGGTCTTGTGCCTCTTCTTGAAAACGACTTTTTGCATCCTGCCAAAGACGCTTCCCGACAATATCATCAAGCCGCTTAAAAAGACTTTTTCCAATAAACTCCTTGGCGGCATCGTAACCCTGATCAAGAAAAATCGCACCAATCACCGATTCAAATGTATTCGCAAGGATATATTGGCGCGCACGGCCAGTGTCTTTTGCCTCACCGCGTGAGAGAAGCAGATACTCATTCATTCCCCACTCACTTGCCGCATCTGAAATGGAATTAGTATTTACCAGCGCAGAACGATACGCAGTGAGCTTTCCTTCCGGCTCCTCCGGGTACTGTGCGTAGAGATATTCGGTGATAACGAGCTCCAAAACCGCGTCACCAAGAAACTCGAGACGCTCATTGTGTCTCATGTTCGTTGAACGGTGCTCGTTCAAATATGAGCGGTGGGTAAATGCCTCACGCAAGATTGCGATGTCCTTAAAAGTAACCCCAATGTGCGCGGCAAATTTCTCGTAATCGAGATTTGAGTGTTCCATGAAAAACAGTGTCCAGTTTTTAGTTTCCGTATAAATAAATTTGAACGTAACCCCACTTAGCCATTTATTTTGGGTTGAATTCAAGAGACTAACAACAAGAAGCTGATATATCAATCATAGCATAAGTTAGGTAATTTAGCAAGGTCAAAAGAAGTTCTTTTTGTTCATGAAAAAAGAGCCCGAAGGCTCTTTGGTTTTTATTGCTGTTAGGCAGCTACCTGCAACATTTCCTGATTTGCCCCTAACCGAAAGATCTCTTTCGCCCACGGTCCAAGTCCGCGTTTTGCAGCAAGGACCGCCCCGTAGGAGAGCCATTGATCACAACCGTTCACATGCCACAGTTCGTACGTTTCCGTCGTGATGCGCGGGCAACTGATGTGCCCTCGATAGACACCGAGGGCTGTGAGCACGATGATCGCGCGTCCAAACGCCTCGTCACTGAAATCTCTCTTGCACGGCAGGCCGAAATTGAGGAAGAATGTATCGTCACTATGGATACACCAAAACAGCACAAGTCCATCCGCGATGAGGCCGTCTAAGATCATAAACAATTGCTGCACGACATTCGTATGTAGATGCACCATCGGACCATTGGGATTTTTTTCGAAAAGAATACCGTTAGTAAAGGCGAAGTACATCGTACCACCCTGCTTGCCATCCCTATGAAGGTCAGAGTGGATCTCAAGCGATCTCAGTTTGGCGCGAGGCGTCACTGCGACTGGCGCATCAAGGACAATGTTTGTCTTCACTCCGTTCGTTCTGCCTGGCGCAAAGTCAAAGAACAAATGCGTCATGCGACGCTTTTTCTCACCACTTGCTTTTTTCATTTTCAACTCCACCGCTGCAGGGAGCTTGTTTTATGCGACATGCACAAACTCAAGCGACCGATAAGGAAGATCAGTCTTGATCGCAGCCGCCTCCCTATGAATGGCTCACAGAGGGGCGGCTGCGCTCAAGGTTTACTGTGCCTCAAAATAACCTTTTCCTGCGAGAAGTCAACCACTGCCTTTAGGTCGGGTTTTTATGCGCGTGGTTGTTTGATAGGTATGCGTTGCGCAAGCGTTCAAAGGGTGGCGAATTTACGCTTGCATCAACTTGGTGACGGCTTTGGTGATGAGCGGCAAAATGTCATCATAGATATTGAGATCGAGAATCTCTGCTGCTTTGAACCATCGGGCGTCATCAAGGCCGCCTTTGCCTTCTTCAAGCTCAAGCTCCTGAAAAGGTGCTTCGGCGAGAAAATAGACAACATGCTTTCTTGTCTTGCCCTTCTCTGGGTGCGAGGCAATGTATTCATTTTCTCCTAACTTTTCTTTGATTGTGATAACAGCGTTGATCTCCTCCTTAAGCTCACGTATTGTTCCTTCCTCGGGACTTTCACCTTCTTCGATGTGGCCCTTTGAAAGCGTCCAGTGTCCAAAAATGTCATGTACAAGTGCGAGATACAGCTCACCCTTGCCATCGCGTCCGTAGACTACTGCACCACCCAATTGTTCAAGCGGGAGCGTTGCGGGGTCGATGACCTCACGTTTTTTATCACGAGGCTGGCTTGTTTCATCTTTACCTGGTTCGCCTATTTCTTTATACACAGCACCTAAGACACCGTTCACAAACTTGCCACTGTTTTCCCCGCCAAATGTTTTTGCAAGTTCGATTGATTCGTTAATGGCGACTTTTGGTGGTACTTCATTACGATCACCAAAAAGAAGTTCGTAGAGTCCAATGCGAAGCACATTGCGATCAACAACCGAGATACGATCAATGGGCCATGCGGGAGCGGCCTTTTCAATAATAAGATCGAGTTCGATCTTCTTTGCGAGGATATTGCGAATGAGGTCAGCCATAAACGTCGTATCGTTTAGGCCCGGGGCAAATTCTTCAATATTACGCTCGAGAACTTCGTCGACACCGAGAGGAGGGCAGTTGGTAAAGTCCCACTCAAAGAGGGACTGAAGAACTATGCTTCGGGAAAGGTGTCTATTTGCCATATATAAGGTTCGTCCAAATCAGTATAGGAAATAGACCGCAAAAGGTCAAGAAATCTATAAGTCTAAACGGGGTCGATGACTCCCCCTGGATAAGCGCTACGCGCATTGTTCGAGTTTCTGTTGGGAACTGAATTGCCAACTAGCTCTACTTTGTCGCTGTTTCTGATTTGCCGGCACCTTTTCTTGCCTCTTCCTTTTTGGCTGCCTTGAGGGTCTTTTTGAGGGTATCGACTACTGCGCGACCGCGGTATGTGCCGCAATTGGTACACATACGGTGCATCAGGTGCTTTACGCTACATTTTGGGCAAGTAACAAAACGCGCTACTTTGAGTGCGTGGTGGGAGCGGCGATTGGCCGTGTGTCCCTTGGTGTGTCGCATGTGTACTACCATAGTGCTCCAAAGTATACGCAAAAGGATAAAAAGCGCAAGTACTCTACTATCCGTTGTAAATATTATGCCAATTTTCGTGCTAGATGGTCGGCATCACCGGCTCCAACAACAAGTATAACGTCGAAATCCTGCGATTTGGCCCGAGCGAGGCGTTCCGCTTCATCGAGATCTGCTGCATACACAACATCGGTGGCAGGAGACTTTTCGAGTACTTTTTGGATCACATCTTGTGAGCTGATAGTAATCCCTTCTTCGCGTCCTGGTACGTCATATATCTCAACAAGTATCGTGTGCGGTATCGTTGCAACAGCATTCACAAATTGATTGAGTAGTTTCAACGTGCGGTCGCGGTGGTGTGGACGAAAAATCGTAAGAATTTTTTTACCTTTATAACGCTCCATTGATGCTTCAACGACTGCGGAGAGCGCGGTAGGATGATGTGCATAATCAGAGATAATAGTTGTACTGTGCTCATCGTTTGAAAGTGATCCAACTACTTCGAATCGCCTTCCCACTCCAATGAAGCTATCAAGTACTGGCTGAATCACTTCGCTTCTTCCTCCGTAAGCAAGAAAAGCAGCAGTTGCTGCAAGAATATTGTAAATATTATATGTGCCGGGAAGCGAAGTACTGAATGCTCCGAGCGGAGTTCCCTTCCAAGTCAATTCGAATGTTTGCGTTTCACTCGCTTGCTTGACATTGCGAGCAACCAGATCCGCACCCTCTCCCACTCCATAACTTACCTTGATGGTATCTGAATTTTTTGAAACATCTCGAAGATTTGCATCATCATTGTTGATAATAAGGAGTCCGTCACCGGAAAGCTTGCCAATGTATTCACGAAACGCGGATTTTATGTCTGCAAGATCCGCGTAATAATCAGTGTGATCAAGCTCGAGATTAGTGAGAACAATTGCTTGTGGCGAAAGATGGAGCATATGGCGGCGGTATTCACATGCCTCGACAATAAACATGTCACTAGTACCGATTCGAAGGTTGTGGTTCCAGCCAATGACTTCGGCTCCGACAATGACTGACGGATCAAATTGTCCCGCTTCAAATAATTTTCCCAAAAGCGCTGTTGTGGTCGATTTTCCGTGGGTTCCCGAAACAGCAATGGTATTGTGTTCTGCGGTGATAAGTGCGAGCGCTTCGGGATAGGAAAGCTCTGGTATGTTGGCTTCTTTTGCTGCGAGTCTTTCCGAGTCAGTTGCGGGGACCGCAAATGAGTAGATGAGCAGATTTGCATCAGGGGGGACATGTCCGCTGCGTGAGCCCTCATGGTAAGTTCCCGGAGGAAGTGTATCCACTGGTGGTAAATGCAGATCAGAGCCGGAAATGACAATTCTCCTAGCGGCAAAAAGACGAAGTATTGCTGAAATACCTATTCCCCCAATTCCCGTAAAATGGACTTTGTGTAAATTTGTGAGATGCAGTGACATTTTTTTAGAGTATCCTATTTTCTTTGCTTTCGCCACTGTGAGTAACGGATTTACCTTAGGTATCTAGCCTTATTCTGCTTATGCTCCTCAAATGTCTTTGCGTAATGTATGACACCGTTTTTGTCTGAGAGATAATAGAGGTAGCCCGACATGACAGGGTGTAAGGCTGCATCTATTGATGCCAACCCTGGATTTGATATGGGTGTTGGGGGAAGACCATTGTAGACATATGTATTATAGGGGGAATCACTCTTCAAGTCAGATGCGGTAAGCTCGAGTGAACCCTTGCCGATAGTGTATCCGAATGTCGCATCCACCTGAAGGCGCATCCCTTTTTCCATTCGTTTCCAGAGAATTCCGGAAACGATATGTCGATCCTCATCCGTTGCCGTTTCTTCCTCAATGATCGAGGCCATAGTGAGTATGTCGTGCCAATTCTTGCCCAGCTGTTGTGCTTCTTGTCGTCTCTCTTTTGTGCGCTTTGCAAAATTTTCCTCGATTGTGGCAATTACTTCCCCGCTTGTTGCAACTGAAAAAAAGAAGTATGTGTCCGGAAACAAATAACCTTCTTTGTCTTTCGTGCTTGCAATAAATCCCTCAGTATTAAATTGGGGAATTTTAGCCTCAAACACCTTGGCCATTTCTCGCGTAGAGAGACCCTCAGCAAGCGTAATTTTGAACGTCTCAACACCGTGGTCTCCGGCAGCCATACGTTTCGCCACATCAAACACCGACAGCGGAGTCTTAAAAAGATAAACTCCTGAAAGGATTCCCCTCTCTTTTTCATAATGCTGCACAAGAAGTTCAAAAAGGAGGGGCGATCGGATGATAGATGAATTTTTAAGCGTGTTTGCAATCTCATCAAGCGTGTAGCCTTCCGGAATTTTGACGAGAGTCCCACTTGCAAATGTGGGTGGCGGAGTAGTGAGATGATTCACATAGCCAACAAAAATAAGCAGTAGCGTAGTGAAAATAAAAACAGGAATGATAACCTTTCGGTGCCGTACGTGCGGCTCCTCATTCGAAGCTTCAGGGCGTGGGGATTGAATCTTGGTAATAAGGGGCTGAGAAGATTGCATTTATATGGGCAGGTTAGCAGGAGGTTCTCCTTTGCGTGATTCAATGCGAGTAAATGTCGGTGTTTCTGCAACTCCCCCAGGGAAGTGATAGATCGTTGCGAGTTCCTCAGTGTTAAGCACAAATGGTTTTTTCTTATACGGAGGGTAGAAAAAGGACCGACGAACATAGGCATCATAAAACTTTCGCTTTTGTTTGTTCAGACGGCGGTCATTCCAGTCTTCCCACGGATAATCAAAGCCCAGTGTGGTTGGCTTAAATCCGTTCAAGTCTTGTGAGCTGTATTGACTAAACGCGCTGACGAGTCCGGCTATATTTCCCGAATCATAATTTTCCTTCTTTGCAAGGTAGATAGTACGTATACCACAATCAAAGGCCGGTTTTCCGAGCGAGCGCTCGATGGCATTTATAATTTCACCCTCGCGCTTTGTTGCTTTAAATACTCCGAATTCACCCCCGTATTTAGACTGAATCTCTTTAATAAGTGATTTGCCCTCATCTTTCCAGTCGTGTTTTCCTAAAAATTTACCGGGGGTAGTAAAACGTCTGTTTGTTGATTGTACAAGAATCTGCATCCAGATTTGCTGTCCTCGTCCGATACTTCCCAAAAATTCAATGACAGAAGTAATTGGATCACTTTTGTTTTCTTCCTTGATCATGCTCGAATCAAGGCCGTAGTCGATATACGTCTTAATGGGATACGGATCAGGCTTTGTGAGCGAAAACGAACATCCCCACAAACTCCACTCATCTTTTTCATGAATAAAAGGTGCAAGAGAAACATAATCCTCCACGAGCTCTACCTCTACGTCAGGGTATTGCGCATATATGTGAGACTCAATAACGTTTTTAAATTTCTTGGGTGTACGAATAAAAAACTTAACGGCCCCCTCTATTGATACGATCTCCAGTGAAAACCACGCCTTCACAAATCCATCCCACCATCGATCGTACCAATTTCCCATTTTGGGATGATAAAGTGAGAGCAGCACGAGTTCCATTGCAACAGGAGTTTTTTCAATGATACGCGGCAATTTGATCTCAAGCATGACGAATTCGTAGCTCTTCATCCGATAACCCATCTGTACGTACTCAAGCCATAGCTTTGCCGCAAGCCACACAAGAAGTGCGGGTCCCCAGAGGAAAGCAGTTACTGCCAGGAGATGATATATTTGCCCGAACATCACAAAAATAGGGCTATCAAAAAGGGATTGAAACATACACTAAATTATAAGGCATATGGGCCAAAGTATAAAGCCGAAGTATAGAGCTGAGGAAAAGAAAATCCCCAAGACTTGTCTTGGGGATTTTCCAGTAATTGGCAGACTATGCTGCTGAAAACTTTCCGTCTTTGCTCTTTTTAAAGTATTTGGGATTTTGAAGATTGACGAGGATGGTATTGGGTTTGACGTAGCGTTCACGCATAACCTTTTCCACAACATCTTCTTTTGTCATTGGTCCATGCTTCTTCAATACTTCAGAAATGACATCGCGGACAACACCTGTTGAATATCCCCACTCCGAAAGCGCGTACAATCCACGGCCCACAAGTACAAAACGCTTGTCCTTGATGAGTTCATTGTGTGTCGTCGCAATGTGCGCCTTCTTGTCAAAATGAGCTCCGATCGCCTTGGCAACCTCGGTGAAGTGCATCGGTGAACCGTGCTTTCGCAAGACAAGAAACGCATAGTCACGCACTCCACGTGCCGAGACATTGGGTGATGATGCAACTCCCCATTCGCCAAGAGGATTCTTTCCGATCTTCTTTGAGATCGAGAGCCAGCGACGCAAAATTTCTTCGTTCTTATATGTCTCAGAAACCTCCTTAAGATGAGTGAGGAAACGTTCGATCATTTTTGACTCTTCGATAAGTTCGTCGTCCTCCAGTGATGCGTACAGTTTTTTGAGCGATTCGTGGACCTTCGTTGCCGTGTCATGATCAACACTCCAGCGATGCATAAAATCATCATCATCTTTGTGCTTCACAAAAAGATCTCCGAGAACAAGCAGGAAGTGAATATGGTTCTGTGTCGCCTTGTCACTTGAAACATTGGAGAGAAAATCGTTCTCGGGAACAAGCCCGCCCATACCGAGCATGCTCTCCCTTAGCTCATGGAAGACCGCATCTTCTTCCTTGAAAACATCCGATTTTCGGATCGTGGAGAGCGCAAAATTCTCAATTTGGCGCACGCGCTCGCGCGTTATGCCATACGTCTCACCGATTGCTTCAAGCGTCATCTTTTTTGTTTCGGTACCCAGGCCATAGCGCTTGGTGATGACGTCTGCCGCACGACGAGGGAGCACTGAAAGAAGGTGCTTTGTCACGTTCTTTGGTTTAAATGTGATACTTGCGACTGCGGTGCTCATATGAAAATAATTTAATAAATAATACTTTGTGCGGTATTGACACTTTTCCTCCAATACTCGATTATATCTATTTCTAGCATTACACTGATTATTGTCAAGTGATTTTAACTCCGAACTGTGGTGAGTAAAAAACGGCTCTGTTCCAACCTTTTTTACGTCTTTAACTTTTGCAACATGAATTCTCTATGAAAATTGATGTGTTGTGATAGTTCATCACCTAATTTAGAGAACTGGTCAAACAACAATGTTGAGAATCTTGCCTTCCACGTAAATAACCTTTTTAGGCTCTTTTCCATCAAACCATTTTTGAATTTCTGGTTTTGCTAGTGCGCTCTTCTTCACCTCATCCGCATTCGCATTGCGCGCTATTTGTATATCACCCCGAACCTTACCATTCACCTGAATACCGATCGTAATGGTCTCCAAAATTATTTTTTCTGAATCAAATACTGGCCACGCCTCCTTGTGTATAGAAGTTTTTTCTGAAAGTGGCTCCCAGATTTCTTCAGTAATGTGCGGTGCAAATGGCGCAAGTAATTTGAGAAATCCCGTAAGGTGTTCGCGTGAAACTTGCTCTTCCTTTTCCATGGCATTGAGCAAAATCATCAACTGAGAAATTGCCGTATTAAATTTAAACTCCTCAATATCGTCACCTACTTTTTTGATAGTTTGGTGATAGAGCACATCAAGCTCTTTTGATTTATCGAACCCCAAATCTTCTTTAAGTGTTTTATTTCCTAATTTCCATATTCGTTCAACAAAACGGCGAGCGCCGACAAGGTTGTCGGTTGACCATGCGATTGCTTGCCCAAAGGGGCCCATAAACATTTCATATATGCGAAGCGAATCCGCACCAAAAGTATCAATGATGTCATCGGGATTAATTACATTCCCTAGGCGCTTGCTCATTTTTACCCCGCCTTCGCCGAGGACAAGCCCGACTCCCCGTCGTTTGAGAAAGGGCTCAATGCCTGAAACCACGCCAATATCGAAAAGGAATTTATGCCAAAAACGGGCATAGATGAGATGGCGAGTGACATGCTCCGCTCCCCCGACATACACATCAACGGGTGACCAATATTTTTCTTTGTCTTTACCCACAAGTGCCTCCGCGTTTTGTGGGTCCATAAACCTGAGGTAGTACCACGAAGAACCAGCCCATTGCGGCATGGTATTTGTTTCGCGTTTTGCTGGGCCGCCGCATTTGGGGCATGTTGTATTCACCCAGTCAGCAATTTCGGCAAGTGGTGACTCACCTGTACCTGTAGGGGCGTACGACTCGACGTCGGGAAGCGTGACGGGAAGCTCACTCTCAGGGACAGGGACAACCCCATCATTTTCGCAATGCACAACAGGTATCGGCTCTCCCCAATATCTCTGCCTCGAAAATACCCAATCTTTAAGACGATATTGCTTTGCAGTTTTCCCACCCACAAATTCAGTGATTGCCTTTCCGGCTTCCGCGCTTTTCGTGCCAGTAAATTTTCCTGAATCAACGAGATGCCCACTTCCTATATAGGGCTTATCGAGAATGGGGCACTCTGGTTTTGGATAATTTGGACAGATAACCATTCGGATTGGGAGGGAAAACTTTTTTGCAAACTCAAAGTCCCGTTCATCGTGTGCCGGGACAGCCATGATGGCTCCCGTGCCATAGCCTGAAAGAACGTAGTTTGCGATCCAGACAGGAATTTTTTCTTGATTTGCAGGATTAGTAGCGAGAATACCCGTTGCTATTCCCTTCTTTTCCGTAACAGGAGTATTAAATGTCCGTGCCTCCTCTTCGCTCAGAGTAGTGTTCATGAATGCTTTTATTTCGTCAGTAGCTTGCCAGCCGACATCGAGCCACTTTTTTGCGAGCTCGGCTGATATGGCGAGATAGGTAGCACCAAAAAGTGTATCGGGACGAGTCGTGAAAACCGTCACGCTGTGTTTGCCATCTTCTTGTTCCGCGATACCGGACAGTGAAAACTCTATCTCTGCTCCTTCGCTTCGCCCTATCCAATTGCGCTGTGCTTCTTTAATCGGCTCCGGCCAGTCCGTAAGCGTATCAAGATCATCAATCAAGCGATCTGCATATTTGGTGATGCGAATCACCCACTGGCGCATTGGTTTCTTTTCAACTGGCATACCGCAGCGTTCGCAATTCGCTCCGTCGAGGTCCTCGTTTGCGAGGCCAGTCTGACACGTGGGACACCAGTTGATTGGCTCAAACGATTCAAAGGCCAAACCTTTCTCGAGCAATTTGAGAAACGTCCACTGTGTCCATTTATAAAATGCGGGGTCAGTTGTGTTAATTTCTTTTTCCCAATCATACGAGAGGCCGATACGATTCATTTGTGCCTTATAGCGTTCAGTATTTTTTTTGACCGATTGTGACGGGTGCACATTATGCTTGATCGCAAACTGCTCGGCAGGAAGCCCAAAAGCGTCCCAACCGCTGGGGTGGAGAACATTGAACCCTTGCATGCGTTTCATGCGTGCGTAGATGTCGCTTGCTGTATAAATACGCGTATGTCCGGTATGAAGCCCTTCACCTGAAGGATAGGGAAATTCATCAAGCACATAACACTTCGGTTTTTGGGGATTATCACCCGTTTTATTTAAACCCTCCTTTTCCCAGTGTTTTTGCCACTTTTCTTCAATTTCTGTGTGGTTGTATTCCTTCATGAGCCTTAATTATAGGCTTATAAACATATGTGTAAAGGATGGCTATTTACAGAAGGTTAAAATTATGCTATGATTAAAACAGCTTAGATCGCTGTAAATTTTTCAACCACCCACTAGGAGATATAGCCATGATCCGTGTTTCCACCATCGCCGCAAACGTCCACAACCTCGCACTCGCCACCAAAGCTCTGTTCGCTGGCTACTGGAAAGCGCTCTGCCATGAGGTCGTCGGCTCCTACGACAAGCACTGCCAAGAGTGCGAGAACGACTGCAACTGCCTCACTCATCAGGGCATCTGCCAAGAATGCGCATGGGATAACTTGGCTGTCCAAAAAGCCAAGAATCCCCACGCGCACAACTAAGGAAGTCTGCCTCAAAATCCCCCGTCATGTACGGGGGATTTCATTTTAAATCTTAAACTCGATCACATCGCCGTCTTGTACTGCTCCACAGATAGTTTATGCGCTCGAAAGTGTGAATAAAAACACAGAAGCCAGTCCGCATAGTATGCCACCCAATTCCAAAAGCGAAAGCGTATCACCAAGAAAAAAATAACCGACGATTGCGACAACAACCAAATTAAATATAATAATAGAAAAAGAAGCAGCTGCAAAGTCGACGTATTTGAGCATGTAACCATACACAGAGAGCGCAACGATGTAGAGAGCTATTGCGGTTACATACCACCACATATTTTGAAAAAGGTTTCCGTTGTGTTTGGTAACCCACAACTTCATCGATATATCTCCTAGTGCAAGCATGATCCCGAGAATAAAAAAAATGAGAACACTCGTGATAGACATATTAATATTATACCTTAAATTTAATTAAGTCCCCTCCTGTTTCAGCAAAGCCAATCTCATCCCTTCCACATTTGCTTTTTTGGGACTAATCATAGAAATGATTTTTCTAGATCTTAAACTCGATCACATCGCCGTCTTGTACGATGTATTCCTTGCCTTCCATTTTTAACAACCCCTTTTCACGCGCTGCTCCGTATGAACCAGCGTCAAGGAGTGTTTTCCAGTTGATGATTTCCGCGCGGATAAACTTATCCTTAAAATCAGTGTGTATTGCCATGCCCGCCACGGGTGCCGTGGAGCCTACTTTAATAGTCCAAGCACGGGTCTCATCAAGGCCGGTGGTGAAATAACTCATTAGTCCTAAGCGCCTATACGCAGCGGCGATAAGCTCGTCGATTCCATCCCCTTTCACGCCAAGCTCTTCGGCAAACATCTTCTTTTCGTCACCGACAAACTCATTGAGCTCTTCTTCAATCTTCGCATCGATGATCACATACTGATCTTTACGTGCGTTTAAAAACCCAATGAGTTTTTGGTATCGCTCATCATTCATCTCATCGAGATTTTTTGCTCCGGCTTTCTTGTTCAGAATATAAAGAAATGGTTTTGAGGTAAGTAGGTTTAATTGTTTGATCATTTTTGCCTCGTCCTCATCGAGACCAACTGATGACGCGAACTTTTCTCCCTCGAGCGCTACGCGCACCAAAGTAAGTGCTGCATGTTCCTTTGCAGCGAGCTTGTCGCCGCGCTTCACATCTCGGTTGATATTTTCCATGCGCTTCGTCACTGTTTGAAGATCTGCAAGGATGAGTTCAAGATTGATGATCTCGATATCATGCAGTGGGTCAATCTTTCCGTCGACATGAATGATATCGCTATCCTCAAAGATGCGGACAACCTCGCCAATTGCATCCGTCTCGCGGATATTTGCAAGAAATTTGTTTCCCAGACCCTCTCCTTCAGAGGCGCCCTTTACCAGCCCAGCAATATCTACGAATTCAACGATGGCAGGAATTGTGCGCTCGGACTTGGAAAAGGCAGCGAGCTTGTAGAGGCGCTCGTCAGGCACCGAAACAACACCGACGGATGGATCGATCGTGCAAAATGGATAATTCGAAGCATCAACACCTTTGCGCGTCAGCGCATTAAACAGCGTCGATTTCCCGACGTTGGGCAGCCCCACGATTCCTACACTAAGAGACATTTCGTGATTATTACATTTTTTGAGCAAATTCTCAAATGTAACTCAGTATTCTTAAAATCTTTACCGATCTACACACCCCTTTCTTTTGTTATGGCAAGATGACGGGCCAATTCATACAGAACTGACACAAATTCTTCTGTATAATCACTATGTCCTGTAAGGATGTGTGCCATTTCATGAAGAGAAGTCTCGGCTAACACCCGTCGATTACTTCCCATTAACAGTGCTTCGTTGAAGACTACACCCCTGTCTACCTTTCCATGAAAAGCTGATTCTATCGGCGCGAGAGCAACGCCGTGCTCATTCCGCTCGACAGCACTCGCTTCACTCCACGAATTGATTTTCTCGTCAAGACGGTAAGCACCCCCAAGAGGATGCTGTCTTAACTGTGCGTGTGTGTGAGTGCTTTTTGCGTCGAGATAAATTTCTTTAAAAATACGCGTACTCTCGGCAACAATGTTACTCAGTTGCCTTCGTGTTTCCGCTGAAATAGGGAGTAACTCAGTGCGCATTCTGTCTATTGCGGCCTCCGCTGTTGGCATAATTCTCGCAAAGTTATCGTAATTATTTTTCGAAAGATCGAATAGTTTCTCTTTGTCGAGGTGCACTAAATTTGCTATTACAATCATTGCTTTCTCTTTTTTTTCAGCTTCGTTGCGTTTTTGCCACTCGTCTTTAGGCGTGCCCCAGTAGTCTTCTTTTCCTTTGATATCTTCATCCAGTTGACGTGATGAGTATATAAGATGGTCTGGCCAGAGTTTCTGAGCTGCCTCTGCCCAAAGTGGTGCGGCGCTGTTCGCACTCAAAAACGATCCCATATCAAATTGAGGATTGGCGCTACCAACAGAAAATATTTTTTTGAGCACTTCCTCGATAACAGATATGTCTTCAATGTGCGCGAGTAAATGTTTGACATAAAGATCTAACCGCCTTGGATCATATGAATTTCGTTCACGTGTCGTCACGATTTCCGGAACATCGTATCCAAACGGCAGCCCCCGCTTGTCCTCGGCGTCTGGATTTATCCGCAGTCCGTTTTCATATACAGCCCCAGGTTCATCAAGGAGAAGTTTGACGTTTCCCACCGCATATTCCCGAGAACCCCCACTACGAAGTTGCCTAACATACCGAGACATCCCACCATTACCGCTCTTGTCCTTGCTTCTTGGATCTATAATTGACACCCACGCCGACCAAGCTTCCCTTTCTTGTGGCGATGCAGTTTGAGGAAGCCTCAAGATTGTGCGGGAGCCCATTGAGGGCGACTGTGGCAATGGCTGTACTTCAAAAGCAACGAGCTTTTTTTCGACATTCTTCCCACCTAACACCACTTTCTTTGGCTCACTTACCGCCTTCGCGCTCCAGTTCTGCACCACATCATTATTTTTCACCACTGATTGATATTCCAGTTCAAGGCCGTTGCGTAGTGATGCGGCAGCGACCATTTTTTGTCCTTCCCCATATTTTCCTGCGAAAAGTGGACTCTTCTTGCTACTCGCTCCCATCGTCGCAATTTCACTCGGTGCATAACCGTCCCCATTATCGAGTGCCACAATGCCGGTAATACTGTCTGTTTCTTTGATTTCACTCTCATTCACCCACATCCGTTCACCATCGCGCTCCACTTCATAGGTGAGCGTCACCCCGCCATCGCCCACAGAGGCGTCAACATGATTTTGAATGATGTCTTGAAAAACACGGACGGGATTATCCCACTCGTCTTTACCATATTCTATGGGTATAGCAGTTGATGTTATGCCACTACTAACCGTTTTGCTCCTTTCGTTTGCAACTCCAGCAGGATAATACTTATGCCCACTCAGGACGCCATCGATTCTCTCTTGCTGGTCACCATAGCCACCGTCCCGCTTGCGCATCGAAATGACCAGACCGGCACGATTTGCCTTCACGCTATCGCCATATGTCCTATAGTTTTCGAATGAAATCTCACTCTGCTTGATCGCTAAAAAATTATCTCCTTCGTTAAAAATATACTCTCGTTTTTTGCCCTCACCCTCCGTAAGCACCGCACCCTCTTCCATTGGGGCATTTACGAAGTAACGCCCATCAGGGAGTCGATATACCTTTTTTCCGTTCCACGTCGCACAATGCCCCCCCTCACTTAACCGTAGTTCTTCCCAGGATTTTTTCACATCATCAAAATAGGTAAGCACTTGATATTCGAGAAACACGCGCCCCACCAGAGTGCGCACCACCTCGTGCGCCCTCAACGCTTCACATTGCGAAAGGATCTCTTTTGCCTCATGGAGGGTGAGCTCGGGGTAGAGTGCCCTGCGGTACATGTCGTAGACGGTTTTTTCTGTTTCGAGTTTTGTTGCTCTCGTATCGGTCATTCCATCGAGCAAGCGCGTCAAGACCTGCGGATCTTTCGCATAAGAAAATGAATCCGGAATAGCACGGAGAAGTGGTGAATCGGGGGGTATGAGTTTGGTGACCAGTGAATCAAGAAAACGCTGTGTTTCCTTAAATCTTTGCTCGCCCTCTTCTGTTTCATCACAAAAAAGAGAGAGCAGACCAATCTCTATCTGTCTTTGGAGCAGGCGCGGATCTGTCACTCTCGGATCTGACACTCTGTTTGGATTAATCAACAGGTTTTGCCCATAACCGCGTATCGGCGCCTGATAATCCTCTCTGTCTGAACGATAATGACCCACAGAATCAAGTGGGAGCGGATCGTCGTCATCTTGGGATCCGTAATCATCTTCGTCTTCCTGTACATCAAATTCAAGGGTGAAAGCGAGTGGCTTCATTTTTGCATTATTGACCGCAAGCAAAGTGTTTAGGGACTTCACCGCGGAAGCAAAAACTTTCCGTATTGCATACTCGCGCTCACCTTCGACAAATTCATTCTTCTCTACCTCTTTAATCTCTTTCCCTTGATTAATTTCATTATCAATATCCCTAGTCGTGAGAATGCAGTATTCTCCCGCAGATCTTTTCGCAAATTTTTCAAGACCCCGACTTGATATACTTGCCTCCGTTATCTTGATGGTGTATCCTCTTTTTTTTGCAAAGCGAATTTCTTCTTGCCAATCTTTATGATCATAGAACGTGCGAGATACTACCAGCGTGGGCACCCCCTTCTCGATAGAGAGCTCTTCGAGTAAGGCTTGATCGAGAGTCTTTTGAACGCTGTCTTGCAATGTGGAGTCTTGTGGCTCGCTTTCCAATGTTTTCTCTACAAAGGATAATTCCATGCCAGAGCTAGCCAAGGATTGTCCCGGTTTGCCGTACACCACGACATGCATAAGTTGCCTGAGTAGTTCCGGATCATCGTTCTGTTTCCAAAACTCGTTGATCTTCTCGACAATACTTTGCTTAATCTCGTTACGATCCCTCCCTCCGATAATGCTCGAGTCTAATATGTCGTAAGAAAACCATGGTTGTGAGTAGCCAAAGGATTCGGTCGCGAGCTCTACCCGAAGTCCCTGTACAAATTGCACATTTCCTGAACCTTCAATATTTATCCCCGAGAGAGAGGGTCCTCCAACCGGGAGAGGATATGCAAATCCACGAGAATTGAACTCGGCAATATTATCGGCAAGGCCGTCGGTACGTGGGTCAACATTTGTCGTAAACTCCCTCCGAAATGACTCATCCGCAGACCCGAGTGCAATGGAGACCAACGACCCAGTTTCTCCTCCCACGCTCTCCTTTTCTACTTCGACGCCTCTGGACACCAACCTTCCATCTACAATTTGTGGCTTCGTCTGCCACAAACGATTTTGCTCCGACCCATCCTCGGTTTCAACGTTGTACTGAGAACGCATTTTCATTTTAGCCCCATGTCGCAACAAGTGGAGCTCGCTCATCTTTGCTCCCTCACCGAACTTTCCTCGTAGATGCTTTTTTCCCGTCTTGCTCGACAAATAGAGCGCGGAAAGTTGCGAGTCGTATCCCGAACCGTGATCGACAATTTTCATCCCCGCAATATCGTAACGGAATTTGCCAGTGCGTTTCTCCTGATACATCGGCTCATCGCGTAAAGCCTCATAAGGTATCCACCCAAGCGACTCATCGGTATCTGTGTCGGTGATCTCATAAAGTACAGACGGCCTTTGCTCCGAGAATTGCCCAGCTTGCTCAAGAAAAAGTGACACCGAAAATACGCCATCATGCATGACAGAGCTTTTTATCGACAAGTTTGTCGATAGTTGTTTCAGATACTCTTCCGAGACGACGCGAGCGCGTGGCGTCATGTCTTCAACATGTTTAGAAAAATTATAAAGCGCAAACAAAAAATCAGTTGTACTTTTTTCTTGTTTACCACTTGTGTCAGGACCCCCTTCTGTTACATCGTCATCAAAAACAAGAGAGGAAATATCATGAAAATATCTTTCTGTTTCCGCGTCCAGATGATTTTGCATCAGGTCACGTACAGTCTGGGCAGTTGTCCATGTTTTTTCACCGTATTCGATGCTCGTATTTGCCTCGTGTGACAGGCGACGAGCGAGATACGAATTCTCCTCCTCTCCACGCTCCCTCCACCCCTCGTCGGACATATTCGGCTGTTCAAGTCCTTCTTGCATGATAAGAACAGAGTACCATCATTATGTAATTAATCTACCCCATACTGGCGTGGTTATTGCTTGAAATGCTGGGGGCGCCATTTCTGCGGCGGTGGTAGATCTATCGTGAACGAGAGTGGGATCACCTTCGTGGTTCCGCCATTAAAATCATGTCGTGGTACGCTCTCTCCATTGCTACGCTCAGTTTTGTGCTCGACATAATTTTGTGGGTTTGCGTTCGCTCCATTCCTAGAGAAAGTGACATGCAGAGAGTATAGGATATTTATGCTTAAGAATCTAGTATTTAGTAAGCATGCACTCGATTTGGCTTGACAATACACATGTTTCGTGATTTACTTAACTCGGATTTTTAACTTGAATTGGAGTTATCATGTTCGATTCTATTTTCTCAGTCGCCCTGCCAACAATGTTGGCATTGTTGACCTTGCCAATGCTTGCATACTTTTTGATCTCATCACTCCTCATTGGGAGAAAAGTCGGGATGAATAAGTGCCTTCCGGTTGAGCGGGCATTATGCTATGCGTTGCTAGTCGCATTCGCAACGATTTGCACAATTCAGACTGATCTCGCCCTGTACCTCTTCTCTTCGATGGCCATGAATATGTACACGTCCTTAGATGTTGCGAAGCCGGTCGCCATGTCGATCATGGGTGTTACGTTTGTAACCTTCATTGTGCTTACGCTTACCACATTCTTTTACGGAAGGCACTTCAAGCCTGAGCTTCGCCTCGGCAAATTTGGACGATTTGCCTTCGATTTGGAATAGTTCTTCGCTATCTCAAATACCCCCACCAAGTGGGGGTATTTTTTGGGCGATGTAAATTACCTTTATGAAGTTCGGGGGCATCGAATGACTACTGCGCTTGGAGGTTATCTAGTGTTGCGCACGGTGTCGTGGTTGCAGATTGATCGCACGGCAGAACCGCTTCTGGACCAAGTGTGTAATTGCCAAGTAGGATGTCCTTCAATGAGTAGGCGTTAACTTCCATTCGATTTGGGACGCCCTCGAATACAATTCGTCCGCGCAAGAGATTTTGCAAAGATGGTGGGACAACCGCGACAGGACAGATTTCTAATGTATAAACAGGTGCGAGGTTCCCGTCTGGTGCAGTCATCATTGTGAGAGGCTTCGGATGCTCCATTTCATAATTACATTTCTCTACTTGTGCGATTTTTAACTGGCGATTGTGTGAGTACCACAAAGCATACACACCAGAGACAATAAAGATCATAAGTGCACAGATGGCAGGGACAATTATTGTGTTTTTCTTTAGCATATTACTTTTGCAAATTAACCGGAAACATTCTGAGGCCTAAAGCCATAATCCACACCTGTCTTTAAGGGTGGTGGGAGATCTATTGTGAATGAGAACGGGACCATCTTCGCCCCAGCCTCACTAAAAGCATGTCGAGTAGTGTCCAAGCCATGCCTACAGATAATGACATGGAGCGAGTATACGTTATTGGGAATTGATAATCCAGTCATAGATTATGAATCCATGCTCATAAGTCGAAGATGTCGATTCTATTTACAAATTGAATAAATAGTGTGTTGTAAGTGATATTACAAAATGCAATCGTGATGCGCATTATGTTCAACCCTGAAAGGCATAGGAACTATATCACACACACTGGTTGAACTGCTCGTCAAAAGGCTAGACGATGACAGGCGATCGCGCAAGATGGGTGATTGAAAATTTGATATAAAAAAGTATGATTGCTGGATGAATTATCAAAAGAAAACAAAGATCGTTGTGACACTTGGCCCTGCAACAATGAGCGAGTCTATAATGCGCAAAATGATAAAGGCAGGGATGAATGTCGCACGTATTAACTGCTCGCACGGAACACAGGTGGAGTACCTTGCGCAGATACAAGCAGTCCGCACCGCTGCCAATAAAGAACGAGCCAACGTGGCAATATTGCTCGACTTGAGTGGCCCAAAAATCCGTATTGGCGATTTCTCCAAAGAAACGATTACGCTCAAGAAGGGACAGCTGTTTACCCTCACAACAAAGCAAATGCGCGGTGATGCGCGGATGGTAAGCGTGAA
>JAYTCK010000021.1:0-68245 GCA_043736515.1 bacterium
TGACGGGGTTCGAGAGTGAGTAGCGGAACCATCCTGTAGCCGCATCTCCATTCGGATTGGCGTTGCCGTTCAATGTTGCGCTAGTTGCCGCGGCAGCAGTGGCGTTTGTGATAACGGTGGGAGGGGCTTGGATGACGGTGAACGACGCGAGTTGGGTACAATTGTTCGCCTCATTTGATTCCGAGACCGCGGCGGGGGTGACATCTGTACACATGGAGATCGAGTGGGGGCCGACCGTTGCCACCCATGTATGGGAGAATGTGGCCGATGAAGCGCCTGCGGCAAGTGCGGTGGTCGGACTTGTACCGATCTGCCCGCTTGAACTCGTGAGACAGTTGGAATTGTCGATACAGAATCTGGCGGTAGAGTTGACCGGGGCTGCAACCAGTCCCTGGTTGCGGACATTGCCGCTGAAGGTGAGGGTGCTTCCGGAACTCAGTGTTCCCGTTCTCGTGAGGTTTTCTGAAATAAGATCAGGGAGGGGTAAGGTGGTGAATGAACGGACGGTACCGAAGGCAGTGCCTGCAGAGTTTGACGCTAATGCACAGTAGTAGTATATGGTGCCGCTGGTTAATCCGGAGATGGGAGTTGCGGGAAAGGGAACGGTAGTGAAGCCGGAACCGAGCGAGAAACCTGTGGCGGGGACACGGGTGCCGAAGCTGTCATTGCATGTGACGGGGTTCGCGGTGGAGTAGCGGAACCATCCTGCAGCAGCAGCTCCATTCGGATTGGCTTCGCCGTTCAGTGTGGCTGTAGTTGGCGTGACAGCAGTGGCGAGGAGGGTGGTGACGGTGGGACGGGCTTGGACAACCGTGAACAGTCCCATCCCCACATTAGAGCAGTTATTTGACTCACTTGATTCCGCGATTACCATAAAATTGTCCGCGCAGATAATGACGCGGTGCGTCCCTAGAGGGATATTGGACCATGTGCCAGAGGTGACCACAGCGGAAGCGCCGCTACCGAGCCCGGGTAGTGTGGGATTCGGGGATAGTACAGTATCGATCGTGCCATTATTCCCGATGTCGATCTCAAATTGACTATTAAATGTCCCAGGGATAACAGCGCCCACGTTCAGTACCGTACTTTTAAACGTGACGTTTTGCCCTGCGAATAAGGTGCCTGAGTTGAGTGTCGGCTCAACCGAGATCGTGAGATCGGGGATGAGTGCATAGTGAAAAGAAACACAATATAGATCCGGGGGACCAGTAACCTTGAAACCCTCCAGGTTGTCATAAAACATATTATTAGTGGCACAATGTAGTTCTGCAGTAATATCTCCAAGCGAAGCTCCATCCATGTTATCTGCGTGTATGCCATAGCCCGACCGCATTACTCCGCGCACCCAATACATGTCACTGTACCATCCAAGGGCAGGGAAATTCTTAATGGGCACGCTGGCTACTGCCACTCCGCTCGCATTCGATACGCCGGAGGTATGGTAATCATCGTCTGCAGGTCCGGTATATGCACGACCGGGTGAACCTGAACCATCCGCTTCACCAAGGAAAGTACCTTCATAAGCGGGAGGCATAACTGTTAGAGAGCCACCCTTGAAATACGCGGGGCTATATCCCCATTGAAATCGCCAGCCCGGCGAAGGCACGCACAAAGGGTTCGCGTCGAGCCAATCCTGAGCGTATGTTGATATTATACCTCCTGCGGGGGCTCTGCTATTGGCTGTATCAGGAAGGTCTGACTCATTTGGACAGATAATATTCGTAACCGCAATGGTGATGTTCGTGGCGTCTGATATGGCCACATCGTGAGTTACCGACAAGGAAGTTCCGATGCTATCCACTGTTCTTGCACGAATTGTTTTCAGTCCGGGAGTACCCCAAGTAAATGCAACACTTCCCGGTGAAGCGGCGGGAATAGTAGTAGCAGCGCAACCACCGGGAAAACACGTCTCGAAGACTCCATCGTTGTTCCCATCAATTTCATAATAAAATGCGTGGGCATTTGTGGTGGTGAGGTTAAAAGTCAGTGTCGCTCCGCTAGCCCCGGTGGTTGGCCCACTAATAGCGGGCACCGTATGAGCGCTCGCAGGGGCTGGAGATATGCCGAGCAGTGCGGCCGAGAAGAGCACCCCGAAAAGTGCTGCGAGCGGGATCCCCGTGCCTACCCCCTCTTTTTGTTTGTGTTTATAGTAGAAGAGACCACCCACACCCACCGCGAGAAGTATAAGCAGTAGAGTGAGTAAGCCCGATTTGCTGCCAGGATTATTCTGCGAGACACCTGCGGGTGATTCGCCCAAGCATTGTGCAGGATCTATTGTTGTGCAGTCATACGATAGAGTCGATGATGCTTCGACGACTCCCGCGCGCGTCAGTGTCACAGAAAGTTTCACTTGATCGTAATTTTTTCTCGGAGTGAACTTCTTGGTGATGCCCATCATGCTACTTGTTATGTCGCCCGTATATATCTCAGATGCAATCACTTTTCCCTGCTTATCAGTAAGCACAAGGTCGAGACGGCCGTCTTCGAGTGTCTCCTTTCCTATTCCATGAAGACAGGCGTAAAGTGATGCCCGCTTCCCATCCTTAAGTGGAAATGCTGAAAGTGACGCAAAATCAACACGCGACTCCCTGACACCACTCCGCGCAAAACGCATATCAAGCATTGAGAGAATTTGTCCGGAGTACATATCAGCAGAAACGTACGTCATCACCCCGCGCTGTTTTGTCGCAGTATAGGAAAGCTTTTTTGTTTCACCCGGCTTTAGGGTGAAGATACTCACTCGCATATCAATAATTGCCTCTCCCTGTAGTCCGTCCCAGTTGTATTGTTTCCACTTTATCTCTCCAGAGCGAGCCTTCTTGGTGTTGTTTGTGACCGGCACTTCGATTATCACTTCTTCTTCTGCCCCAAATACAGGGGGAGGTGAAGTGAATAGAAAAGGTTTGCTGTTCATTGTTACGCCATTCTTGTCGAATGCGACGATACCTTTTTGCTCTCCGAGAACAGTGAAGTCCGCGAGAGACGCTGGGAGGGTATCCGTAAAATAAAGTCCTGAAATATTATAGCGTTGTCCCACAATTGCATATGTCGCAAGTGCATAGTCACCCGTAGGAGCGTCTGGGGGCACTACCCATTCAACGATTATCGCCTGCGATGCACCCGCGGGAATTGCGAGGTTTTTGACTGCGAGAAATCGATCAACGAGGTTGTGGCCATTTTGCTTCGCAAGACTATCATCCTGCTTCCGAAATATTTTTACATAAATATCGAGCCCGACCAGAGGGTAGGGGTTCGTATTTTTTACCATACCGGTAAATGTGATCGTTGCGCCAGAAATAGTTCCGGGGCGGGCGGGCAGGAGGGTGATCTCGGCACTTCCGAGATTATAGAAGTCTGTACACACGTCATTACCTGCCGAACGCGTGTTGCTTGGATCAACAATACCAAGGAATTGCGCAGTCGAGTTCGGTCCATCCTGTAGAGAGGTGTCGCTATTATTTTGTGCTTGAGCAAACTGGAACGAGCTTACGAAGCAGAGCGCCACGAGCACAAAATTGAAGAAGGACTTTTTCATAAGTACAATAAAAAAATAGAATAAGAGCAACCCACTATACTATTTTTACACATCCCCCTTCGATGTGCAATACAACTCAACTGATTTTACTGTGTGTCTATAGTGAAAACACTCTTCGCGCATTTATGACCAGTGTTTCCGCGGTCTTTTCAGGGCTCTCCCCACGAATAGTGGCAATTGCGCTCACTGTTTCATTGACAAAACCCGGCTCGTTACGTTTACCACGCTGTGACTTTGGAGCTACATACGGGGCGTCAGTTTCCGACATAATGCATTCCTGCGGCAAGTAGCGCACAACGTCATCGTAGTCATGCGCAAATGTAAGAACCCCGGTAAATGACATGGTAAAACCGAGATCAAGGAACTTTTTTGCAATAGCTGTGGTGCCGACGAAAAAGTGCACATTACCGGTGACAGTAGGATTGGCCTTAAGGAGCGTCAGAATATCCTCGTAAGCATCCATTGTCCCCTTTGCCGGCCTGCCGTGAATCATGAGCGGCTTCCCAATTTTTTTGGCGAGAAGAATTTGTCGTTCAAACAACTCATGTTGTCGCGACTTTTCTTCACCAAGGTCTCCACGTGGCTTTTCGGTCGGCCAATAATAATCGAGGCCACACTCCCCTATTGCGACGACGCGCGGATGTGCCGCCATTTTTTCATATACTGCATCATCAAACATTTCAAGGTGATTGTCGGTAGGGTGGCAACCAGTCGTTGCCCAGAGATCGGGCTCGGTCTCGGCAAGTAGAATAGCCTTCTCGCTCATTGTGCGATCTGTCCCCACAACAATGCTCGCTACTTTTTTCTCGCGCATACGCAAAAGTACCTCATCCAAATCGTATTCAAAACGGGGGTCATTCACATGTGAATGGATGTCGATATAAGTAGGGGGAGACGCGAGCATATTACTTATCAAGATAATCTATGTATTCGAGGTAAAGCCCTTCCTCGAAACCTCCCCTCTTTTCTTTTTTCTTGTTGCGTATTTCGAGTACTTCAGCAAGAAGGAGTCCATTGTGATACAGTATTGCGTCAATCACTTCAATCACATCTGCGATTTCTTCCTTGAGCGCAGTTTTGTCAGGATTTCCATGTGCTGCGAAAACCTCCTCGGTCTCTTCGCGCAACTTATCTTTTAGGCGCTCGATAATTTCTCCTTTTGCTAAATAGCGGACTTTGTAATCGCTTGCAGTGACATGGTTTGCAACATCGTGTTTATAGATATCAATCATTTTGTCCCGTACAAGCTTGTTGTAATTTTTGCGCATAGCGAACAAATTAGCTCAATCGATTAAACAATGGTGATTCCGGCATTTTGTGCTCCACAATAAGACGCTGGATTTCTTTTGCGGTGTTTGGCAAAAATGGCTCAAGAAGGACGGAAATACGGTGTAGTCTTTCAATCATCTCGATGATAAGCGCGCGTCCACGCTCTTGGTCTACTTTAATCACTTTGAATGGTGCGGTCTCTTGGATATAGGCATCGAGCTCACCCACCGCACTCATCACCGCCTCGAGTGCGCGCTTGATGTCGAATGCGCCGAACGCTTCATCTATAGCATTTTGGTGCGCTAATTCATGAACAGGAATTTCCACTGCGCCATCAAGATGCGTCGTTGTCATTTTCATTATTCGGCTCGTAAGATTCCCGATACCATTCTGGAGATGCGCAGAATAACTTGCCTTGATACTTTCGAGCGTCAGGTCACCGTCTTCAAACGAAGGGATGTCGTGGAGAAGCACAAAACGCAACACGTCTTCGGGGAATGGCGTCGACGCCTTAAATGCTTCGATTACGTCGAACGGGTTGATGACGTTTCCGAGTGATTTGGACATTTTCTGCCCACCGCTCATGATGAACCCATCGATAACAATGTGCTCTGAATAGGGGAGTTTGGCCGACATCAGCATGGCCTGCCACATTGCGGACTGCTGACGATTGTTATCCTTGCCACAATACTGAATAACCGGCCACCACTTCGCAAAGCGCTCCGTGTCATCGGGCCAACCGATCGCAGAAATATAGTTCACCAGTGCGTCGAACCACACGTACATCACATGCTCATCGTCGCCTGGCACGGGGACTCCCCACGGCATTTTTGTCTTCAGGCGCGAAATACTGAAGTCTTCAAGTCCCCGCTCCACAAACGCCTTTGTTTCATTGAAGCGGAATGAGGGAATAACGAAGTCGGGATGCTTTTCGTAAAACTCAAGGAGGGGTTTGGTGTAATTTGAAAATTTGAAAAAATAGTTTTCCTCTTCGCGAATTTCTATCTCACGATTCGCATGAAGCGGGCAGTGCCCATCGACTAATTCGGAATCGGTCTTCTCAAGCTCGCACCCCACGCAGTACTTTACGCGATAGAGTTTTTTATAGATATCGCCATTTGCTTCACAGCGCTTCCAGAACTCTTGTGCAGCACGCACGTGGTGCGCATCGGTCGTGCGAATAAAATTATCTACCGAGAGATTGAGGAGTGGCGCCAGCTCGCGGAACTTTGCCGCATAGCGGTCAGTGTACGCTTGTGCATCAATTCCCTCTTTGAGAGCTGCCTCGTGTATCTTTGCTCCGTGCTCATCGGTTCCGGTATTAAAAAAAACCTCCATCCCCCTACTTCGGTGATACCGCGCAAGAGCATCCGCCCGAATAATTTCCATTGCAAAACCCACATGAGGATCTGCATTAACGTAAGGAAGAGTGGTGGTGATGTAGATGTGATTTTCTTTCGCCATATAATAGCAATCTATATTCTAAACAATTCCAACGCAACTAAGGCTCTATTTTGGGATGCAATTCAAATTTTTTACGTTGGAGGTGTTCGAGAAGCTGTATGAGTGATACTGCTTCCGAACCTTCCAACGGTAAAAAATTTGAAGGGCGCCCAAAAAATGGCCTTAGTCCTCGAAGATTTTTTTCTCGCGTGCCACATCATTCAAAAACTCCATAAGTATCGCCGTCACCGGAACAGCAATCAATATACCGAGGAATCCTGCCATTTTAGCACCGATAACAAGCGCAAGGATAACCAATACGGGAGGAATGCCGATCACCTTGCGCACCACAAGAGGATAGATTAAATGACTTTCAAATTGCTGAATGATGAAATAAAACACTCCGACAATAAGCGCAGCGGTGAGCCCAGGATCGGCGACACGGATACCGTCAGTGAATGCAACGGCAACTGCGGGCACAGCAGCGAGAATCGGGCCAAACACCGGAATAAGCTCAAATATCATAATGAGCACGGCAAGAAAGAGTGCGGACGGTACTCCCATGATGGTGAGCCCAAGATACGTGAGTACGCCCACAAGAACGCCGAGCAGGACTTGACCCTGAAACCAAAGTCCTATTTTTGCTTGAGAACGTTTCCAGAGATCAACAATGTACCCACGTGATTTTACTGGAGAAATAAGCCGCAAAAAATGTTCTACTCCGCGCTCCTGGGCGGAAAGATAAAAAGAAAGCACCACGATAAGCACAAAGGAAAGAAATCCTCCAAAAAATGCACTCGCAGACTGTATCACACCCCCCCGTTCGATCCCATTTTTGAATAAATCAACAACATTCGCACTCTCGGAGAGACCTCGTTCCATACCTGTAGCTGGGGTAATAGTGTGAACCACATCGCCGTCAGCACTTTCTGCAAGCGGATTCCACAGGCTTGAAATATCAATATATGTGGGGAGGGCGCGTGCCATTTGTGATACATCCGCTAAGATAGCGGGGACAAAGAAGTATACGAGGCAAAGCAGTGATGCTCCGCCCGTGGTGTAGATAAGAACGAGTGCAAGTAAGCGCGGAATATTTCTTTGGGCAAAAAATCTGACGAGCGGCTCGATTGCGGAGGCAAGGATCACCGCAGTAAGTACGACAACAAGAATATCCCGCAGGAACCAGGCAAGTGCAAAAAACCCAAGAATAAAAACTATCCGGACTACAGTTTCGGAAGAAACGGAAATCTCCAATTCTGCTGGCTCGCCTTTGCTCATTCACCCCATAATACCACGGAGAGCCGGGCGTGTCAGTATGACGATATGCCTCAAACTTTTAATAATTTGAGAAACTTCTCTTTATTCTTCCAGGGTCCGATCATCGCCAAGTTAAGTTTTTCGGTGACAAAAATTTCACGGGCTACTTTTTGAAGGTCCTTGGCAGTTATTGCGTTTATCTTACCGATGATCTCTTTGGGGGTCACAGTCTTTTTTCGCAATATATATTGAATACCATAAAACTCGGAAAGTTCGTCGGAAGACTCGAGGCCCAACACAAGTCGCCCGGCGATCATATCTTTGGTTTTTTTGAGCTCGATTTCGGGGACTAAATCAGTCTTGAGCCGTTTAAATTCCGCAAGAATAGCGGACACTGCTTCAGCGGCGCGCTCATTCACCACGCCCGCAGATGCAGCAAAAACACCGTGATCGGTAAATGCGTCGTTGGCAGCGCGCACATAGTATCCAAGTCCCATTTCAGTACGCACTTTTTGAAAAAGTCTTGAGCTCATTCCGGACCCAAGCACACCCGCCAAAAGCACGAGTGCGTAATGATACTTGTGTCCGAGCGGAAAGCTACGCACCCCAAGCACTAAATGTGTTTGGTCAGACTCTTTAAAGTTCAAGAGTAGAGCGGGCTTGTTTTGGCGATCATCAACCTTCACCTTATTTTTCTTTTTTCGTTTCGGTTGATCACAAAACTGCTTTGCTATAAGTGCTTCAATTTTTTTGGTATTGAACTTTCCCGCGACAACTACCGTTGTTGCATTAGGCATATAATGCATTGCGCGGTATGCAAGAAAATCTTCACGGATAAATGTCGTTACGAGTTCCTTTGGTCCAGCAATTTCTTGACCGGCAGGTTGGTCCCCGTAGAGCAGTTTCATAAAAATATCACTCACCTTACGCATGGGCATGTCTTCGTACATATTGATCTCCCCCACAATCGCACCCTTTTCCTGTTCTATATCCTCTTGTCTAAAAAGAGAGTTGCAGTAAATATCACCGAGAACGTCGAGGGCTTTTGGTAAATACGGAGCAGCAACTTTTGCATAATAGCCCGTATATTCATGGCCAGTAAAAGCATTTGATTCAGCGCCCAAACTATCGAACTCTTGTGCGATGATGCTTTGATTTGGACGATTGGTGGTCCCCTTAAAACACATATGCTCAAGAAAGTGGGAGATGCCGCTTCTGTTTTTGGTTTCGTACTTAGATCCTGTCTCCACAAGCACAAGGGCTGTTGCGGTATGCTGGTCTTTCATCGGGATAAGCAGTATCGAAAGTCCGTTTGTTAATTTTTTTATGGTTGGCTTCATGAAAAATGATTATAGCACAACATTACTGCTGAGCTATTTTTTATAGAGGAGTAAGGCTCCTGGGTACAAAAGTGCCGTTGCAAGTGCCGAAAGAACAAGCCCAAGGCGCACCGCGTTTTCCCCTTCCCCAACCAAACTGACGAGTAGAGCAAGGATGAGTAGCGACAGAACCCGCCACACCCCAAATGCCGCGTCACGCAGGATCATTGTTGGAAAAAAATCTCTCCCTTTTATTCCGAGTGTCTCCATGGTCTCAAGGTCTATCACGTGAGATGAAACGCGAAGGAGGGGTTTGAGCACTACAGAAAAAAGAGTAAAAAGAATGAATACGATAAACTCAAAACGCACCGCAAGCATGAGTGTAATGAGGGCTGTTGCCATTGCGGTGACAAAAAGAAATCGTAACCGATTGCCGCTATGGCGATGACGTGAGAGCGCGAGAAGTGCAACTGCTGAGATGACGGCAAAAGCCGTATGGAAAAGACCAACCTGTGTTTCACTACCAAGAAACAGGATTGCCGCAATCGGGAGCACAATTCGACTGAAAGCAAACTGTGCTGAAGCTGAAAAAAGATACAACTGCCCCCTCAGATTTTTACGATCATGGAAAAAATGGTGTACGTCCGCGCGATCAATCGGTAAAGGCCTATACGTGCGAATATGTCGAAACAGCGGAATCCCTGCGAGATACAGAAGCGGTGAGATTGCGAACAAAAGCGCGTAGCTACCTAAATGAAAAAAATCACGCGAAAGATAAAAAAGTAGTGTTGCAACTGCTGGAGCGGTAAGGTCAATTACCTGATCGCCCGCGGAGAGCACAGAGGAGTAATAATCACGCTCATGATCCTTTGTCTCCGTAAGTTCGAATGTGTGGAGTGTGACCCAATAGAGTCCCAACCCAAAACCATTCCAAAAAGAAAAGTAGAGCGCATCATGCTTCGTGACATCCCCATAGAGAAAAAGAAAACTGAAGCAGAGGCTGATAAACGCCCACATATATCCCCATTTCATGTTCACACGCCACTGTGCCATAAGAGCGCCGATTAGGCTGAAGCCCAGTGCGCATCCGATAAAATAAACGGCGACAGTGACAATGTTGAATGACACGCTGTGAAATCGCTGATAGAGAAAGATCTGCACAAACATGCCGGTCATCGCCCCCACAAAACTGTATACCCAGTGTAAATACAGCATTGCCCGAACAGGGGTGCGGAGGTCGCTGAATTGACGGAGTGCGGTTTTAAGCATGTTTCCATACTAACACACGCACATTTTCTACCGTAGAGATAGGTGTGGGCGTACGAATGCAACTGCTCCCTCGAGATTCTCTTCAATACTACCACTTACATCCAAGAGATGTACGGGGCGCAAGTCTTTGTATGCGGAATGAAATTTGATGAACTCACTCATGACACTTTGCAAAAAATCGATATCGTATTCATTCCACTCTGCTGCGCTTGTGCGATTGCGTGCTTTTATTCGCGCAGTGACCGTCTCAATGGGGGCATCAATGATAATGTGCACATCGGGAAGTTGCTTGGGAAGATGGTCGTACACGGAGCGGAAAATATTACGCGCGTGCTCATCGAGGAGCACATTGGCGTACGCCGAAATATCTGCCCAGCCTCTATCGCTGACATAAATCTTTTTGGGGTCTTTCATTTGTGCTTCCTTCAGTATCATCTGTCGCACAAACCAGAGCTCGGAGAGCAGTGCATTGCCATTAACCCCAAGTGGCGGAGGCGGTATGGCTTCATCGATAGACTCTGTGAGATGCACTGCGCCAAGTTCCTCTGCGAGGCGCTTTGCGAGCGTTGTCTTCCCTATGCCATGTGCTCCCGAGAGGACGATATACATGCATTCATTTTATCACAAACGATCCGAACCTGAAGCTTGGGTCGTTTGTGAGGTCTGACTAAGAGAGGCGGGAAATGAGATTGGAAACCAAGACACGCTCTTGTGTGCCCGTGTCACGATTGCGGAGCGTTACCGTGTCGAGTAGATCTGGGTTTTCACCGAGCGTGTCGAAGTCGATGGTGACACACCACGGGGTTCCTATTTCATCTTGCCTGCGATAGCGCTTGCCGATATTGCCGTTATCATCAAAAAGAACATTTCCCATTTCTTTTTTAAGTATCGCAAACACTTCACGTGCTTTTGCGACAAGTTCAGGTTTATTTTTCAGGAGCGGGAATACTGCTACGCGTACGGGTGCAATGTTTGGCTTAAATTTTAAATACACGCGCTTTTCACCACCCATTTCATCTTCGGTGTATGCCTCAGCCAGTATTGCAAGCATGGTGCGCCCGATACCGAGCGACGGCTCGATCACGTGCGGAAGAAATTTTTCTTTTTGCTCTTCGTCAAAATATTCAAGGTTTACTTTACTCCCTTCTTGATGGCTCTTGAGGTCAAAATCAGTGCGGTACGCAAGACCCCACAATTCTTTTCTTCCCATGGGAAAATCATATTCGAAATCTATAGTACGTTTAGAGTAGTGCGCAAGATCTTCACCTTCTACCTCAAGCTCGTGAAGCTTTTCTTTAGAAAGACCGATCGCTTCACTAAATTTCCACATTTCATTACGCCAGTGTTCAAAATACTCACTCCAGGTGCCGGGACGGACAAAGTATTCTACCTCCATCATCTCAAGTTCGCGTACACGGAAAATAAAATCTCGGGGCGCAATCTCATTTCTAAATGCTTTGCCGATTTGCGCGAGACCAAAGGGTAGCTTGGGGTGGAAAGTGTCGACAACGTTTTTGTAATTCACAAACATGCCTCCCGCTGTTTCCGGGCGGAGGTAGACAATACTGCCCGCATCCTCCATTGCACCTACCTGTGTTTTGAACATCATGTTGAACTGTCGCTCTTCGCCGAGTGCTCCTCCACATTCAGGACATTTCATTTTGTTCTCGAGGTGATCTGCACGAAAGCGCTTTTTGCATTTTGTGCATTCCACAAGCGGGTCGGAAAAGCCACCAACGTGACCTGATGAAACCCATGCCTGCGAATTCATGAGTATTGCCGCATCAATGCCGTACATATCTTCGCGATCGTCTACAAACATCTTCCACCAAAGATTTTCAATGTTTTTCTTAAGTGTTACCCCAAGCGGACCGTAGTCCCACGTCCCCGCAAGGCCGCCATAAATTTCGGAGCCTTGAAAGACAAAGCCGCGGCGCTTGCACAGCGAAATGATTGCTTCCATTTTTTCGTTTACGTTCTCCTTCGCCATAGTTTTCTTATGCTACACGGATTTCTCGGAATCTGCAAAAACAGCTATTAGTCTAAACGGATGCCCCATCATGATTAGAGATGGGGCTTCCTGGATGGCATCATCAGAATGATCCGTTTGAACTTAGAGAACTTATGGTTTTATCTCGTAGTCGTTAGGCCCTGCCTTCGGATCCGTCGAAAGTCTCGTTGTAAGATCAGTACGCGAGACATTAATAACTTCTCCCGTAAAAACATCAGTGGCGGTAAAAAGAATGTCCGTCACAATTTTGGGGATAGATTGAGTCTGAGTAATGCTCGGGGTAAGTATGACCTGGAATGCTACTTCACGAGGTGGCTTTGCTACACCTACTCCGGCAGAAATATCTCCAGGACGCCACACAACTTGATTAGTCGTGCGATCAAACATAATGTTTTCTTTACTCGGGGAAACTGAGCCTGCCCACGCAACATATGGAGGAAGTGTGCCACGTATCTCGCCGTTCGTAAGATTGTTTGAAGTGTTTACGATGTTCCAAATTATCGTGTACGTTGTTTCTTGTTCCACTCGTGGAGGAATCGGGCCGCTGTTCACAAATGGCCCGACATAGTACACAACGCGTGTCGCGAATTGCGCTTGCGATGTCACTTTTGCACACTTGGTAATAACGGTTTTAATTTCTTCGGGGACTCCCGACTCAGAAATACGCTTACCGCGCACTGTGACATCGGCGCAAAGAGTAATGTTAGTAAGAGTACCCTGAGGCGGAAGTGGGGAGAATGCAAACTCATTTTCCCCTGTCGCCCCCGTTTCCATCACTGCAAGTGAAGGATCGCCTCGTTCATCCCATAAGATTGTGTCGTCGATCGATCGAAAAAATCCTTTATCCGCCGCAGTGACTGTTGTGCGGTCAAGTCCAACCCCTCGTAGGTGTACTTCGATCTGCGCATTAATAATTTTTGTTGCGAGGTTGTTTTTCCACTTTACCTTTCCGGTCACGCGCCCACCAAAATGCGCAACAGCCTCCTCGGCAGGTACCCCATTTAAGGTGAGTTCGACTCCAATGAATGGGCGCATCAACCTCACAGAAGAGAGCACCTTGCTGTATATTGTTTCGATATCACGCGCCATGCGGTCGTTCGAGACTCCGATGTTCGTATAAAATACTTTTTCCTGAGTATCCTCTCCGGAAAGCACGCCGCGTACCTTCACTTCAAACTTGCCAGTTGAAGAGAGCGTCCCTATCTTCCATGTATTATTGCCCAGTGTGGGTTTTGGATCTGCATCGATAAACGTAAATCCGAGGGGATATTCCATTTGCATGAGTACATCCCGAAGCGGTATCGCCGTATTCGAAACCGCTTTGATGGTGAATTCAATCGTTTGCCCTGCGTTTATTTCCTTGAGTGTGTTGACAGTGACATTGATAGGCGATGCGAGCAGGTTAATATTGCGTGTTTCTGTTTTCGAAAAAACTGAGTTCACACCCTGAAAACGATACTCGAGGATTGCCCGAATCTCTTTGTCTGTGTTTGCTTCACCGAGAAAAATTGCCCTCGTGCGAAATTCTACCGTGGCGCCAGGAAGGAGTTTGTCAAAAATTTTCTTGTCATCATTGAGATCTTTGTCCGGATTTTCTCCTGATCGCGTGCCCGAGGGAAATACCACTTTAAGACTTGCGTACTCGAGCGGAACACGATTGTTATTTGTAATTCTCACCATCATATCTACGGGCGCACCGGGCGTGGACGCGACGGGGAGATCAAACGCAATCTGAATATTCTTTTCAGAAGGTTTCGCGAGCGGATCAAATAATTGATAGAGCAAATACCCCCCAGAAAGTATCGCAGACAACACGGCAACAACAACGAGGGTCTTGAGCATACGCACGCCTGTTCTTTTTTGTGACATACCGTGAATAATTTTTGTGTCACCCCAATCACTCGCCACCTCAATATCGGAAGCGGATAATTCGGATTCTCGCTCATGGGACTCCCCGTCAGGCCTATAGAGACCGCGCTTGGCACGCTCGATGCGACTGCTGTCGTATTCAGTATCCATACTTTTATTATTATACCATTATTTTTATAGATGGAAAACATGAAATACTTCCGTAAATGGATGAAATTCGCGACGCGGGGTGAGCTGTGGTTTGAGAACCCATTCTGATGGACCACAGCGCAAGACCTTTTGACCCAGCCCCAGTTTTGTTTACTGAATTGCAAAACTGGAGCTGGGCAAAAGGTGTACTGCCCATGTAATGGGAGCGATGAGGAAGATGTATTCTGATACATTGACCGAGTCGCAGGGACCCCGCAACAAAGAAGTTCGCCATTTATGGGAGTATTTCCTAGAGCTGAGAAGCTTGGAGGGCGTTATTTACTCCGAGAAGAAGTGCTGTGCGCTCACGATGCACACTCAGAAGTGTATCAGGAGTCCACGCCTCGTCAGCAAGGAGGTGTGCGTATGCTTCCCCTCCTTCCCAATATCCAAGGTGTGCGAGGAGGCGGATCACGAGCAAAAGCTCAGCAGCGCGTAAATGCGCTTCGTCGGAAATTTGCTCGAGAAATTGGAGTCCGGAAATAATATCATCAAACAGCGCTTCATGACGTTCCTCACCTTGAATGAGACGCTCCAAGAGCCCTGCATGGTGTGCGAGAATACGACGTTTTGATGTATGCCGCCAGAGTTCACCATGTGAGTGCGTAGGGCGGGCAGAGATAAGCCGCCACCCATGTTTACCGCGAATAAGGTCGATCTCGGCATGCGAGAACGTTTGAAGTGCGTAGCGCAATTTTGAACGCGACTCGCGAAGACTCTTCGCATGTGCCATGACCAGCCCGAGTTCGCGTGTATAGCAAAAAAGACTGCGGTCTCCTTCGCCGACAGCCCGCCCGCCCAAGATCAAGGCTTCCGTATGATAGATATGATAGGACACTTGCTCAGTATACAGTTGGCTGTTTCCTGTTGCCAGAAAAGCAAAAGCCGGAATTTTATGAGATTTTACCTTGAGATATTACACACGAGAAACTGCAAGCGCGGACCCCTCAACGTAACTTGTGGCACCGACAGTGCTCATTACTTCTTCTTTGTACTTCTCAAGGAGTGGCTCAAGCACGCTTGGAATGGTGAGCACAATACGGTCGTTCGGATTGAGTTCTGCTTTCTTGCGGAGATCCTGAATGGTACGAACAAGATCACGCATGTCACCTTCTTCTTTTAATTCCGGGGTAATGATTGTATCCAGTTCTACTTCGTTACCTTCTACCACTTCCTTAACATTAACCTCGTCAGAAACGATCGCTTTCATTGCCTCGGAAAGTTTCGGTGCAGAGAGTGACGCGAGCGGTTGGCGCACTTTTATACCCGCCTTCGCGCGGATCTCAAGTGCACGAGTCACAACTTTGCGTGCTTCCTCCATTTCTTCGAGGATGGTGCTCGGGGCGACTCCGATCGAAGGCCAATTCTCAAGATGGACGCTTTGTTTTTGGCCCGTCATAGGAAGTCGACGATAGAGGTCATCTGCAAGAAACGGCATGAATGGCGCAATCAGTTTTGAAAGCTGGAGCAGTATCCACCCGGTCGTATCTATGGCAAAGGAGCGGTCTGCCCCATCTTCTGACTTGAATCTGTCTCTGGAGCGGCGTAGGTACCACGTCGAGAGATCTTCGACGAACGGCACAATCGGTCGCGTCGCCTTATCAAGCTCGTGCGTATCGAGGTGGTGCGTTACCTCAGCATGGGTTTCATACCAGCGCGCAAGGATCCATCGGTCGAGGACGTGCGTGCTTTTTGGCACTTCGCTCGGCACAGCTTTTCCTGCCGCATACATTTCATAAAATGAGCGGACATTGTCGATGCGGAGTGTCATTTTTTTGAAAATCTCATCCACCCCCGACGCAGCAAAACGCAATTCCTCACTGCGCACAACGGGCGAGTTCATCATGTAAAACCGGAGTGCGTCTGCACCATACTTTTGCGCAAGCAAGAGCGGATCGGGATAATTCTTGAGCTTCTTCGACATTTTTTGTCCGTCTTCAGCAAGGATGAGGCCGGTCATGATGACGCTTTTGTATGCCGCACGATCAAAAAGCCCAACAGAAAGGACGAGCATTGAGTAAAACCACCCGCGTGTTTGATCAACGCCTTCAGCAATAAAATCTGCCGGGAAATTTTTCATGAACAGCTTCCCCTCACGCGTCGTCTCGTCACCCATATAATGAAACTGCGCATAGGGCATCGAGCCGGATTCAAACCAGCAATCAAACACTTCGGGAATGCGACGCATAGTACCGAGTTCGCACGAGCAAAGATATTCGATGCGATCAATATAAGGGCGATGGAGGTCGAGCTCGAAACTACTGTTGTGTGGAATGGGTACAAACTGAAGCTCTCGCGCTTGTGCGTAGCCAATATAGTCATCCTCTCCCTCTACGCGCATCCAAGCCGCTTCCCCTGGTGTTGCCCCACGCGCGACCGCATCCATCATCCACGAACCGTACTCGTGAGTGACAAGCAGAATATGTTTACCTTTATACTTTGCATCAATGTCGTACAAGAATTCGGCGATGCGTGTTTTCATCTGCTCCAGATTTTCACCGTTGGGGCTTGGCTTCGTGAATTTTTCCAAGGTGGATGTGAAATATGATCGGTAGGTTTCAATAGCGCACCCACTGAAGTCTCCTGTATTTACTTCCGCAATGCGCGGATCGATAAGAATATCTGCTTCCGGAATACCCAGCACACCCGCGACGATTGCGGCGGTTTCTTTTGTGCGGAGCACCGGAGAAGCGATGATGAGATCAATACCCGCATCCTTCAATTTTGAAGCATTCGTCTTCACGCTCGCCCGCCCCTTCTCCGTCAGATGAATATCATCCTCCGGTTTGTAGCTCACCACACCGCGCACGTTGGAGTCCGACTCGCCGTGACGCATAACGGTGTAGCGATTGTTTGCCCCGATTTTTTCTTTGAGTTCGGAGACGGATCCGAGCGTGTCTACCTTGCCGCACTTATTGCATTTCCACACAGGAAGCGGCGCTCCCCAGTAGCGACTGCGCGAAATAGCCCAATCGCGTGCTCCTTCGAGCCACTTTCCAAAACGCCCCTCGCGTGCGTTCTCGGGAATCCAATTAATCTCTTTGTTCTCTTCGATCAGACGGGGTTTCAGTGCCGTCACATTCACAAACCACGATGATGCGGCGTAATTAAGCAGCGGAGTATCACAGCGCCAGCAATGCGGATAGCTGTGTTCTATTTTTTCTTTTGCAAATAAAACTCCTTTAGCTGCAAGTACTTTAATCACCGCGACATCGGTCGATGTGTGGTCGTCCTTGGGTTTCGCTTGAAGTCCTGCGAAGTCAGTAACCTCGGGTTTCATTCTGCCGTCCATTCCCACATGCTGAATCAGTGGGAGCTTCAGCTTCTTTGCTAGCTCCATATCTTCTTCACCGAATGCCGGTGCTTCGTGCACGATACCTGTTCCACTTTCGACGGTCACAAAGTCCGCCCCGACAACCTTCCAGGCATTCTCGCGGTGCTCGAGTTTTTCGTCGTTGGTGTAATAGTCAAAGATGGGTGCATATGAAAGTCCTACGAATGCTTTTCCCTTGCGTTCCTCGACAATCTCGTATTCTTTGTCTTTGAAAACGCGCGCAACTAATTCTTTTGCGACGACGTAGCGCTTTCCTCCGTGAAGGACGACCACATACATGACATCGGGATTAACTGCGACCGCAACATTGCCCGGGAGAGTCCACGGTGTTGTCGTCCATGCAATAAGAAAAGTCCCTTGCTCTTCGAGAAGTTGAAACAACACATACACCGAAATATCTTTGATATCTTTGTACGCAAGCGTGACTTCCGATGCGGCAAGTGTTGTCTCACAGCGCGGACAAATGTGCATCGATTTAAATCCCTCGTAAATCAGCTTTTTGTCATAGAGGGTTTTGAACGCCCACCATACGCTTTCGGAATATGATGAATCCATTGTCTTGTATTCATTTTCCATGTCCACAAAGCGGCCCATGCGCGGCACAATGGCGCGCCACTCCTCATCGTAGCGAAAAACACTCTCTCGTGCTTTTTGGTTGAACTTTTCAATACCATATTCTTCAATATCTTTCTTGGCCTTGAAACCGAGTTCTTTCTCGATGATATTCTCGATGGGAAGCCCGTGACAGTCCCATCCCCACTGGCGACGCACGAAGCGGCCGCGCATTGTTTGGTAGCGTGGAATCACGTCTTTTATCGTCCCCTGAAGCAAGTGCCCGTAGTGCGGAAGTCCTGTGGCAAACGGTGGGCCATCATAAAAAACGTACGGCTCATTCCCTTCTGTCTGCACAAGAGATTTCTGAAAAATACTTTCGGCCTTCCAGTGCCGAAGCACTTCTTCCTCGCGCTCCGGAATGGAGTCATTTTTTTTCAACGGTGGAGGTACTGCCGATGCGGTACTATTGTCTTTCTTTTGTTCATCGGTGGCCATAGTGGGATTATACTATATGTTTTAGTGCCGAGTTGCAAAAAAAACCCGAACAACGGTCGTTGTTCGGGCTATTATTCACTTTTTGAAAAAGCGAGCCATAAAAGGATTTTATGACGAAGTTGAGATTGGAGATGGGAGATCTCACCGCTATTATCGATCACGAGGTGAGCGTAGGGTTTAAGCATCCGAATTTGCGCTTCAGCTTCCGCCTCGCGACGCATAAGAAATTCAGCATATGTCATTTCTGCATCCCCGGGATTTTCATTTCGGACCACGGTACGCCTGTATGCAATCTCCGGATTACATTCAAGATAGACAAGCCTGAAATTAGGCTCAGCAAGTATCGTGCCGATATCCACTAATCTCCGAATGCCTTCGATTACAGCGACCGGGCTCCCTGAGCTCTGTTTCGAACTCCGCGCAATGATGGCTCGCTCGAGAATGTTCTCAGCGAAGATGGACCGCAGCGCCGTGGAGAGACTCTGCATGGTGACGCGGTCGACTTTTATTTCGTTGTCGTTGAATAGCCAGTTCTGCACCACCCAATCAGTAAACTCAAGAAACCTATTTTCATGCGCTGCCCTCGCGACGATATCCCAAGGGTATACGGCACACAATCCCTCTTCGAGCGCGTGCTCGAGCTGGTCCCGATCCTCACGAGAATAGTCTCCTGCAATTTTGCGTTCATTGAACCAGACAATAAACTCGCGCAACGAATCAGAGAAGCGGAGGGAGCGCGTGCCCGGATATAACGTTTTGACATATGTTGCGGATGCAGTTTTGCCGCCGCCAATTTCGGCCACAAAACCAAGCTGAAGCTGTGCCATGTATTCTCACAATCAAAATAACAATCTATCCTGAATGTTAAATTATTTGCGCAAAGAAATATCTATTGACAATGAGTGTGTCACATGGGAGATTTTCACGAGAGTGATCCTCACACAAAGGAGCGGCTATGAGTGTCCAGGTTATGGTGCTTGAGGGAGGCCCGGGCGGCGGCAAAACATCCGTGCTCCCCTATGTGCGTCGCTTCTTCGAGAAGATCGGCTACACAGTCTTCATTTCACCCGAAGCGGCGACCGACCTCATCAAAAGCGGAATAGTGCCCGGAAAAACTGTTCCAAACAAACTTTTCCAGAAATTGGTATTCGCAAAAATAATCGAGTCTCTTGCGGCATGCCACAAGGCGGCGAATGCGCAAAGCGACAAAAAGTGCCTAATCTTTTGTGACCGCGGACTGCGTGGCGGTCTCGCCTATACGAGCCCGGGACACTTTGCACACCTCGCAAAAAAATTCGGCACACATCCCGAGATCCTCCGCGATCACCGCGCAGCTGCCGTGTTTCATATGCGCACTGCCGCACTGGGTGCTGAGAACTTCTATACCTGCGCAAACAACACGGCACGAGACGAAAATATTGAAGAAGCGCGTGCTCAGGATGAACGTTCCTTAAATGCATGGGTTGGACATCCGCATCTTCGCGTAATCCCCAATGTTACGGGCAGCTCGTTCAAGCAAAAACGTAGCCGGCTGATACGCGAGATCGTTCATTTTCTTAACAAAAAAGAAATCGAGCGCAAATTTCTTGTTGAGTACCCTGATTTCAGTGTGCTCCCCCACCACGCACGCGTCCCGATCATTCAGCATTACCTCAAAAATGAAAAAGGTGAGAAGTGGCGGGTACGTGTACGAGGTGAGAGCAACGCACGCCTCTATACAGAAACAAAAAAGACGGGCGGAATCGGACTCTCATGCCACGAAGACGAGCATGTCATCACAAAGAATAAACACCACCATCTCGTCATGACCGCCCTTGATCGCACGCGCCAGCCGATCGAAAAGTACCGTCACTGCTTTGTCTTCGAAAATCAGTACTTTGAACTTGACGTCTTTAAGGATCCCAAACTCCCCTGTGCCGTCCTTGAGATTGAGCTTTTATCAGAGCATCAGCACGTGTCCCTGCCGCCATTTCTCAAAGTGATAAGAGAAGTGACCATGGACCCAGCATGGAAAAATAGCGCAATCGCAAAGCGTATTCCTGCTCTTCTCTAGTCTTATGCCCCATTACTGGGGCATTTTTTCTTCTGCACACTACAGATTGTGCATGTATACTGTGTCATTCCAATTCGCAACACCCTCAAGTGCGACGATGTCATCTTTGAGCTGGCGCTCATGAGTATCAAGCATCAGCATTTCCCGATTACGCTTTTTATTTTCTACAAATATCTCATAAGTATGGTAGCGATACAAAAAACCCGCAATCAAACAGTTTGCAATAACGGCCATCACCACAAGGATGGTGAAGCCGTTTAATTGAATGATTTCTTTACGTTCGTTATTCATGTTATTTAAGGATTGAGGTGGTCGTACTTGCGCGTAACTGGTCGCGATATAGGGTGAGCTTGGTTATTTGCAGTTCCGCCTGTGTTCGTTCATAGGCATTTTGAGCACGCAGTTTCGTCATACTCATTTCGTGAAGCGCGTACCCAACAAGCAGCGTCCCTATCATTGTAGCGCCGATAATTTTCCACACGCTCTTCATTGGTGTTTGCTCTGTTGTTGGGGTTTCAGTTTCCATATTTATGATTTTATAGGATTTTCATTCTTGATTACATCTTAGTTGGTGCGGGGATGCCAAGCAACCCTAAACCTTGTTTCAGAATACACGAGGTCATTTCTACGAGTGCGAGCTTGTATGGCTCGTCCGGAGCACCGTCGAGTACAATCGTATTGCCGTAAAACCCATTAAACTCTCGCGCGAGCTCAATTAAGTAGGTCGCCACATAGTGCGGCTGGCGTTCAGCTTGGGCGCGAAGCACGATCTCGGGGAATCGTAGGATGTGCTTATGGAGTGAGGGGACTTCTGTATGCACCATTGTAGAGACATCACTTTTCTTGCCCTCCCCCTTTGCGAGAAGCGATCGTGTACGAGCATATGTGTACTGAAGGTACGGCCCGGAATCCCCCTCGAAAGAGAGCGATTGCTCAAAATCAAAAATAATATCTTTGCCGGAAGCCTGGCGCAGAATTGAATATTTTATTGCACCAATTGCAACTTGCTCCGCGATCGTATTTTTTTCCTCGTCGGAAAACTTACTCTCGGCAATTTTTGCACATGCTTTTACTTTCGTTTCCTCAATGAGCGACTCTGCGGTGATGACATCTCCTGTGCGTGACGACATCTTACCAGTAGGTAGCCTCAGCATTCCGTGGGAATAGTGCTCCGTCTTCGCTCTCAAGTCTGGCAAAACTTTACTCATTGCATCAAGGAGAACCTTGAAGTAGTCGTTAATTTCATTTCCTGTAATGATGATTGAAATGTCGTAGGAAAATTTATCATATTTGATTTTTGCAAAACCAAGCTCTTTTGCTTCATATGTGGGTAGTCCTTCTTTATTGATGAATACACGAGTATGCAATCCTTTTGACTCATCACCCTTATAGACCACAGCACCATCGCTTTTTTCAAAAATATCTGGGCGCTGCAGAACAAGCTCCTTACCAAAGCCCCCCGTCTCACTTTCAAAAAAATACTCATCGAATTGGGTTCCGAGGCGCTTATAGATTTTCTCAAAATATTCGAGACTTTCTTTCCGTCCCGCATCATAGAGTGCGTTGATTGCCTCATCCGAACGCACATAGATTTTTTTATTTAATTCGGAAATTTCCGTTTTTGCCTCATCGCTCGCACGTGCCCCTGCCGCATATGCCTGTGCCCACGAAAGTTCCGGGTTATGCGATTTTCCCCACATCGCCTTCGCCACATGAAGTCCCACATCGCCCTGATAACAGGCGCGTTTTGTTTCAGCGCCCGAGACTTCAATGAGACGAGATATGGACTCGCCAATAGTGTTCGCCATCAGGTGGCCGATATGAAATTCCTTAAACGGATTAGGGTCGGTGTATTCGACAATAACTTTTTTGCCATTAAGGGTATCGTTCGCACCGAATTGTTCGCCCAGAGCGAGTGCGGCATCGAGCGCCTGTGCAAAATAGTCTTTTGAAAGGGTAAAATTAATGAATCCGGGACCGGCAATTTCAATTGCGGCAATATTGGGATCGTTGACTGCGTTCAATTTCGCCACAATTTCCTCTGCCAGCTGCCGAGGATTTTTGCCCGCTTTTTTCGCTCCAGCCATAGCGACATTGGTCGCCCAATCTCCATGGCTTAAATCAGCGGGGTGTTCCAAAAGAACAGGAATGTCGTTTATTCCCAGTCCCCCCAAAATATTTACCAAATACTGCTTCAACGCTGTGTCCATAGAGAGATAGTAACATAGGCGCAAAAAGAAAAAAGCCCGGATCTATGACCCTGGCTTCTTTGGTTATACAATTCCTTTTTCTTTGAGATATGCGTAGATCTCTTCGTGGATGACTTCTTTTGGTCGAAGCGTCTGACTGTCCGCCATGCAGTTAATCACTTTCCATCCCTCGCGAGTTGCCACTTCGAGATATGCACCTGAAGCCTTTTGCAAATGACTGAGATCGGCCTCGTGAATATCACGCTTTTTACCCTGGGTGTATTCTCGTGCAGCTTTTTTGTCCACGAGCATCTGCCCAACTTCAGGGGGCACATACAAGAGGACGTTCGCATCAGGACGCGGCAATTCAAATATGCCGTACTCAAGCTCTTTCAGCCATTCAATGCATTCCGCACGTTCTGTAGGATCATCGATCTTCCCTGCCTGATGACCCATGTTAGAAGAAACATAACGGTTGCTCACAATGATGGCACCTTCTTGGAGCGACTTCCGCATGTCGAAGGAAGCATCGTAACGATCAAGCGCATAAAAGAGCGATGCTTTCTTGGCTCCAATTGTTTCAAGCGGTCCGTATTCCCCGCGCAAATATCTTTCCACAAAATATGCTGAAGGGTTTTTATATCGTGGAAAATCAGCAAGCGATGCGTTTCTGCCTTCTCTCGCCAGTCGCTCAATGAGCATCCCCGCATGAGTGGCTTTTCCTGAGCCATCAGTGCCGTCAATTACCACAAGTTTGCCGAGTGTGTTCATATTATTACCCTAAAGATCTTGTACTATTAACATTCTCGCACGGAGAGAGCCGTGCGACGAATTTTTTACTACTCTCCGTACTTTTTGACGATTGCGTCAAGCGCAGCTTGGAGCTCAGGAAGACTCCCCGAGTTATCAATCACATCAGCGGCAAAAGCTTCCAGCTGTGTAATGCCGCGCTCTGCTTCGCGTTGATGATCTCTTTCAAATTCTTCAAATGTCTTCGTCGCATCGTCGGCCTTTTCCCCGCGCTTCACCATGCGTTCGTACCGTGTGCGCATGGGGGCGCTAATATAGCAGAGTTTAAAATCAGGTAATTCCCGCAAATACTTCACATCTTCAAGTCTTCTCACCCCGTCGATCACAATAAGATTTGCGGTGGCGCCACGCGCATCTTCAAACATGATCTTTGCGAGCAGATCTTCACCAAATTCTTTACGCAACGATGAAGAGAGGCGCTGCAGTGTGTCGCGATCAGTAGCAAGGTGGAGGCGCCCTACAATATCAAAAAGGGGCGTTGAGAAACGAAAGGTTTCCGCAGCAAACTTTTCTCGGAGATAGTCCGCACAGGTACCCTTTCCCGCGGCAATTTCTCCAGCAAAACCTAAAATTATTTTTTTTGGCATTATGTAAAAATTATTCGTCTTCGTCATCCGACATATTTGCATATATTTCCACCTCTTTTGAAAGTAATTCGAATTCCACTCCCGCATCACGGAGCACTTCCTTGCTCCGTGCAGCCGCATGATAATCTTTCTTTGCAACCACGCGAATGATACCCGCATTAACGATGAGTTTTGCGCAGGTGTAACAAGGAGTCATGTGTGCATATAATGTCGCACCCTCAAGTGCGGCACCGATACGCGCAGCCTGAGCGATTACATTTTGCTCCGCATGTGTCGTTCGTACGCAATGTTGCGTCTTCGTCCCGTCTGCGTGGGTCACCGTATGGAGCTCATGTGCAAGATCGTCGCATGACGGAAGCCCGGCCGGAGCACCGACATATCCCGTCGCAAGTATGCGCTTGTCGCGCACCGCGACACAACCGCTGCGTCCCCTATCGCACGTTGCACGAGTTCCCACGACCTCGGCGATCTGCATGAAATATTCATCCCATGTGGGGCGCTTATAGGGAGTATTTTCTTCCGTCTTCATTTGGTCAGTATAGCAAACAAAACGCACTCCTCGTCTGTTGACAAACCACACACCTCAACTGTTATTGACCGAATACGTAGCTGGTGTATCCTAAAAGGAGGTGTTTTCCTGCTTAAGGAGTTCCCATGAAAACGTTTTTCGCAATCCTGTTTGGTGCCGCTCTTGCCGTATTCTTCCTCGCCCCAAAAGCCTTTCCCGTGATCGAGAAAAAGCGCCCCCAAAAGCCCTCCCTAAAAATCGTTTCTTCCAAATAAGCAGAAACAAAAACAGACCCCCGCGGTCTGTTTTTTTCTATCATCATCTAGCCAACCCGGAGAAATAAGGTACTATTACTGAGAGACACCACAAAAAGGAATGAGCGTGAACAAACAAAAGATTCTCGAGACCATTGCAGAAGCAATCGACAGACTTGAGGCAGAAGGTGAGCACCTTGTCGCCGATATGGATCTCCGTTCCATATCGAATGAACAAATCAGTACAGAGGTCCACCTCCAAAACGGAGAATTTGTGTACTTTCGTTTCTCTACACGTGCATATATCGACCACCAGAACGAAGGACAAAAAAGAGTCTCGGAATTGTATCGAGACTGAAACAAAAACAGACCCCCACGGTCTGTTTTTTTAATTTTGCGTCTTTCTTAAGATGCGCATCATTCTGATGATACTCATCCAGGATGCCCTCTTCGAAGTTGGGCATCCGTTCAGACTTATAGCGCGCCAAAAATTAATCTTTTACTTTGATGCCCATGGAACGTGCGGTCCCTTCAATAGTCTTCATCGCAGCTTCGATCGATGCAGCATTCAAATCAGGCATCTTCTTCTCCGCAATCTGGCGAATCTGATCCTTGGTGATCGCATCCATCTTTTGTGTTCCGGGCTTGTTTGCGCCTTTGTCCTTTCCAAGTGCCTTGAGAATAAGGCGTGGAACGGGAGATACTTTAGTGACGAACGTATAACTACGATCATCGTATACTGAAATTTCAACAGGGATAATGTCGCCCATCATTGACGCTGTCGCGGCATTGAATTTTGTGACGAAATCACCAATGTTGATACCGGCTTGGCCGAGAGCAGGACCTACAGGAGGTGCTGGTGTCGCCTTCCCTCCAGGAATCTGCAATTTTACTTTTTTAACAACTTGTTTAGCCATTGTAGTTTGAATTAGAGAGTAGAATCAAGAAAATGCACAATACTGGAAAGAGAAGCCGCATCCCTTAGACGCGCATTCCAATGGGATGATACTACTGAAAATCTGCCTTTTTTGCAAGGAAACGAATGTGGGGTAGACTACAAATAGAATACTGTCTGGGGAGTAAGCATGCACGCTATTTTTCTTGTGATCATTTATGGAAACGGGATATTCTTCATTCTTTTGCTCCTGGGAATGCTCGGTGAATTCGTTTACCAGCGCTTGAAATCCTAATACTGAAGCAAAAAACACCCGAGTGGGTGTTTTTCTTTTGGTCATTATGTTTTGCGCAAATGATCACTTGTGCCGCTTTGGATCAAATAGAGCAGCAAATTGTACAACACTTGGAAAAGCGTTAAGCTCTTTTGCTTCGAGGGGAGCGACAAAGCGTACTGCGATGCATTCGTCCGACGGCGTAAAATTGAGATCGCTCACTTTGGTTTCGTAAAGCACGTTCACCATCCAATAACCGGTGACATTACAAAAAGTCGTGAAATATGAGGGGTTATGTTCCACATTTAACACCTCAAGTCCCATTTCTTCTTTGATCTCACGAATGATCGTTGCGTGCGGGTCTTCCCCGTGGCCAATACCGCCACCAGGAAGCTCCCATCTACCATCAGCTTCTTGAGTGATGAGAAATTTCGTTCGCGACTCATCGAGTATGAGCGCCTTTGCGCTAACACGATAGAAACTCGGAGGAATTTCTTTGGGTAATAGGTTTGTCCCATGAGGCATAAAGTTTAAAGATGTGGATTAGATTTTCTTGATTTGGAGGAAGTCCAGCTCTACGGGAGTCTCACGTCCAAACATCGGGACCATGACTTTTACCCGCCCGCGGTCTTCGTCCACCTCACCAACACGACCTTCAAGTTCTTTGAACGGGCCGTCGGTAATGATGACGGACTCCCCTACAGCAAGATCGATAGTATGTTTAAGCGTCTTTGAGCCCATGCGGCCAAAGAGTGCATCAATTTCTTTTTGATCGAGAGGCACAGGAACAACACCCGCTCCGACGAAGCCCGTCACGCGAGGTGTATTGCGCACGACATACCATGAGTCGGGATCGTACACCATGTTCACCAGTACATATCCGGGATATACCTCCTCTTCAACTTCGACGCGCTTGCCGCCCTTCATTTTGATTTTCTTTTCTTTGGGGACGACGACTTCAAAAATTTTATCTTCCATCCCAAGTGACTCGATGCGCTGCTTTAAATTCCGAACAACCGCATTCTCGTATCCGGAATAGGTGTGAATCGCATACCACTGACGTGTCGGAGGAACTCCTTGTTGTGTTTCTGTTTTTTCTTCCATATTGGTTTAGATGAAGCGTTTAAGCACTTGCGCGAGACCAAAATCAAGAATTCCCAAAAAGATTCCGGTTGCGATGGAGATAGCAACAACAATGATCGTGTAGTTGATCGTCTGTTTCTTTGTTGGCCAGCTCACATGTCGTAGTTCTGCTTTTGTGTCGCGTAAGTAATCGATGAATTGCATAAAAATGAATTAATTCCTCCTAAGAAAAAAACCCCCGCGGGTTCTTATTGATAAAGCCAGTATATACCTCTTGCCCTCGAAAGTCAAGCTACAATAACCCAAAGAAAAAGGCCCCGAAAGTGGGGCCTCTAAAACGAAGAACGAAAATCAGTGACCGCGGCGCGAGCTGGGACGACGATCCCGTTTTGGATTGAGTCGGTCGTAGCGCTCTACCCCATCGAGGACCAAGTCTGCCCAATCTGCAAGGTAATCGAGGTGTTCCTTGGGGAGACGATCGAAATCGAGCTTCCCAAACAGCACGCACGAAGGAAGGAACTGTGGCCTCTCTCCTTTTTGAATTTCATGTGCACGGCGTGCGCACTCGCCATCTACCCAGTTCGAGACCGGAATAACCCGGATGACGCGCCGGCCGATATCACGCCGAAAGTACGCCTGTACCTCGAAGAAAACACTGTCGTTCGCTTCGCGGTCCACCACGTAGATACCGGGGATACCTTCCCGAGCGCGCCAGAGGCGACTGTCGGCGACATCTTCCAAAACAACGGGGGTACGGACGCCGGACGAATCCTGCCCCCGTCCATTCACGCGTCCATTCAAACTGACGAGTCTCACATGTTGAGCTTGTTGCATTCACTATCTCCTGTGTTGGATTGCACGCCACGTGGTGTCCGTGGCGTGCGGGTTTTCAACGTTGCTGACGAGTGGCGCGAACCGATGCGAGAAACGAATCAACCATATTCACGGCCGAGTTCACTCCAACAGTCGCAAGGTAGCGATCGGGGCTTGCAGGTTTCTCTCCCACGACTTCATCATGAAAGACTTCAACGCCACCCTGGAAAAGCCACCCAAAGAGTCCTGCGCCATCGAGGGGCGTGAGTTTCACATGCTCATAGCCTCCCCTTTCAACAGCAATCGAGAGACCGAAGTCTACTCGCGTTCCTGCTCCCTCCGGTGCTCGGATTTCCATCGTCATTACCGGGCGTACCCCTCTGTTGCGAATTTCTCGCACCAAGGAAAGCATTTCAACATTCTTGCTTTTCTTGAATAGTCCCAGGGTGACTCTCTCCCACGGAGCGTCCTTGGAGAGCGGCTGCTTTGCTTTCCACGTCACCTGTTCAGGTTCGGGGGGAATGAGCGGCGCGACGGTAAACATCGCTGCTCGTGCCTGAGCAGAAGCAACGTGAGCCCGCGAAGCCGTCCGAAAAGGGCTTCGCCGATCCCCACCGTCGTACACCTTACTTGCCGGTTGAGCACCACCGTCATTCGGAAGTGTTTCCTCAACGACAGGTTCGACGACGACGACATCAGTTGCTGCGCTCGAAGGTGCACCGTCTGCCGCCACAACACCGCTTTCGTCGTGAGGTGGTTCTTCTGTCACCGCCCGGACGACGTCGGTCATCGGCGCGGCTGCTTCTTCCGCGGGAGGCGGGGTGTCGACGGCGACGGGGACCTTGCCCTGAAGCACTTGAAGCCCAGCAAGGGCATGGTTGGGGGCATGGGTTGGGTCATGGTAGGACTTGTCACCGCCAAGACGGTTCGGTTTGGATTGCGCGTTCATGGAATTACTCCTATTGAGTTGAGAGAAAAATTGCGCTGATTCAAAGTCAAAGAAAGGATATTATACTTCCCTTTCGCCTATAAATAAGCGAGAAAAAAATACGTGATCCATAATTACCTTATCATGCTTATTGAATAAAGTCAATAGCATTCCATCGCTCTATAAACAACAAAAAAACGCCTTATTGTAAGGCGTTTGAAGGTGCAGAGTGACGTAAATTCATTTCAGGAAGAGGTGTCAGTGCCTCTCATCAACGGTGGAGTGGGTGGGACTGGCATCGCAAGCTCAGTGGGTGGTACATCTAAAACAGGCTTCGTCTTTTGCAACTTCTGGCGGTGCGGAAGTAATCGAGTCCACAAAAACATAGCAAGTAACCCAAATGCAATCACCGAAAAGATCAAAAAGGCAACCGCTTTTCTCCAAAAAGCTCCCTCCATTGCGTATTTCGAAGATAAGTCCTTGTTTATTGCTTCGAGATTCTTTAGTTCACCGTAAAGGCGCGCAGTTCCTTCCGCGTCTGTTGCGTCATTGTCAATAACGAGCCCATGATGATCTATTCCACCTGTACTCTCCTCGAGTATGATGCCGGGAATAGACGCGCCCGGAGGGACACGCACAAACACTGGCTCGGCAGGAATATAGACCACCTGCGTCTTGGGTACACGCTTCCAGTCCGCTTCGGTGCACTTTCGATCGGTGAGATAACACGCTTCTGTTTCAAGAAACTGCTTGTAGGGGTGCGCGCGCCGATATTCGGGACTCATCCGAGCATAGTGATTCCACAACCAATTTCCGGGAGACAGTGTGACTTCTCGAACAAGTGTCGCGCTCGTGGGCGTAATCGTTTGCGCCATCACAGGAGGAGCAAAGAAGACCGTGGCGGCAAGTATCATTGCAAAGAGCGTACAAATCCAGCATCGTAATTTCATGAATTTCTCCTGAACAAATTTACGAAAAACAAATCTCTCTCCGATACACTACTCTCTCTTGTTTGTAGTGTCAAAACAAAACCCCACTCATCGAGTGGGGTTTTGTTTTAAAAAACTTTTTTATTTTTTAACGAATTTCATACACGATAGTCACACTTGAAGAAAAGCTATTTTCTCCAACAGGAATCTCAGCAGGTGCATTCGCGGCCATTGAATCAAGCGCCATCTCTTTATCCATACTTGCGCGAGCAAACGGATAATAACTACCGCCTTCACTGAATGAAACGATGCGCACAAGTTCAACACCCAAGTCTTTTGCAAGCTGCTCTGCTTTTACTTCTGCTTTATCGATTGCCACTTTGCGGGCCTCGTTCTGTTTTGCATCGGGGTATTCTACAGTGAATACGGGGCCGCCTATGTTTGTTGCGCCCTTATCGGTAATTCCTCCGAGAATAGCGCCAGTGTCATCAATCTTGCGAACTTTCACTTCAATAGACTGCGTTACCTCGTAGCCGAGCAGCACCTGCTTTCCCGGAGGCTGGTGACATGGAAAAGTAATGCACATAATCTTGGTTTCCTGCCACTCATGTCTTGGGTTCAAACTATATCCTGCCGTCTTAATATCTTTCTCTTCAACACCCGACTCTTTGAGAAATACGAGGATTGCTTTTACTTTGTCATCCGTCTGCTTGCGAGCATCCGCTGCCTTCACAGCTTCCGAAGTAACAGTAAACGAGATAGTCGAAATGTCCGGAGCAGCGAATACTTCACCGTCACCGCTTACGGAGATTGTTGCTTCAGCTTCCTCTCCCCTCCCGATAAAATCGTATCCCTTGAGCTCCGTCACCGCCATCGAAAGAATGAGTAACGCTCCTGAGAATGCGAGTATTGAAACCGCAGCGATTAACTCCCTTGGGGGCATAATCCGAATTACTTTTCCCTCGTCATTATTTTCTGTTGCCATAATATATTACTTATACGACTTATTAATATGATTACCTTCACCTATTATACCAGCAATAACAGTCTTCTCCAGGGTTTTGTGACAATTATCAACTTATGGCGAGGGTGGAATTTGGGATGCAGTCCGAAGTGCTGGACCGTTTCGGATCCGGGGGCTGTAGTCTCCTACTGCTCCCGAATTCAAATCGGAAAGGACGAGGAGTGCGCCCAAATTACCCCTCGCCTTATTTGACCGTCACCGATTTTGCTAAATTGCGCGGCTTGTCTGGGTCGTTGCCACGGAGTACCGCAAGATGGTACGCAAGGAGCTGGATCGGGATGATGCTCGCGATCGGGCTGGCAACACCAAGATCGGGGACCTTTATCCATTCATCAAATAATTTACTGTGCTCCGGCGCAATACCGATCACATATGCACCGCGCGAACGGAGCTCCATGGTGTTCGATTCCATATCGCGCCTGGTCTCGTCATTGGGAATAAGCGCAATGATTGGTGTTCCCTTTTCAATGAGCGCGATCGGTCCGTGCTTGAGTTCCCCTCCCGGAAAACCTTCCGCGTGAATATATGATACTTCTTGTATTTTTATCGCTGCTTCTTGTGCCAGTGGTGCATTCAATCCTCGTCCGATGATGTAAATATCGTCGTGTGCATTCAGTCTCATCGCAATTTGCTTAATCTCATGTGAAAGGTCGGGAGTGAGCCAGGCCTTGATGTCCTTCACAACACCTCGCATGACATGTTTTCCATCCGCAAGCTTTTTGCCAAGTGCGTATGCAATAAGGATAAGTATGGCGATCTGCGCGGTTGCGGCCTTTGTCGAGGCCACTGCTATCTCGGGACCCGCATTGAGAAAAAGTGACTTTTGTGACATGCGATCGATCGACGAACCTACAACATTTAATAAGGAGAGGATACGCGCACCTTCTTTATGTGCGATACTTAGCCCTTCAAGCACATCTGCCGTTTCTCCGCTTTGAGACACTGCAAAAATGGTGCTTTTTTTGTTAAGGAACTGTCCGTATGCGGCAAACTCCGAACCGACGTAGGTATTTGCAAGCTTTCCCGCCACACGTGCCGCATAGAGTTCACCAAGTTTCGCCATCTTTGCTGCAGTACCGCATCCGATGAAGAAGAGGTGTTCAGATTCTTTCATGAGTCGTGCAAATTCTTCAAGCTTCGCGTCTTCTTGGTGGATTGCCTTATCCAAGGAGAGTGGCTGCTCCATGATCTCCTTTAACATGTAATGCGGATACCCTTCTTTGGTCGCACTCGCCTTGTCCCAGGTAATCTCTGTCCATTCATGATCAATCTTTTTTCCTGTCTTAAGGTCACGAATCATAATGGAGTCGGGTAATACTTTCATATACTCCTGATCACCGGGGTAAAGCACTGTGCGGGTATGGTCGATAAATGCGGGAACATCGGACGCGAGAAAAAATTCCCGCTTTCCCTTTCCCACAACAAGCGGTGAGCCATCACGCATCGCAAGAAGATACGGCTCGCCGAGTTTCATCACAACCACAGCGTACCTGCCTTCGAGCATTCTTCCCGTTTCTACAAAAGCGGCCTCAAAAGTTTTTCCTTCATCCACAATGAAGTAATCGATAAGGTGCGGGATGACTTCGGTGTCGGTTTCGGATAGAAAAATTTTATCAACAACAGCACTACCGAGTTTTCCACGTAAAAAATTCCTGATCTCTTCGTGATTTTCTACGATGCCGTTGTGAATCACGGCGATCGTACGCGATCGATTAAAGTGGGGGTGCGCATTTGCCTCTGTTACTCCTCCGTGCGTCGCCCACCGCGAGTGGCCAATGGCCATTTTGCCCATGATTCCTTCAAGGTCCTTTTTTGCTGCAAGTGATATCTTACCGACAGCTTTTGTAGCAAACAGAGCTCCATTTTGTTCTGCCGCAATACCCCACGAATCGTATCCGCGGTATTCGAGTTCACAAAGCGCCTTATTGACCATAAGCGCAATCTCTTTGTTTGTTTCACCAATGTAGCCAAATATTCCACACATAAGTTGGGGAGAAGAAATTAGGGAGTAGAAAAAATACAAATGCTCATGTCATTATTTATAACATGCGTTCTCTTCGAATGTCGCATATTGACAAACAAGTGTCACTCCGTAGAATCGACTTAGATTCTTCCACTAAATGGGTAGGTGATACATGTCGAAATATGTTCAACGCATACCATGCACCGCATGCGCAAAAGCAAATCCAGTAGAGAGGCAGGGTTGCCGTGAATGTCGTGGTGTTGGTTATAATGAGTACTTCACAAAACCTGAGGGCTGCACAGGGCAGCAGCCGGAATGTCCAGTTGCCTACGATCCTGGTGTTCATGGCTGGGAATGTTCACGATGCGAGCAAAGTGGCCCACTATAAAGTAAATTGTTCCAAGCATCTTTTTTGCCCACCAATAATTTTGGTGGGTTTTTATTTGCACAAAAGTTGACATAACTAGAACCGTATGATTTTATTGTATCGGCTCAAATTGTAAGTTCTCATTTTCCAAAAGGGGCAATCATGACAATTGAAACTGAACATCAAATCCACGTGGTAACAATCGTGGCCAGCGCAGCGAGTAGCTCAGTGCACACATGTGTCATGACGGGGTACACCAAGGACGCGGCCAAAAATGCGGCGAGCGCTCTCTCTGTCGGACAGGAAAACACAAGAGGAACACGCTACGTAAGGGCTACAGTTCACGACACAGGACGTCCATTCACCGATGAATCCCCAAAATGGGGTTTGTAGTACCCCAACACCCGTCATGAAAATGGCGGGTTTTATTTTATATATTTTTTTACGAGTGCATTAAACTTTTCTCCGCGGTCAAATTCATGGAGAAATTTTTCAAAGCTGGCTGCCCCTGGAGAAAAAAGTATTGTCGTCTTACCCCGAAGCGTCTTCGCCACGCGAAATGCCTCCACTACGCACTCCCCAAGTGTCGGGTGCACCCTATTGTCAAGGTCCGACCTTGACAATTTTTTTGGGTTGAGAGCGTTGAGTAATTTTGTCGTTGCGGAGCCTTCAAGAAAAACACAATATTCGCTGGGAATGTGTTTTTTTATTACACGAGCTTCACCGGTGAATTCCAGTTCTTTATTAGTGCCTCCAGTTATCAGGACAACATTCCCCAGTTTGCGAAACCGCTCAATCGCGGCAATCACCCCGTCAGGTGAAGTAGCGCAGCTGTCATTTACGACAGTGAGCTTTCTTCTCTGGTATACGATCTCCTGTCGCATGCGCGGAGTGGGCAGTTTGAGTGCAAGTGCTTCGCCCAGCACTACCGCTCCATCGTAAAGCTTTACCGCAAGGACAGCACTCAGTAGGTTTTCAAGGTTGTGACTTCCCTTTTCTGCCACGAATTTTTTTATGGAGAACAATTGCTGCTCGATCCTGTCAAAACGAAATATCAGTGTGTCGCCGCGCACAAACAGGCCATTCAATTTTCTTGGTAGCGGTTTGGTACTAATGAAAAAAAGTATTCCACGAGGTTTTTTTTGGAGAAAAAATTTCGTCCATGTGTTTTCATGATTGAGGATAAGAAAATCATCATCATGCTGGAGCTGAAAAATATTGGCTTTTGCCGATGCGTACGCTGTCATATTAGCATACCGATTGAGGTGATCAGGATAAAGATTAGTGATAACCGCAACATGCGGACCCTTCTCACTTGCAGGGAGATACTCCAATTGCCACGATGACAACTCGACAACTGCTGGAATACTTTTGCCAGTAATGCGGTCAAATTCTTTAAGAAGCGCATTGTCGGGAGTATTCCCGGATGGGAGTACTTGAGGATATTTCCTTTTGAGGAGCTCGGCAATCCATAGTGTTGTAGTTGTTTTGCCACGTGTACCCGTTACGGCAATTACGGGATTCGTGATATAGCGAAAAAAAAGACTAGCATCGTTTTCAATTCGCTTGCGTGCTGCCCGTGCAGCTTTTATATATTCACTTCCCTCTGGCACGCCGGGATTCACGACGAGTAGATCGTGAGTACGGAAGTCCTCGAGTTGGTGTTTACCAAGCACATAGTGCACAGGGAGTGCTTGGAGCGACCGAAGTGATGGTGCGAGAATCTTTCTGTCCCGCATGTCGGTGGCTGTCACCGTGGCTCCATGTTTGAGCAGCCATTTGGTGGTCGCAACGCCTCCTCCGTGGAGTCCCAGGCCCATGACCAGCGCTTTTGTGGAGTTAAAGAGTTTTTTGGGATTATTAGCCTTCATAACGACATTCTAACATATTCAAAACTTCCAAATTTCTCGTGTAGGTTGACACATATAATCAGTGTGATTGAGTGATGAATAGACCAGACTAAAGCTCCTTGTAATTTTTAGCTTTATTTTCCAAACTAGGGGGTTCAGATGAACATGCAATGGTTCGCAAAAATTGCGGTATGGTTAGTTTTTGCCTTAGTGATATTCAATGCACTTAACCAGAAAGACACGCGGAGGGGCGAGGTAGTAATCGGTTACTCTGCTTTTCTTGAAGAAGTAGCGGCGAAGCGTATCCAGAGTGTCGTTCTTCAAGAGGGAGCAGACGGCACTACGATCACAGCCCTTACCGCTGACGGGAAGCGGGTCATTACGCTTGCGACCTACCTCGACCGTGGACTGGTAGGCGATCTGATCGACAACAATGTCACGTTCGAAGTAAAGCCGAAAGAAAAACCAACTTTCTTGATGAGCATTTTGACCTCATGGGGTCCAATGCTGCTCTTGATCGGCGTATGGATCTACTTCATGCGACAAATGCAAGGGGGTGGCAAAGGCGGTATTGGAGGCTTCGGTAAAAGTAAAGCACGCATGCTCGATGAAAATCAGAATGTCGTGACCTTTGCCGACGTCGCAGGCTGCGATGAAGCCAAGGAAGAAGTGAAGGAGGTCGTCGACTTTCTGAAAGATCCTTCCAGGTTCCAAAAGCTCGGCGGGCGTGTCCCGCGAGGGTTGCTCCTTGTCGGGCCTCCTGGTACCGGCAAAACGCTCCTTGCAAAATCGATCGCAGGAGAAGCGAAGGTTCCATTCTTTTCGATCTCCGGTTCTGACTTCGTTGAAATGTATGTCGGTGTGGGTGCAGCCCGTGTGCGCGACATGTTTGAGAATGGAAAAAAGAACTCCCCGTGTATCATCTTTATTGATGAGATCGACGCAGTAGGAAGACAGCGTGGCGCAGGTTTGGGTGGCGGAAATGACGAGCGCGAACAAACGTTGAATCAAATGCTTGTTGAAATGGATGGATTCGAGACAAATCTCGGCGTGATCATCGTTGCGGCAACGAACCGTCCCGACATCCTCGACGCAGCATTACTTCGACCAGGGCGTTTCGACCGACAGGTACACGTCTCGCTTCCCGACATTAAGGGCCGCGAACAAATCCTCAAGGTCCACATGCGCAAAATACCGGCAGATCCTGATGTAAACCCGAGCGTCATTGCCCGCGGTACTCCAGGCATGTCGGGTGCTGATCTCGCCAACCTGTGCAACGAAGCAGCGCTCATGGCCGCACGGCGCAATGGGCGCGTGGTCGAGATGCGGGACTTTGAAAGTGCCAAAGACAAGATCTTAATGGGTCCCGAACGCAAGAGTATGATCATGCCGGAAGAGGAGCGGAAAAACACCGCTTATCACGAAGCGGGGCACACCCTGGTTGGCAAGCTGCTTCCAAAATGCGACCCCGTGCACAAGGTAACGATTATTCCGCGGGGACGTGCACTTGGCGTGACCATGAGTCTCCCCGCAGCAGATCGCTACAGTTACGACAAAACGTATATGCTCTCCCTGATTGCCATGCTCTTCGGCGGACGGATCGCCGAAGAAGTGTTCATGAGCCAAATGACAACAGGTGCTTCGAACGATTTCGAGCGTGCTACCAAGATCGCCAAAGATATGGTGATGCGTTACGGCATGACGGACTCGCTTGGTCCGATGGTGTATTCCGAAAACGAGGGTGAAGTATTCCTCGGACGCTCGGTCACCAAAACGACGAGCATGAGCGAGTCGACCATGCAAAAAGTGGATGCGGAGGTGCGACGGATCATTGACGAGCAATACGCTCTTGCGCGCAAACTCATTGAAGAGAACACGGACAAGATGCATGCGATGGCAAAAGCGCTTCTCGAATGGGAAACACTCGATGCCGATCAAATCAATGACATCATGGAAGGAAGAGCCCCTAAACCTCCTTCTCTTCCAGAGCCGCCTACTTCTCCAAAAGAGCCGCCGGTTGTCGAAGTGCCAGGTATTGATCCTGAATCTGCACAAATTGCAAAAGACATGGGGATGAGTCCGCTCACCCCTGGGGAAATAAAAGATACTAAATAAAAGCAAAACGCTGACTTATGTCGGCGTTTTTTCTTACTTTTTTTGCCTACTATTCACAACGTTTATCTATTCATCGCTATGTCAAGGTCAGACCTTGACAATGTTTGTAGCAGGCAATAAGCAGTAGCGATTTTATTCAGACCCCACCTTCAAGGGCATGCCTCACTTCACACCGTGGGGGCCGGACTCGGTTAGTCCTGCACTACTCATCTTGATGAACTCCGCATTCCCTTTAAATTGCGTCAGCGTTTTTGCTCCCAAGTAGCTCATCGAGGAGCGGAGTCCGCCCACCAAGTCAGTGATAACCATACTTGCCTCACCACGATACGGGACTCTCCCTGATGCTCCCTCGGGTGAGCGGAATGCGCCATCGGTCCCTCCATCTACTGCTATTTTTTCTTTTGTCGCATCATAGGATGCCATGCCACGATAGTATTTATATGCTACTCCACGGTCAAGAATATATTCTCCGGGGGACTCTTTGCATCCTGCAAGCAAATTACCAATCATCACCGTATCGGAACCCGCCGCCATTGCTTTTGAAAAATCACCAGAGTTCTTCACGCCTCCGTCGGCGATAAATGGGATACCGAGTTTCTTTGCCTCTTTTGCAACGTCCATAATTGCGGTGAGTTGGGGTACTCCAACCCCCGTCACGATGCGCGTGGTGCATGCGGCACCAGGTCCAATGCCCACCTTTAGCCCGTCGGCTCCTGCTTTCACGAGGTCGCGCGCGGCAGAAGGTGTCGCGATATTGCCTGCGATAATTTCTATGCGGGCACCAAATGTTTTGCGTAATAATTTTGTTGTTTCGATAGCGCGCTCATTGTGCCCATGGGCAATGTCGATGACGATAACATCGGCGCCAGCTTTCAGTAGTGCATCGGTACGTGCGATGGTATCTTCTTTCACCCCAACCGCAGCACCCACCATCAACCTTCCCTTTTTGTCTTTTGTGGAAAGTGGATTTTGGATGCGTTCCAAAATATCCCGAAGTGTAATCAATCCCGCCAAATACCCATCCTTCGTGGTGAGTGGGAGTTTCTCGATGCGATAATCATGTAAAATATCTTTTGCTTTTTCGAGCGATACGTCAGCACGTGCGGTGACAACGTTGGTACTCATGAGCGACGAGACTTTCTTGCGGTCATCGGTCTCAAAGAGGAGATCTCGGCGTGTGAGAATGCCCACCAAAAGCTTCTTCCCCGCCTTCTCCTTCACGACAAGCACACCCGAAATACCTTCGCGTCGCATGAAATTGCGTGCTTCACCGAGCGTTATGTCCGGGGTGACGGTGAACGGGTCTTCAATGATGACATTTTCCGCACGCTTCACTTTGCGCACTTCCTCGACTTGCCTTTCAATCGAAAGGAAGCGATGAATGATACCGATTCCGCCCATGCGTGCCATTGCGCGCGCCATAGAGCTTTCCGTCACCGTATCCATATTGGCCGAAATGAGCGGGATGTTGAGCGTGATATTGCGAGAAAGTCTTGCAGAAGTCGAAGTATCTTTCCGTGAAAATACCGCGGAGCGCCGGGGCATGAGGAGTACATCATCAAACGTCAATCCCTCGCGGATAATCATATGTATTCATTGTACTCTCCAAACTATAATGCGCCAAAACTGTAGGTGCAGATAACACCCTCACACAACGGACTATCAAAAAACCTACGAACATAAGCTTGTAGGTTGTCTCACTCACGAATGAGAATCTTATTGTACACAGCCGGATACACACTATCCACGAGTGGGTCATTTTCGATTTGGCTGCCCAGAAGTGGAAATGGGTCAAGCAAAGTGTCTAGATTATCTTTCGAATCAAGTCCGAATAGTACGTGTTGCATTTCGATTGAGACGCGTTCGGTCTTGAAAAAGTCAGAAAGCAGAGCAGAAACCTTAAATCGCACTTCGAGCATCAGTTCCCCATTTTGCAACGCGTTACTCGCGTCCTCTTTGGACAAAATGTATTCACCGTGCGCTCGGCGACGGATTTCACTTAGTACTTGCTTATAGCAGTACCCCTGTTCTTTGCGGCGAAGTCTCCAATCTTTTATGAGATTAAATTGGCAAGTGGCATCCTGTTTCATGTTTTTAACTCCTCAACAACTATCCTTCATCATCTTATACTGGCAAAAGCATACTGGTCAATCGAGGCAATTGGTGTGACTCGAAGAATGAATACCCCACATCTCTCTTCAGATTCTTTGTCACCATTCATGCATGATTATGATGAAACAACAAAAAATGCCGCATTGAGCGACACAAGAGCTTTGACAAAGGTCGGTGGAAGAGTGAATATACTTTGAGAGCATCTAACGGGGAGCTATCATGCTTTTGCGTTTCACTGTCTCCTGCTTTCTTGGTCTTTTTACAGCGCTCGCAAGTGCAGAAACCTGTGATTTACCAACGTTTCCCTCGAGACTTGAGGGGAAATGGGAGCAAATAGAAAATGATGAAAAGGGAGATATCCGCATCATCATTACGAAAAAAGAGGGCGACGCCATATACGGGTTAATGACCCTCACGGGTTCAACTCATTGCAAAGACCCCATTCCATTCCGAGGGGAAAGCGTAGAAAATACCGCCTCTATTTTCGGAGATGCTTTGATCATCTGCGGGTATCGCGGAAAGCTTACCGGGGTCGTAACTCGAGTGAGTAGCAAAGTTTACAGAGGAAACTTCTCATACAAATGGTTCGATATCACGTGGGCAAAAGGCACATTCGAGCTTGCGCCCGCAAAAGATTAGGAACATAAACATAAAAACCGCCCCTACGGCGGTTTGTTATTTCTTTGTAGGAAGGTCATCCCCGGGATAAAACCTGTCTACCTCACGATTGTCCCTCAAGCTGTGGCGAGTGTCCTTGCCGCGCGATATAGGATCAAGCAATACGAGTAATATGCAGTTATCATCTCGTATTCCTGCCATGTCTTGAAGGTCTTTATAGGTGAGCATTTTACTCACCAAAAGATCGCACAAATGAGCGGAGAAACGAAAGGCGCTGTCGAGCTTTTCGACTCCATCCTCAAATCGTCGCCTCGCTTCATCTTCGTCTAATGTCCGCTCGCCTTCAAATCGGCGCTTGATTTCTAAAAACACATCCTGATATGAATAACCCTGTTGGGCTCGTTTTTCTTTCCAGTGCTGTTTTGCCATTACTCTCTCCTTATATTGTCTCCGCCCATTCTATAGACTGGGGTATTCTCGTCAAGGAAATAAATGTGTTAGGATAAGTGAGTTATGTCGAGTAAATTCCAAACAATACTTATCATTGTCGGGCTATTAACTGCAGTTGTGGCGGGGAAAATATGGTACGACTCGAGTGATGATTATCTCATCATCAACTATCCTCCCCAAGGCTCTACCATCGTTGCATTCGGAGATAGCTTGACTGTCGGTGTAGGTGCATCATCGCCTTCGAAAGGTTATGTCAGCATACTTGAAGAGCGCCTCGGTACTCCAATCATCCACAAAGGTATCATTGGCAACACTACGGAAGATGCACTCCAGCGACTAGACGCGGACGTACTTACAGAAAAGCCGAATATCGTGCTTGTGCTTCTTGGAAGTAACGATTATTTAAAGGGGGTGGAGCAACAAGTCACATTCGACAACCTTCGTTCCATTACTGAGCGCCTCCAAGCTGAGGGTGCGCTCGTTGTACTTATCGGTGCTAGGGGCGGGCTCTTGAATGACAAATTTTCAAGTGATTTTGAAAAACTTGCAAAAGAAAAAGGTACGCTGCTTGTACCGGAAATCATGGAGGGCATTATAGGAGAAACGAGCCTAATGTCGGACGTAATTCACCCTAATGACGCGGGGTATCTCAAGATGGCAGATAAAATTGCCCCGGTTCTACTCGAGGTTCTCTATGCCACTAAAAGCAGGGAAGGAAAAGCTCAGTAGGTGAAATTCTGAACACTGCCTTGCTTCCCATAGTGAAGCACGCGAACATTTTCTTCATTCACTATCGTCAAAAAAAGCCGCACTCCACTCTTTTCCAACAAAAGTCGGGGCGAAGAGGTTGAGGTGTCAACCGCCAATGTGTATTGGTTCTTTTTCGCTTCTCTTTGATAGAAAGCGATCACGGTCTCTGTGGTATCGTCCGTCTCATACACCCACTTATCTTCAAACTGAAGCGACTGACGTTCTGCTATGTAATGTGAGCGCGGATATGAAAATGAGGTGTCCTCAAAACCATCGCGGTGCGCATCAAAACGCTTTAGTCCGTAGAGCACTGCAGACACAAGAAGAAGCAGAATAAAGATGTTAAAAAGATGTGGTACGCAGTGAAGGGAGTAGTGACGCTCTCGCCACACATGTACTATCTCCCATCCGATTATAAGCCCCAAGAGAGAGAGTATCATGCATCCGTATAGCCAATACTGGGGAAAGTAGTCAGTGAATATCATGGTGGTTACGAAAGATCACGTTCGTATAAAATAGTATCCTGCAAAAACTGCTCCAAATCAAGAAGGGTTTGCATTTTTTGAAGCAGGGATGGAGTCGGTTCATTGTGTTCCCGAATAAACATTTCATTTTTTTCTATCCCGTAGACATAATTTTTAATGGTAAAATTATTTAATTTCTTTATGTCGCCCATGAGATCGTGGGAATCAAGAACAATAAATGCGACCGTGCGGTTTCCGAATTCTGATAATGGGAGCGCAAACAAAACCATTGCACTTCCGCTCCCATCATCGTTCAATTGAGCAATGCCGCCACGATACCCACCGTCTCGAGATAGGATCCACGGATTTTTATTTTCCCAAACATACCGCAACTCTCCGTTGTCGCTTTTCCACGCTCTCTCAGGAAGAAGTGAAACATTGATGAGGAAATTTTTTTGAGCCTCAACATACTGAAGCAGTGTGAATAAGTTACGCGCTGAGGTCGTTGACGTGTCGCCTGACAACACTCCGCCAAATTGGGTGGCTTCCATTCCTATGGCTTTTGCTTTTTGGTTCATATACGACACAAACTGCTTTATTCCATGCACCTCAGCAAACGCCTTTGCCGCAGTATCGTTTGTATCGAAAAGAAGCGGGTGAATAAGGGCGCCAAGGGGTAGTTCATCCACCTCTCCTATAGAGTAATTGCGCGCAATTGATTTTCCGAGCAAAAGCTCTCCCATGCGCACAATCTTGTACTGATTTACCGCTTCAACTGCCACAAGGGCGGTGGCAAGCGAAGCCAGTGCCCCTGGGGGGCGCTTACTATCGGCTTTTCTCTCCCAAAGTACCGTCCCATTTCCAATATCTGCCACTATGAATGAAGGCGCACTCACCATCGGAGGCTCCTCTTTTTCGGGGAGAGAGCGTAAATAATAGCGCGAAGATGTTGCCATACTCTCTTTCGGAATCCCGCCCGTAATGAACACGCGAGTCCCTACGGTGCTAAATGCATAGATTTCCCCTGCGTCCTCGGTAGAGAGGCGTATACATCCTCCTGAATAACCTCGAGGGACATCGTCCCCATTCACATATGTCGGCCACCCATGAATAAAAAAATTTCCGTAAAATTGCATGCTATACGGCATCCATGTCTCTCCAATAGAGGAGAAGTGCTTTCGTTCTTTTGTCTGTATTGCATATTTCCCCGTTGGGGTTTCCCAAAAGGTACTCTCCCTTCCGCGTGAAAGTATAGGAAACGTTTTTACCAATACACTTCCTTCATACAAAGACAGCGTCATGCTTGGAAGATCGGCAACTATAAGTTTTTCTCCTGCCGGGACAACAAGACTTTGCGGACTGTGGAGTTCTTCATTTTGAGCAAATTTATATAATAGGGCCGGAGAGCCGAGAGCGAACTCTCGCTCAACCGGAATGAGCACTCCCCCCGCCACAAACAGCGCAACAAATGAGAGCCATATTCCCATTAAAAAATAAAGTTGCTTGCTGTGTTTTTTACTATTCATCATTCGGGTGTCGTACAGCCTATCTCTCTTTTGAGCCGCACCATGCCTTGCGTCCAAAAAAAGAATATTGTTGCAAGAATTGCCCCAAGCGTGTCGGCGAGCATGTCTTTCTGGGCATCCCAAATGTCTCCCTGACTCCCGAGATAATCCGCGGCTGCATCCGGCGCGGCGTTTATTGCAAAAATCCATTCAATAAATTCATAACTCATTGCAATTGTTGCAATGACGAACACTGGATAGGTAAAAAGCAAAAACCGATTCGCAACAAGTCGTTTTTCGAGCAGCCACTCGGCAACAGGATACGCATAAAAGCCGACAGTAAAATGCGCGATACGATCATAGTGATTACGTTCAAAACCAAAGAGATCCGTGACGAAGCCGAACGGCACTTCGGCAAATGTATAATGACCACCTATGGTATGGAGAAAAATTAGTACACTCATAAGGAGGTACGCAGTATTAGAAAATCGGATGCCTCGAGAATAGAAAAAAAGGAGTATGCCCACAATAATCCACACAGTAAGATTTTCGACAAACCAGGTTGCGCGATCAAGCGGGGCGATTGCTAATACCCCACACAAAAACACATAGAAACAGAGGAGGGCACCGAGTAGTTTTCGAGACGGTTTGAGATCCATATGATAAGTATAAACTATTCCTCTGATTCTTTAACTTTTTTCTCCAGTTTGTGCTCTTTCTTTTCAATCTGGTCAGTGATGCGACTGCGTAAAAATATAATAAACCAGGCAATAAATGCTCCGAGAAGTGCCCCGAAAATGATAAATTTTTCTGCCCGTTTTACTTGCCCCAAGAATGACTCAATGGCGCTACCAAACACATAGCCTCCAACGGAAAAAAATATTGCCCACACAACGGCACCGAGAAAATTAAACAGGAGAAATTTTGACCATTTTACGCCACTGGTACCCAGTGCTATGGGAATCACCGTACGAAACCCGTACATAAATCGTGAGCAGAAAATAATCCACGCTTGGTGTCGCTCAATCAATAAGTGAATACGTTCAACCCGATCGGCAAGATGGGGACGCCGCGCAAGATACTCTTTTCCTTTATATCGTCCAAAATAAAAAAATAAATGATCCCCAACACAGGCTCCCATTATCGCTACAAGAATAACTGGGAAGAGCTCAAGATGCCCCTGGTATGCCGCAAAACCTGCAAGTGCGACAATGGTTTCACCCTCCAAAAGTGCCAGTAAAAATACTATTGCATACCCATAATTCTGGATAAGCCAGATCAGTGTCTCCATCAAGCTAGTATAACACGGTACTTATCCTGACAATTGACCGACTGAGTGTTTATGAGGTTCCTTCCGATTTCAGCAAATCGCGGATGTCAGTCAATAACTTAACTTCCTCGGACTGCATCTTTTCTTCAGCAGGCTTTGCTTCCTCTTTTTTCTTAAATTTATTTATCGCTTTGACAACCACGAAAAGTGACCAAGCAATAATAAGGAAGCTGATGATTGCTTGGAGGAATTTCCCATAGGCGATTTCGACGCTGTACAGTTCGAGTGAGAGTCGTGCGAGATTTATCTCCCCAGTTACCGCCCCAAAGACGGGCATAATAATATCCCCTACCAAAGAGTTAACAATTGTCCCAAACGCTCCACCAATAATAACACCGATCGCAAGATCAATGACATTCCCCCGCATTGCGAATGATTTAAATTCCTGGATGACGGACATGTTCTTCATCATATCACATAATATGTTAAAAAAACGCGGCTATAGGGCCGCGTTTTGTTTCAAAAATTGAAAAACTTTTTTGTTGCATTCCAGCCATATTGCCAAAGTGACTGAATTCTTTTGGGATACCGCACAATAATAACAACGACGATTTCAAAAAGCTCCGTCAGGGCTGCAAGAATGACCCCGGATGCCCGGATGAGATCCTCAATGGGGATAAGATTTTCCACCGGATTAGTGACCGCAGCTCCGGGATTATCGTACCTCTCCTTCATCCACTTTACCGCGTCGTGAGCACCACGAACAAAAATGTCGTGACCTGCTCCCGGATACACAATGAGCTGTTTGTCTAAAGAAGGAATCTTCGCATACATTTCTTGTACTGCACCGACAAGTGCGTGCTGATCCTGATCTCCGTGGATAAAGAGGATCGGCACCTGAATAGAGTCGGGTTTTGCCTGAACTGCGTTTGCGGTGCGGTACATTTGCTGTGCCGTGCGGGCACGGATTTTGCCATGATATTCGTGCGGATCATCGCTGTTGTTCCGGGGAAGATCGCCAACAGGGAGTGTCGGGAGGATCCTTGAAACAAAATCCAGCATGGGATCAAGCACTTTTTCATGACGCCGTACCCACTCGCTCGCATTGTGTGTGATCGACAGTGGGGTTCCGATCAACACTACTCCTGCAAGATATTTCTGCACGTGCGGATATTCCTGAAGGAAACGCAAGATTGCCAGCGCACCCGCACTATTTCCAATGAGAAATACCGATAATTGCCTATTTGAGTCGACAGTTAACACTTTATACGTCGTGGCATGCACTGCATGAACCAGACGCAAAAAAGATTTAATTTGTCCGCGCTCACCTGGCTGGGCTTTTGGTACAGAACGCCCGTGATACGGGAAATCGCACTTTGATACCGAGCAGAACGCATCAAGCAGTATATCGGTAACCGTGTGCATGGCGGGGTATCGCGAATGCCGACTATAGCCGTGGAACACTGCCGCACGCGCCTCTGTGTCTTCCTCGGGAAGATAACTCACTTCACGCGCCAAGCTCCGAATTAACCGTTCAAAACGTTTACCAACGAAGTGCCTCATGAATGCACTCCGCACCTCATTAGGCAGGGCTTTCATGATATATTCCTTTCAAAAAACGAGTCTCTCTTTACATTAGTACTTAGGAGTGAAGTGGTCAATCATGAAAATGAATAACCCTTCATGATCACATGGACTGACTAACGACATTCGATGTGCTGTTCGCGCACATTGCTTTCCTCATCAAAGGTGAAGCGCGCCTCAACAAAAGCGCCTTCGAGCGCTTTGGGGAGCCAGTGAATATCGTCCGACCACATCGCATGATAAGGAATATCCTCGAGGGCGAACCACTCCGGACGCATTTCTTCAGTTTCGCTGGGGTCACCTTCAAACTGTTCTGCAAAAAACACTGAACATTTCTAATCCCAGTCAGGCTTGTGCGGAAAATGAAACCGAATAAGGGCAGTGTACCGCATGTGTTCTTCTTTTACTTCAACGCAAATTTCTTCACGAACTTCACGTATTGCCGACTCAAGCGGAGTCTCATCACCATCGCATCTTCCACCTGCTCCATTCCATTTCCCTGCGCCAAACTCCCGTTTCTTCATAGCGAGCAAAATTTTGCCATCACGGAGTAAAAAGCAAATGTTGGTCTTAAGTATAATTAGTTTAGGACAAATAACCAAAAGAGGAGGGCGAGTACAATACGATATACGCCAAAAGGAATAAAGTTATGTTTTTGAATATACACAAGAAGGAATTTAATACTTAAAAGCGCAACGATAAATGACACGATGAAGCCTACAAGTAGTACATCAGCTTCTCCACGAGAAAAGTGAGCAGCATTTTTAAGGAGATCAAGCCCGGTTGCGGCACACATTGTTGGCACCGCCAGCAGGAACGAGAATTCAACGGTTGTTTTCCTCTTGAGTCCGAGTAAAAGACCACCCATAATTGTTGCTGCCGAGCGAGATACGCCGGGCACCATTGCGAGTGACTGGAAGAGTCCGATACCAAGTGCCTGCTTGTAGGTGACATCGCTGATTCCCTTTTCACTTTCCTCTTCTTCGTGTTTTTCCTTATGCAAGAGCTCAAACACAATGAGGACAATCCCGCCGAGGAAAAGTGCTCCGACAACTACATATTCATTGCCGAGAAGATACTGCTTGATCAGCTTATATACCGTAAGTCCTATGATCCCCGTAGGAATAAATGCGACAAGAAGTTTTTTGATATTTTCAATTTGAAGGAGTGCTCTCCAATACAAAAAGACAACGGCAAATATAGCGCCAAGCTGAATGATGATTTCGAAGCTCCCCAGAAATGCTGATTCGGGAATTTTTAGTAACTCTGCCGCAAGTATGAGATGGCCCGTCGAGGAAACAGGCAAAAATTCAGTGATCCCTTCAATGATTCCGAGCATAATGCTCTCAGCAATAGTCATGAAATGATTCTAGCAATTTTTCTTGGCTTGAGATACACTCCGCATATGACTGAAGTTACAAAAGAACATTTTGCTGCATTGCTCCGAAAAAATGGCCTCAAAGCAACACCGGGGCGATTGTCTCTTCTTCTTCTTCTTGCGAAGGCTGATCGTCCGCTTGCGATTCACGATATCATTCTATACTCAAAAGGAGGGCTTAATCAGGCCACTATATACCGCGCGCTCGATTCACTCCTCTCTGTTGGGATCGTACAGCGTGTCGATATGCAGCATGCACACGCACATTACGAACTCGCCCTAGGCGCGAAGCATCACCACCATCTTATTTGTAAACAGTGCGGTCGTGTCGAAGACGTGGAACATTGCGATGTGAGCGCCATCGAACAAGCGGTACTTAAAAAATCAAAACTGTTTGCATCAATCCAGACCCACTCCCTTGAATTTTTCGGCCTATGCAAAAAGTGCGACAAACTTTCGCTCAAGTAATTATCATTCTCAAAAACACTTCGATCATAGAAATGTGTTCGACTCTATTGAGTTCCTATAATCAAAAGCGCACCAATACTGGTACGCTTTTTATTATAGAGACCTCATTCACTAGAAGCCGAGTTTTTCGTTTACCAATATCATGCGCACGTTGCGTTTGATCATAGATGATTCGCCGTTCCAGATAACAATTTTATTAAGAGCAGTGTGAACACCATAGAGTCCCATCATGTGTTTGTCTTCAAGCGGAACGACATATTCCCAAAGTCGCTTCATTGCCTCGTCGAGCGTCGGAACAATTTTTTGCATACCAATTACAAAAATAATGTTCGGTGATGTAAAAACAATGTGAGGGAGTTGACTACCTGTATTTGATGCGATGACCAACTCTCCTGTTTCAGCAACGGCATGAGCGCTTCCTAAATAGTAATCTGAAAGAACGCTTTGTTTTCTGAGTAGAGATTGTTTTGCCGGATCTTTTTCGGAAAGTATCGCCTCATGGAGATTGTTCCACCCATGTTGTCCCCCTTTAAGATATTCGACAAATCCCACCTCCTCAAGGGTGACAGATGCTCCGTTCATAACTGAGGCTCCAGCAGGAATCAGTTCTTTTATTTTTGCGAGTGCCTCCGCGCGTGTTTGTACCACCTCGGCTTCTACTCCCTTTTCCTTCAATGCGGCAATGGTTTTTGCCACAGTATTGTTGTCTGCAATTGTGTCGTATAACATATGAATTTTTTAAATAATAACGGCGATGACTAAAACTATGATTTCCCCTTCTCTACGCTTTCGGCGAGCTTCTTAAGCAACTTCGCCATATATCCCACATTAATCGAGTACGCTATCTCCTGCCCCTCGCGCTCGCTGGCAACGAGGTCTGCCTCTTTAAGGACTTTTAAATGCTGGGATACCGCAGGCTGCGGCAGTCTAGTTTTGACGGCAATCTCACCCACTGTGCGGGGTCCGCGCATCAGGGCCTCGAGAATACGGTAGCGATTTTCGTTCCCTATCCCCTTCCCCATCCGCGCAATCTCTTTGCATAAATCACTCATATGCATATATTAGCATATATCTATATTTCAATGCAAGTGGTCTACGAATTAGCAAAGGGTAGTGGGGCAAAAGCTGTCCGCTATTTCGTCTTTCTCTTAAAGCGGATGATTATTTCGTGTGAACGCTTGTCGTCCACCATCTTCACCGCTGTGGTGGGGTGTTTTACACCATCCTCAAAAATCTCCATTATCTCGTCGTCGCCCTCAATCGCTTCAAATTTCAGGTTGTACTGGGATTTCCCATACGGCAACAGTGCCGACGCGTGATTCCAGCCTTTGGGAAAAGATGGTGAAAATGATAACAAATTTCCTTCACGTTTTATTCCGAGGATATATTCACATATTGTCCGATACAGCACCCCTGCTGACGCGGTATACCATGTCCAGCCAGCTCGGCCAGGATATGTGGGCGTTGAGTACACCTCCGCAGCTACGACATACGGTTCTCCCTGGTACAGCAAACTCTTTTCTGCTGTGTCACTTCGCTTGAACGGATTGACGGCATCAACTACCGCCATTCCCCCGTCAGGATCTCCAGACGCAAAAAGCGCTTGCGCAAGCCACAATGCTGCATGGTTATATTGTGAAGCATTTTCTCGGACACCGGGGGGGTAATCGGAGATTGTTCCCATGTCGAGTAGCGAGCGAGACGATGGTGGCCACGCAAGTGGAATGTGTCCCTTGGTGATACCAAGTTCGTGCTTTGCAGACTCTAGTGCCTCAATGCTTTCTTTTGTTTTTCCGTTTGCAAAATATGCCCATGACTGCGCGACAGAATCGATGCGAAAAGATTTTGCGTGGTTGGTTCCGACAGGCGCTCCCGTATCGGTGAACGCGCGTCGATACCATTTGCCGTCCCAGCCAGATTTTTGAAGTGCTTCACGATACTCAGTCGCATGGGCACGATAGCGGTTTGCACGGTCACTATCACCGCGCCCTTCGGTAAGGGTGCTCATTTCATCAAGAATGGAAATAAGGAACCATGCGAGCCACACACTTTCTCCCTCTCCTTCCACGCCCACACGATTCATGCCGTCGTTCCAGTCTGCTTGTCCCATAAGCGGCAGACCGTGCGATCCCGAGGTGAGCGAATGTTCAACAGCACGAATACAATGCTCATACAACGAGCTTTTTTCATCACTTGGCAAGAACACACCAACAATACTTGGGCGATCCGCCTTGTCAGGAATGTCCCCGGAAAGGTACGGGACTACTTCGTCAAGAATTGCACTATCACCGGTAAATTGAACATACCGCAGGACAACATGTGGGAGCCACAGATGGGGATCGGAAAGCCGTGTTCGGGCACCGAAATCATTATGAGGTTGCCACCACGAAAGGGCATCTCCTTCTCTGAACTGATGTGCGGCGGCGGCAAGAATGTGACTCCTCGTCCATGCGCTGTCCAGCCACAGCATAGCGAGCCCATCTTGTAATTGATCACGATACCCATATGCACCTCCAATTTGGTAAAACCCAAGCCGTGCATGAACGCGTGACGCTATCACCTGCTCTGGAAGAAAGTGGTTGGCGAGTAAAGTAAGAGTGGGGTCGGGGAGGTCGAATTTTAGAAATGGCGCCATCTCCCATTTGTGTCTTGTTTTTTTGAGCACCTGCTCCGCGTATCCCTTTTCTGTGATCTGAGAAATTGTCTTCTCAAGATCAGCCACATTACATTCCCCGAGAAAAAAAGTTGCCTCCTTGCTTTCACCAGGCTCGAGCGACAAGCGCTTCATGAGCACCGCCGCAGGTTCTTCTTCGGAAACAATATCACTGGAAAGTCCTATTCGCTTCAGCGCTGCAGGATCGTTAATCGTTCCGTTTCTCCCTAAAAATTCTTCTCGACTAACGGAAAACTCATCGGCGCCCGTTACGATACCCACAATTGTCCTCTTTTCTACAAATTGATGCCAATAATTCTGGCTGGCTACGAGAGTGTTTCCACTCTGTATTTCAAAAGAAAAATGTTTTTTTGTTTCTTGAGCCAAGCTTCCCAAAAGCAATTCAAAGTATCCAAAAAGTGAGAGGATTTTATTGTTCCCTGTGTTGTTGGTAAGTTTTACGCGGTAGTACTTTATCGCCACCCTATCATCAATATACAGCGTCAGCTCAAGCGTTATGCCGAATGCATGGGTCAAATATGTACAGTAGTTTATTCCATAACGGATTTCGTATTCCGCATTTTCCTCACCCAGAAGAGGGAGTGGGCTGGCACATACACCCGTTTCCTCATCACGCAGGTAAATAGCTTCGCTCGTAAATTGAGCAAGTGGGTCATTATATGGAACAGTGAGTTTGTTGTCATAACTATTTGTTGCCCACGTAAATGACATCCCGCGGTCAGTAGCAAGAAACCCAATATGTGAATTCGCGACAATGTGGGACCAAGGGCGGGGGGGCTGAATATTTTTGCCATAAAAAATGACATATTCTTTTTGTGCTTTGTCGTACCCGCCAACGCCGTTAAAAAACTGCAAGTCATTTTTGTCACGTCTCATAAAAGTCTCGTCGGAGATATCCGGGTCTTTTTGCGTTTCAAGTTTCGGAGGATAAGCATGTGCACCTTTTCGCTCCAAGAGTGTGATCGCATCTATCAGTGAACCTTTTTTTGCATCAATCACGACGCTTGCTGTGTGGAGCACTGCGGCTCGCTCAATCTCACTTAATTGCTCCGCCCGCGCATGAAAGACGGTGGAAACACTGCGTTCGTCATGGGAACGATGCATGTTCATAAGAAAATCCACCTCATCTTCAAATGTTTTCAAGTATCCTCCAGAATGCTCATTAAATATGACAATATCCACAGGAATTCCTTTTTTCACAAAATAAGCATGGCAACTCAACATTTGCCTCACCATGGGGAGATCGGTTACTCCCGTAACAGTAAAAAGAATAATAGGACGATTCCCTGAAATACTCATTTTCCATAATGAGAGGACCCATGGACGGGCGTCGCTTTCCACATCTTTTCCTCGCTTCATTGCGCGTGAAAGTGCTAATGAGGCGAGAGTACTGTACGCATGAGCCTGTGAGGAGCTAATCCCATATTCAGAGAGTAAGCGTCCCCCCTCACGATCAGCATTTTTTGCGATTCCACGCGTATTTGCGTAGTTTCGATAGCGCTTCAATCCGGAGAGTACTTCCTCTTTTGATTTCCCCACGAGAGAGATGAGCGAGACTCGTCTGGATTCATTGGGTCCGAGAGATATGTGTCCAACAAACGCCGCGACACTATCGAGTGTATGGAGGGGTAACTCCGCGTCTGCGCGAGTAAAATCCTGCAATATCATCGGAGGCGCTATTTCTTTTTTTGAACCAAAAAATACTTTTTTTTCTCTAATTGCTCGAAGATCCTGTATGGAGTGATCTGCCGTCAGTAGAAAACCCGCTACAATTTGTCGATTGCGGTCTTCAGGGTCTGGGCGCGAAGCGATGATTACAGAATTTCCCCAATGGACTTCTGTTGCTACAAATAAATGCTCGTAATTAGGATGTGCAGATTCAGCATCTTTTTTTGAAAGTGAAAGTTCTGCACACACCCCGAATGAAAGCGACTCATCGCTTTCTCCGGTATTCGTCAGGGTTAATTCTCGCAATTCCCCCGCTTCCCCCGGGAGTACGGTTGCAACAAGCGATGAGTTAATACTTCCTTCTGATTTTTCAAACGTTACTGCTTGCTCACTTGCTGCAACTGCGTGTTTATCTCCCGCATCTCTCATTGGCATATACGTCGGAGACCACGTTTTACCGTGCGCTCGATCCCGTAAATAAAAGAATGTACCAACGGATTCGCGGAGCATGTCAGCAGATGGACGCGTAATCAGTACATTACCCAAGTAACTCTCCCCCGCGCCTGTCGTCGTGATCCGAGACGAATATTTGTTACTGGAAAGAAATAGAGAAACTGCCTCATGGGTTTTCCAAGGGAGATATTGTCGCTCTGATTCAATAATTTTTGGCGCACGCCGAACACTTCTTTTTGGCGGAGCGATAAGATTAATTTCTTCCGCCTCTACGTCTTCGGGCATTTTTTCTTCAAATAATTGCGTTGCGACCTCCATTTCTGGTTCATGAGCAACCATTTTTTGCACCCATCCATCGGCGAGCGCATTCACAATTGATAAAAGAATGAATCCCTGATGGTGTGCATAATAGATTTGAGCGGGCACACCGGGAGCGTCATGATGGTCTCCTCTTTTTCTTGCAGTAAAATCAATTGCGTCATAAAATCCATATCGACCAGATGCTCCGACATGTTCGAGATGTGCAAAATTCTGAAGTGCTCCCTTCGGATCAAGCGAGAGAGCGAGAGCGCTCGTATACGGAGCGACAACAATCGATTCCGAGAGATCGCGCTTAAAGCCGAGTGAAGCTTCACCGAATGCCTGATAGTGATAATTCTGAGCGGCATCTTGTCGTGATGAAGCAGATTCACCCATCCCCCAAGGAATCCTGTATTGTTTTGCAAATCCGCGGTGAGCGGCAATGGCGCGCCGTGCAGACGTGCCCCAAAAGCTTTCGCGGGGTACATCAAAATAGAGCAGTGTCCCTAAATACTCAAAGAGTGAGCCTGCCCATGAGGCAACAAGGATATCGCCATTTCCGCTTTTGATTAATTTTCTCCCAAGATATCCCCAATGTTTTTGCGGTACATCCCTCTTGGTAATGGCAATAATACTGGCTGAGTTTGCTTCAGATGCCAATAGGTCATAAAATGCCTCGTCTAATTTTTCTGTTGTGCTGTTAAACCCGATATGGAAGAGCCCGCGCTCATTATTATAAAGAAACTTGAAATCCATGTTTTTGACATAGAGACTGGCGCTTGCTGCGCAAACGTGAAGTGACTGCTGAATTTTCTTTGTATTTTTTTCTGATGCCGAAAGCTGAAAAAGCACCTCCGCATACCATGCGCGGGCGGTTTCTTTCTCGGGACCCGGAAGACTGGAGAGCATGATCGCTTCCTCCATTTCGACTGACTCAATTTCTCGACGAACAATACCATTGGCCAGTTCATCGATATTTGGCATTCGTTGTAAAATCGATAAAATTCGGAGATAGCATGCATGCAACTTGGGATCATTCACTACCGCTGAAACAGCGGGAATCATTGTGTAGCCCAGGAACTGGGAAATAGTATCTCGGTAAACGCTCGCCATCGCCTCCACGTGTCTAGCGGCAAGAAATACTTCATCGAAACGTTCGGTTTTCCCCTCAAGTCGCAATATTTCAAGTGCATTTCTTGTGCGTACAGAATGATGGATGATTCCACTCCACACCAAGTCACCGCCTCGCGCAGTTACGGCATCGTTTCCTGTTTTTTGAATAAGTGTGAGCGATTCTCCAACCGACAGCTTTACCTCCTCAAGTAGCTTCCGCTCATGACGATCGGTTGAAGCTGCCGTGCTTGTCCGATCACACGCTTCCAAAAGCACATGGAGCTCTGCTTCAAGCCCTTCAAACATAACGTTGCTGATAATTGGAGCTCGACACGCCTCAAGTAATGCTCCGTGAACCGCGACCAAAGAGAGTGCTAAATTTGCACTATCAACACTTGAAACATAACACGGTGGGAGAGGAGTAAGTCCCTTTAATTCGTACCAATTAAAAAAGTGTCCTTTGTGGAGTGGCATTTTTTCCATAGTTGCAAAGGCACGGCTTATACGTTCGCAATATTCAGAGATTGACGAAAGTCCTAACACTCTTCCGCCCGATAGCGAGAGAAGATACATGCCGAGATTGGTCGGTGAAATTCCAAGTCCGTGTGAGTGACGCTTACTTGGCGGCTCTTCCTGGAGATGGTCGGGCACAAGCCACTGGTCATTTTTAGTAGGGAGATCAAGAAAAAACCAATGTGTGCGTGCAGCGATTTTGTGCAAATACAAACGATCACTTTTCGAAAAGACAAAAGTATTTTTATAAGAAAAACTTATTATTGCCGCACAAAATGGCGCACAAAGCCAGACAAAGATCCACAGAGTAGCAAGAGGATCGTAAATGCTGCCTCTGTGGAATTCAAAATACACCAGCAGGAGAGCGAGGCAGATACTTTGCCACATAAATGTCATAAAAACTGTAACAGAATTTTTTCGCTCTAAAGCCACCGCATAGGCAGTCTGCCACTCAAGCAGTTTCTTTTTTGAAACATATAATCGCCACATACTTCGTGCGATTGCGTCGAGGGTGATGATGGCATTGTGGAGGACAAACGCACCAAGAAGAAACGTCTTTGCTGAGGCAACTCCCAGCCCCGCGGCCATTGATTTGAATCTTGCAAAAAAGCTTACTGTTCTGCGCCAGTTTGTGGTCCGTTCAGTAATGTGGAGCAGCGCCGAAACCAGCTGTCCGGAACCAAGTGCGAGGAGTGCGGTCATACTCCACAGTGAGACCGCCGTCGGAGAAAATGTTGAAAATACCACAGCAATGACCGCCGTAACAGGGATGAGACTGCGTCGTAGATTGTCAAAAATACGATAGCGGGCAATGGGAGAAAATATCTCACCACGTTTTAAAAGCCAGTTAATTATCTGCCAATCTCCGCGAATCCATCGATGCAAACGCTGCATGTGCTCCCGATAATTCGACGGAAATCCTTCAAAAATATGCGCACCACTCGCGATTCCCACTCGTGCATACAAGCCCTCAAGTAGATCATGCGACAGCACAGTATTTTCCGGCATACGGTCTGCCATTGTTGTTTCAATAGCATCAATATCGTAAATCCCTTTTCCATAAAATATTCCCTCGTTGAAAAGATCCTGATGGAGATCAGAAACGAGTGAAGAATATGACTCAATCCCAGGAAAACCACCAAAGAGCTGTGAGAATAAAGACGCCGACCCCTCAGCATGGCGGAGTGCGGTTCGCGGTTGGATGATACCGTATCCCTCAGTAACTATATTTTTCTCCTTATCAATAACTGGGCGATTGAGTGGATGCTCGATTGTCCCAATAAGTGCTTGAGCTGAATCACGAACAAGCTCAGTGTCTTCATCAAGAGTTATGATATAACGCACACCGCCCAAATTCTGTGCCGTCATTTGTGCATCCTCCGCATACGATGTTGTTTTTCCGCGGAGGAGGCCGTTAAACTCACGAAGCTTTCCTCTTTTGCGCTCCCACCCCATAAATACTTTTTCTGCAGGGTTCCATTTTCGCGACCGGTAGAATAATGAAAAACGTGTGGGAAGTGAGGGATAACGCGCATTAAGCAGTGCGATTCCTTCCCGGAGTTCATTAACACTTGCTGCATCATCCGGCATTATTTCTTGCTCTGCATCCTGAAAATCCATCAAAAGCGCATAAAAAATATTTGCGTCATTGTTTGCAACAAAGTTTGTTTCCATTCTCCGCAGTAATTTTTGTGCAGACACACTGTTCCGAAACATTGATGGCACAACTACAACGGTTTTTCGTAAGCTTCCCACTCCCAAAGTGAGGTCGATGGCAGGCAGGGGCTTGGGCGCGAGAAGCCGTGTGAGCAAAAAATGAGTGAGTGCAGTCGCTATCTCTGAGGTGAGAACGGGTCCAGCAAGCAACAGGACGAGAAATGGAAGCGGGGCGAGCCCTGTTGTGACACTTAACAGTAGAAGGATGCCAGTGGCACACACGGTGATGGTGCCAATGAATCCGAGATACACTCTTGTGCTATTTGTAAGTATGAATCTTTGGATCACATCAAGTGTTGTGGGTGAATACCCCAGTGCGTGTTCAAGGAGCAGCACACCTTTATCTATAAGGTAATACCCTACATGATAGGATCGTTGTGATTCATCTTTTTGAAGCTCAAAGGCCTGTCGCGCGAGACGGAGTGCCTCGCGTGCAACCTCGATATCGTGAGTGCTGGTTCCGTCTCCTATACGCGCTATTGTTCGTCTGTACATTGAGCGGGCATCGTCAGTAAGTAGCAAAAATGTACCGGAGGGATCCTTGGCAAGCACTGCATCCACCATGTTGAGTTCAAGCGAAATTTTATCCCACCGCACTTGGGCAAGATAGCGCAAACTGGAAATGGCATTTGAAATAATCACTGCCTGTGCTTTCTCAGTACGGGATTTCATTGTGGAAAGTTGCGCATAACTCGCTCCTTGTTTTGCCAAGGAAAGCTTGAGCCATTTACTTACCATACGCACGTCGCCTTCTTTTCCTGTTTGCGCCAAGCGATGTAAAAGGTGGAGTCCAAATACTTGCGGAACAATAGTGTACTCAAGAGCGAGCACTGCCGTGAGTTTGCGAAGCCGGAGAGGTGCGTCCTTGCGCAATGATGTACTCATGATGCGGAGATACCATCGGTCCGCCTCAGACTTTTCTTGCAGGACAGAAATATTTATGTTGATGAGCCTCCGCAAGTCCTCGATAAGCGCGAAGGAGAGCATACTGGGAAAGACATCAAGCTCGCGCAAAGAGAGCGGAGTACTTTTTTGATATGCTTTTAAAAATTCTATAAGTATTTCACGATCAATACGAGCACCGGTTTCTTTCACCAGTGCGCGAGCAATCATATACACACGCGGCTGTTTTGCCCCTTCGGTGTCTGTTGATTGAGGTATCCGAAACGTTATTTTTTGTTTCCAATTCGCGAGCAGTTCGGCTAACGCACCTTCGATAATGTAGAAATTATCAAGGAGGACTTCGATTCCCTGAGTGGCCTGTACACGTTCATTGAGATTAAAAAGGAGCTCGCGATACGCAGAGCGCGTGCTCATAAGTGTTTTTCTTGCCTTGTGAGCAAAAAACAACGTCCGACGTTCATCGAATGAGAGTTGCGCTGATAATGCGAGGTCCTTTGCAAGACGATCGATACCACGCGCCGATGAACGACCGGAACGCATTCCAACCATATGCACTAACTATAGCACTCAAGGGCACGAAAGCAACGCATGTCAATCACCAAAAATTCATCATTCTTTTGGCAAGAGTACTGAAGAGCTAGTATGAGCCTCATGCTCGTGTACGCAACCATGAAAAAAGACCCTCTCACCGAGGGTCTTTTTCTGTAACAGTTTTTAATTACTGAGGTTATTCGTTTATCATCATGCACTCTAGTAGACAACTGTCTTGAATGCATTAATTTTTATATCTCCAGTGCCATGTACTGCCTCACTTCCAAATTCTATTGAAGCGAGGTACTCCGAGCCTGAGATATGTCCACGTGACTGTAGGTAATTGAAGAGAGGCTTGAACTCAAGTGAGCCTACTGGCATTGGGTCGAGCATTTGGAATACGAGGAATCCCCAATTCAACGGCCCAAAGTTATCTGCACGATAAAATGCATAACGCACTCCATCAATAGTGATATTCTCTCTAAACCATGCAGGATTTCTATCAAGACCGTACCCTCCATATGGCACAAGCGCAACCATTATTTCATGAGTAATTGGTGCTGAGAGGAATCCGGGGCGGTACACTCCGTCACGAGTGAGCCAAAGGTCAAAGGTAAGTTGCCCTGTTCCCGTGGTCACATTCGTTGTGTTCCATGTACTGCGCGCTGATGTAATCGAGCTGAGGGGGCGTGCAAGTGTAGATCCGGGAGTTGATTGAAATCCAGGTTTCTGTCCGAAGATGATGGAGGGCCATCCCTTCACCTCGTTTGGACCGTCAGGCCACTGCCAAGTGAAGCGAGCAGTCATGGAGCCATCTGCAGTGAGTCCTGCTGTTCCTGTGCACTGCTCAAACCATCCCCAGACTCCTTGTTTGCCCCATTGATCATTCAAGAGTTTATATGAACCTACATCATTAATATTTCCATCGTTGCAATTAACAGGAATATTACTTATTGGCGCAACCCATCCGCCAGTTGCGGGGGCGGGCGACGGAGCAGGAGCGGGCGTAAATGCAGCTTCCCATGTTGTCCCGTTCCAGTTATACCAAGCGCCCGCCGTATTCTGATGTGAGATAGTTGTTCCATCATATTTGACCTTGGCGGTGTTTGCAGTAAATCCTGCGTTGGCGCCATTACGTTTGACCTCTCCATTCACTACCGTCCATGTATTTCCTTGGACGTCCCTGATACTCGTCGCGGGAGGAATGGTGACTTCAAGTGGATTGGTGGTTCCCACCCATCCTGCACCATCCCATGACCACCATCCACCCGCAGAGTTCTGATGGTAGATTGTTGTTCCATTGAAGTGGAGCTTGGTGACGTTTGCAGTGAAGTTTGCATTGACGCCATTGCGTTGTACGGTGCTATTCACGATTGTCCACGTATTCTTTGTAGCATCGATAATGTTTGCTGCTGGTGGAACGGTGGTTCCTGCGGGAGAGGTGACGGCTGTTGGTGTTGCGCCCCCCGTTGGGTTTCCTGTTGCCACCCACGTTACTCCATCCCATAGCCACCATCCTCCAGCTGAATTTTGTTGGAACACTGTTGTTCCGTCAAAATAGAGATTTGTGACATTGAGACTGTAGCCTGCATTGACTCCGTTGCGCTTCACTACACCCAGGGCGACTGTCCACGTATTCTTTGTAGCATCAATAATGCTTGTCGCGGGAGGAATGTTGGTGCCTTTTGGTGAGGTGGTGACGGTACTAGCCGTTGTGGCTGTTGTTGTTTGAGCCACAGGACCCGACAGCACACTCAATGATGGTGTGTACGCCGAAACTCCACCTGAGGTAGTCATGGCGCGTACGCGATACGTATAGAATGTCGAAGAAACGAGTCCTGCATTGATAAAGGTTGTTCCTGTGTTTGTTCTGATTTGCGTGAACGTCGTACATCCCATTCCCTGACAGCGCTCAATGAAATAGCCATTCGCTCCAACAGTTGCGTTCCATGTGAGTGTAATTTCGGAAGGCGTCACTAGGGTGACACGCAGTCCCGTAGGAGTTGGAAGAGTTGGTGCGGGTGCGGGTGCGGGAGTTGGTACAACAGCTCCCATTGGATTGGTTGCGGTATATACCCATCCTGTTCCGTCCCATGAATACCACTGTGCGGAAGTATTCTCATGGAATATGGTGGTTCCATTAAAGTAGAGCTTGGTTGCATTGGCGGTAAAGCCCGCATTGACTCCGTTGCGCTTCACTACACCCAGGGCGACTGTCCACGTATTCTTTGTAGCATCAATAATGCTTGTTGCAGGAGGAACTATTGTTCCTGCGGGAGAAGTGACGAGTGTAGGGTCTGGAGCTGGGGCGGGAGTAGGAGTAGGAGTTGGAGTAGGAGTAGGGGTAGGGGCCGAAGACTGCGAAGAAGGATGCCACCAATTCCCTGAAGCGACGATTAGACTGAGAATCTGCAACTCGTTTGAATAGTAGCCGCCAGAAATATTTGGACTCATGCGGCCCCAAAGAGTGTTCAGCATATCCTGATATACAGGATCCACCATGGCACCAGCTGTATTTGGACCAGCGAACGAAAAGTCAACATACCCTGCATTAGTGAGAGGCGTACCATCGAGCTTAAAGCCACCTCGAAGATAATTAGGATTACCGCCTGGAGATTGTTGCATAAAGTTCATGATCTTCATCGTCACGTTCTTACTGCGCGCATCACCCGAGGTCACATAGTCTGCGGCCAATCTGAATGGAATACGGTTGGAATTCCAGTCATAGTAGCCTTCAACGCAAGATCCGTCGCCTCTGCAATTTGTAGAAGGATTGGGGTTGCTGGGAAGACCTTGAATAAATCCAGGAACCAGACCTGTGTTCGGCGCGAAGTTCGTCTGCATCACGTTAAAAAGTTCAAAGGATTTATTGATAGCTAGATCCCAGAATGGATCACCCGTTGCTTCTTTATAGGTGCGGAAATGACCTATCATATAGTCGGAAGGTCGCGAAAGATCTTGGTGCGCTTGGCGACCATCTGCAGCAAAATTAAACTTTTTTATCGCGTTGATCGTTCTAATGGCCTCTGCCCTGTAGTTAATAGGGCCAGCGGATCCCCACTGTACGTCAGCCATGAGCAGTGCCTGCGCAATATCCATGTCGCCGTCTGACGCGTTCCACCCGCCGCCGTAGCTGCCGCACTGGTGGTTGATCGCCCATTCCATCAGCGCAGGATCTCTGCTGTAGGCCGGATGAGCACGTGCGAACCGGAAAAGTGAATCAAACTTGTTGCGTGCGTCAGGGTCATGTCCCGCCATGATGACGGTTATTAACATTCCGTATGAGATTCCCTCCGATACTACTAATTTGTTGGCATCAGGACTAAATCTGACGTATAAATTACCACCGCAGGTGCCTAGAGCTGTTGCGGCCCATTGATTGTACAGATTCTTGACCGCATTATCCTGATTTGCCTGCGACACATTATTTGGTCGAATACCTGCGATATAGGAGGCTTTGTGAGAACCAAATAGGTAACCGCTTCCTGAAGCAGGAGAAGTTGCGGGAGCTCCTGTATCGGTTGAGAGCGTTGGGGATGACAAAGGACTACTTACCGTCCCTGAAACTACGGAAAATGTTTTAGGTGTCACATAGAGATAGGTCGTAGCCCACGTAGAATTCCAAACTCCCACCTGCATGGTATACGTGCCAGGGGGCAGATTTACGGGAGATTGGTAGTCATATATGAACTTTACATTTGTCCCCGCTGGGATACTTGCGCCCGCAAAGTTCTTCCTGGAGATAAGGTTATTACTGGAGTTATAAATACGGATTTCAACAATAAGATTGGAGAGGCTTGTTGCTGAATGAATTGTTGCACTAGTGTTTTGAATAGCTCCGGCAGTTAGCGGATTTTTTGAAACTGAAGAACTCACGAGGGTAACTGAGGCTGTTTGTGCAGCTGCAGTTTGCAATCCTGTAAAAAAGAGTCCTGCGATAACGACGAAAATGGAAAGCAGCGTGAGGCTAACTGATCCGCGATAAGTATTCATAATTCCAGTAAGTTAAATAATATATGAACTTAATTATACGTTATGAAAATGCAATTTAATATTGAGTTGTGGATAACTGTTATTTTTATCCCACTTTCCTGAAAAGTGAACATCATGAATACAAAAACACCCCAGGCTGACCTGAACTGTTTTTGTTTCAAAACTCCTTCAAGCGGAGAATTTGATCGTTTTAATCATCCTTACCCCGGATGAGCGGTGATCGTTATATCAGCGGACACCACAAGCCTGCCTGAGGTGCGTCGAGCAGTACTCTTCCGGCACCAATATGCTCAAGTGGATTTTCTCCCTCCTTCAAGTGAAGAATTTGCAGATGTGTCTGGTCTATTCCTGAGCTGCCAAAAAACGGAAGGGCTAGGCTTCCTGAAAGCGCGAGTTCTTCACCCGGACCAAACTGGTGAACATACCAATTGTGTGCCGCATTACCGGGAAAAAGCACTCCCGCCGCGCCGCTCGTATTGAGAAACTCCTGAGCGGTGATTACGAGAAGGTTGCGGTAGGTACGCTTACTTGTATTTTTAATATGAACCGTAAAAGACATAGTGCCCCCTGAAAAATAAAGTGGGTAATTCCCAAAGTACCTTGTCGGAAGAATAGTTTGCTCGAACACTGGAAAAAAACCGAACGGTGCATAGGTAATCCCTGTGGCACTCGCTGTTGTTACACCAAGTGAGCCATGATATTCGACACTATATTCAATAGGTGTAACTTCTCCAATATGCTTTCCATCATGAGGGGGCAAAAGAGGATAAACCGTTTGAGCACTAGAGATGCCGGGAAAAAGTATGCATGTTGCTAATCCGGCACATAAACCGAGAAGTATTTTATTTGTACGCATAAGTTAATTGTGCACAAAGAAAAGCGTCAGAGCAATACACGGGGTGTGGAGTAATCCCATTAAATTTTTATGGAAGGAGTGTCAATCGTGTTCATGACCTCATCGATGGCTGTGGTGCATCTGTCGACAAGGTTACTTCCTACGGTACTGCACACACCAAAAATGTTGAGGAACTTTCCCGGTAGGAAGCGGGACAGCTGAGTGAGAAGGCGACTTGGGGCGACAAAGCTGCCTCAGGACCACTTCCTCTTGGTGTTCCTACTATCGCGCCATATAATAAAGAGAGTTATGACACGATATAAATATAAGGCTCAGCTCTCAAGCGGCAGAATCACAAGCGGGCTTTCCGATGCTGCCGATGAAAAAGAGCTTTCTGATAATCTGAAAGCAGAAGGAACATTCCTTATCACTGCCCGGGTATTTGGAGATAATGAGTGGGATATGGATAGGATAAATATCATCCTTTCCCGGGTTTCTCTCCGTGAAAAAATACTATTTGCTCGCAATCTCTCCCGGATGATCAAGGCGGGATTATCTATTTCTCGCGCACTCGAGATATTAAAAAAACAGACGGAAAATCTCCAGTTTAAAGAAGTCATCCAATCCCTGAAGAACGAAGTAAAAAATGGCACCGCTTTCTCAGACGCATTAGCAAAACATCATAAAATTTTTCCCAACGTATTTATTGCCATGGTCCGCGCAGGTGAAGAATCAGGCGGGATAGTGGAGGCCCTTCGCGTGATTGCTTCCCACATGGAGAATTCTTATACTCTCAGAAAAAAGATGCGGAGCGCGATGACCTATCCCGTCATGGTATTCGTGGTGATGATCGTCGTCGCCATATTAATGATGATCTATGTTGTACCCGGACTCGCGTCGACATTCAAGGAAGCGAAGGCAGAGCTGCCCGCAATGACAAAGTTTATTATTGCTATCAGTGAATTTTTGCAGAATTATTATTTACTTACAGCGGGGATTACGGTGCTCACCGGAGGCGTGTTTTGGATGTTTAAGCAAACCTCATTCGGGAATCATCTGCTGACATGGCTCATCCTGCGCGCGCCCACGTTTGGAAAATTGGTACGGGAGTACAACGCCGCAATGACCACACGCACCCTCTCGTCGCTCATGGTGGCAGGGGTGAGCATCGTGCGTGCACTAGAGATCACTCAGGATGTGATGACCAACGTCTACTACAAAGAAGCGCTCGAACAAGCGCGACGCGACGTGCAAAACGGTATTCCGCTTTCCCGTGTATTTATCAATAACAATATTTTTCCGACGATGGTGGGTGACATGATGGAAGTGGGCGAAGAAACGGGTGATTTTTCCGGTATGCTTCTTGAGATCGCACTCTTCTACGAAGAAGAGGTCAATGCGTCCACCGCAGACATGGCGAAGCTCGTTGAACCCATGCTCATGATAATCATCGCTGTATTTGTGGGTGTCTTTGCTGTAGCAATGTTGACGCCAATGTATTCTCTCGTAAACAATATATGATGTTTTTTATCGACTTTGAAAAACCTGCATGTTGATCCGTCACGCACAGCGAAAAGGTGGCGTCACACTCTTGGAGATCATCGTTATCATCAGCACCATGGCGACACTGAGCGGGCTTACCGTCACTACCTTTGCCGATTTCCGCGCACGAAAATCGTGTGATGCGGCCGTTGCACAAATACTTTCAGCATTAAGTTCTGCGCATTTTGATACTGTTACCGCAAAAAATGATCTTGAATACGGGATACAATTGCGTGCAAAAGATTATATTCTCTTTTCTGGAAACACTGCTCCCGCATCGGATACTGACCCCCGAGTACTCTTGCGAGCAGCCCTCCCGGGAAATACAGAAATTACTAATATAAACCTAAGCGGTGGGGGTAGCTACGTTTTTTTTCAACGACCGAGCGGCACAACTCCCCAAAGTGGCACATTTACTATACGCTCCACAAGCAAATCGAGCATATTAACCACAGCGACCATACATAAAACAGGTGCGGTTTCGATTTGATACCCTGAGAAGTTTACTTATGAATTTATTTTATTTTCACCAGAAAAGTTTTCTCCACAAATCGCTCACAAAGCGGGGCTTCAGCATTCTCGAGGTTGTGGTGACAACAGGAATTCTTTCTGTTTTGTTTGTGACAATTTCGCACCACCATAAAAAAATAGTCGATGTGGGTTATCTCACCACGCGCTCGATCCAAGCTAATTTCCTTCTCGAGGAAGGCATGGAAGCAGTAAAATCGCTCCGTGACGAAAGCTGGTCTTTGAAAATTGCCGGTTTGAGCATAGGAACACCGTATTATTTATACTGGAGTGGAACAAAGTGGACATCCACCACAACGCCCCAGATGATCGAAAATACCTTTACTCGAACATTTACTGTTGCAAGCACAACCCGTGACGTTAATTATGACATTGTGCAATCGGGAGGAACCAACGACCCCGGGACTCGGAAAGTAACAATTAAGGTTTCCTGGAACGCTTTACTTTCTGGCGAACTGACTTTGGTGAAGGTCGACGGATATATCATGAATATTTTCAGCAACTAACCATGCATTTTTCACGCTCACAATCAGGGTTTTCTTTCATCGAAATGATCGTCTACATCGGCCTTTTTAGCCTGCTTGCGCTCACCATAAGTAACTCGCTCCTCCAATCTGTGCGCGGGTTCAATCAGTTGCGTGCATCGCGCGATATTAATGATTCATCAATCATGATCATGGAACGACTGTCCGATGATGTAAAAAATTCTCTCTCGATCGACATGGCAAATAGTACCTTTGGGGCGACCCCGGGGCGATTGACCCTCAACACCATTAACGCCTCGGGTACTCCTATGGTGATAGAATATTATGTTTCCGGCAACATTCTCCGGATAAAAGAGAATTCTGTCGATACGGGCTCGCTTATGATTTCAGCGGCACGCATCGAAGCATTGGTCTTTTACCTTATCAACACAGGAAATACGACTGGGGTGAAAACAGAATTACACCTCAAGTCAACCCGTGGCATTGTTTCCGCCAATGACCATTTTTATAACACCACCATGCTGCGAGGTACTTATTAATGACAAACCCATGAAACACGCACAAAAAGAAAAAGGGGCAGTATTGATGATTATCGTCGTATTTTTTTTCAGCATCTCATTAATTCTTTTGGGGTCAGCCACGTCATCAGTATTAGGAGAGGTAGGTACACATCGCGCACTCGCTTCTTCAAAGCACGCACACTTTGCAAGTGAAGCGAGCATCGAAGACGCGCTGTATCGCGTCATCAATGACCAGCTTCTTTCCGACACTGAAATACTGAAGTTAAATGGCGGGACTTCAACGCTCAGCGTGATAACTATTTCACCTACAGAAAAAGATTTTTATTCAACAGGAATAGCTTCAGCGCGTACATATAAACAATACGTGAAAGCAAAAAAAACAGGAGGCATTGTGTCATTGAATTATGCAGTACAAACTGGTGATGGTGGGGGGACCTTTGCTGCGGGCAGTAGGGTTACGGGCAATACATTTTCAAGCGGTGCGATAACAGGTTCAGGCACACAATTCAACGGCAATCTCATCATTGCGTCCCCGATATCTTCTGACCCCCTTGTGCAATCGACGGCATGTGATGTCGATGAGATAGTGGGAAAAGCAAATCCGAACATTGATTATGCTCAAAGCTTTGTACCGAATACGACTGACACACTCGCGAAAATATCTCTCTATCTTAAGCGTGTAGGTTCACCCGCTACACAGACGGTAAAGATAACGAGCAACTATTCCAGCTCACCGTCCACTACTACTATTTCAAGTACGGTGCTCAATTATGCCTCAGCAAGTACAAATTACGGATGGGTGGACATTACGTTTGCTACTCCGCCCTCACTGAATGCGGGCACTACGTACTGGGTCGTACTCGACACCACACTTGACGTGAATAATTATTGGACTTGGTGTCGCAGCACAAGCGACTCATACGGAGGTGCTTTATCAAAATACGCACAGAATTGGTCGGCTGGCCCATGGACGGCAGTTTCCGGTACTGTCGATATGGCCTTCCAAACTTATTGGGGTTCCGGGTTCAGCAAAATGACCAATGTTGTGGTGAACGGAACCGCCAAGGCAGATACCATCACAAGCACAACAGTGAATGGACCGGCCTATTACCAAACCATCACCGGAAGCACGGTGACAGGAACATCATTCCCGGGTTCCCCCACCCCACCGGATATTCCTTTTCCAATTTCAAGCTCCACAATCGCAAAATGGAAGGCCGATGCAACGGCAGGGGGAACGAGAGGTGACTTTGATGGCGGCGGGAGTCTTGGTCCAAAAAAAATTAATGGTGAATTGCGTGTGGAAGGCGCAACCCTGACGGTAACCGGCACAATCTACGTAACAGGAAGAGTGCGCTTTGAAAACGCTAACATAAAGTGCGCTGCTTCATACGGGGAAAAGAGTTGTGTTATCTATTCCGAAGAGTGGGACCGAATAAGAGATAGTAGTGTTTTTAGTGGCTCCGGCACTGCGGGAAGTTACCTACTGCTTGGCACCAACGCAAGTGGTTATTTAGAAATCGAAGACAACCCGACAGGTATTGTACTGATCGCACCGAGAGGAACCGTAGCTCCTACAGGCGGCGCCACATTTCTTGGAATATACGCAAAAGGTGTAAGCCTGGGCGGCACCTCAAAGGTTATTTATGAGCCGGCACTGGCAAATTTAAATGTCGTCGCAAGCAGTACCGCCAGCGGGAGCGCGGGCACCTGGGGAGTTTCGCAGTGGAGCTTACGATAAACAAGCACGTCCGCAGTTTCTATTGAGAGGGTATAACAAATCGCCAAGGTTTTGACGACCAAACTTTCCCTGCATAATCAATTCCCACTCTCGGTCTACGCATAATCTCCTTGGGCGAAAAACGAACTCCTCGGTCTTCAATCCAAAGGCCAGACAAAGGTGCCGCTCTTTTGCCGTTAAGTGTGCGAGTAATACGGAAGGCTTTTGTAAGTCGTCCGGGGCCCTGCACCCCCTTTAGCCCACGAATAAGCACCGCCGCAGGATAATCATTTTCTCTCGTGACGACATTAAGCATGTCGTACATACCGTAAACAAGGTAGATGTACCACACACCAGGAGGACCAAACATTGGAGCATTACGGAGAGTCTTCCCTTTTGAGGCATGGGACCCCTTGTCCTCAAATCCATCGTACACCTCTACTTCAGTAATCATTGCTGCATACGTCTTCCCTCTGTACTCCCGCACCAAATATTTCCCCAAAAGCTGCTGTGCAACAAGAAGAGTCGGTCGGGCAAAAAACGTTTTTCGGAGTATGCGACTCTTCATGGCATCATTATAGCAAGTGGGGTAGTTGCTGATTTTTCAAATTTTTTTCAAGGCAAAGCACTGCTTCTTTGAGGTCAATTTTTCCAGCATGTCATTCTTCATGGGTAATAAGGTTCTTAAATTTTTCCGTATCTTCATTTCGACCGATCAACATTTTCTTTGAAATCACCGAGCGGGGGTCGGCGGTGATATCTTCGAGCCTTGCAAATTCATCTTCCTGTTTCTGCAGTATCCATTCTTTTTCCTCCTTAAACCGGTATAACGAATAAGCGCCTCGCAGTTTTTTTCCTTCAAGAAAAAAACTTAATCTTCCTTTTGCAAGACCCTCCAATAACTCTTCTTCTCCTTCTCGGGGATTTTTTGTCTCTAAACTCCGATATTTCCCTTTGTCCCACA
>JAYTCK010000022.1:0-10245 GCA_043736515.1 bacterium
AGGGATACGGGTGGTCGCCGAAAGGCACCATCGCAATGGCTGGGAGCCTTTTGCTTACCTCCTCGCCTTAAAACCCGCTAGAGCAAAATATGGAAACTCGGACACCTTCTTCGGAGGGCAATTTTCAGTATTTAATTAAGGAACGTATCAAGAATTTCTGGGGCTATGGGAACTTGGATGGTGACGTGTGGTTCGTGGGAATGGAAGAAGGATGCGACGGGTCGATCCCAAACCTCATCAAGCGTTTCGAGTCGACCGCACATACCGCAGTCGTGGACATTCATGCAGATATGCAGGACAACGAGGAGCACCTACGATGGTTTCAGAAAGGTGCACCCACACAGTCTACGTATCGCAGACTCATATACCTCCTCCTCTATTTTCAACACAAAAAAGCACCAACGCTTGAAGACATCCGCGAGTACCAGATCAATCATTTCGGAAGAACAAAAAGTAATCACGCACTTTTTGAGCTGATGCCACTCCCTGCACGATCACTAAAAACAAAAGACTGGGTCTATGCATCATCGGGAGTCGAGGGACTATCCTTGCGTCGAGAGTATCTCAAGGTCTATAAGCCAGAGCGCATCAAGCGACTCCGTGAGCTGATCCAAAAGCACAAACCCAAAGTCATGATCTGCTACTCCATGGTCTATCTCGAAGATTGGAAGCAGGTCACCGATGTACTATTTCGCGAAGTGATTCCCATGAAACTGCACATAGCAAAAGACGACCACACAGTATATGCAGTCGTCCCTCACTCGGTGGCACATGGAATGTCGAACGATAACTGGAAGCAGATTGCAGAGAAGATCATGGAACAGTATGATCGGTAGCTTCATCCACGCAGTGTGTACAGTTCGCAGGGATAATCTGCACATAGGAAATGGGTTCCTCTTTCTTCTCAATGCGCTCAGGCAACTTCGGTCGGTAGTCAGGGTGGCAGTTCACCAACTGAAATCGTACCGCCTGCATGTCACCTTTCTGGATGTTGAGGATGAGTTGCGTATGCGCGAGATCGTTCACGAAGCTCTTGCCGTAGTCGACGGCAGATTCCGCATCAAGAGCAAACACACTATCTCCAGCCTTCCACTCATAGTACGTTTCGCGACTGATCCCCGCGCGCTTGCACGAGTAGCTCACGTTGCCCGACTCCGTGAGATACTCGAGCAGCTTCTGCTTTGCTCTAACCGTTCGCGATGCGGCCGCCGACTCTTTCTTCATGTTGAGTGAGCTTCTTCCAGCGTGCAACGATCACCGCACAGTACTCGGGATCAATCTCGACCATGACACATCTACGCTTTGTCTGCTCGCATGCGATGAGCGTCGATCCGCTTCCGCCAAACGGGTCATAGACCGTTTCGCCCACCTTGGTGCTGTTGAGAATCAGTTTCCTCAAGAGTCCCACGGGCTTCATTGTCGGATGAAGCGTACTGCGCGAGGGCTTTGGAGCGAAGAGTACGGACTTGTCCTTTCCACGCCTGAAGTCATGAGTGCCATGCCACCCATAGAGGATGAGTTCATGCTGTGGAAGGTAGTCGAGTCTCCCTACGACCGCACGATCCTTCACCCAAATGATGAGCTGGGATACCTTCAGCTTGAGTTCCACGAATGCCTGTCTCAGGGAGAAGATCATCTTGTCGGAGTTGAAGACGTAGATGCTGTTCTTTTGCTCAAGGAGGGGAAGCACAGGGGAGAGCCATGCTTTGGTGAATGCGGTGTATTCCGCATCACTCATAAACCCATCATTCGCAATATCCTTGTCCTTCGAGACTTCAACAATGTTGCGCTTGCTCTCCACATAGTCGATGGCGTACGGTGGGTCGGTGAGGACGAGATGCACAGGAGTGCGGATGATGCTCGAAAGGGGAATCGTGGACGCATCACCGCAAACAAGGATATGGTCGCCAAGGGTTATCACATCCCCAGCCTTAATCAATCTTTGACGCTTTGTGTCCAGTGAACTTTTCATAGCGGTTGATGATGAGCTGACAAAAGATGGGATCCTTCTCGACCAGGAAGGCGATGCGTTTCAGTTGTTCACACGCAAGGAGTGTCGAGCCGCTTCCTCCGAAGAGGTCGAGTACTTTGTCGCCAACCTTCGAACAACGGTTAAGCGGACGCTCATGGAGTGTGATCGGTTTCTGTGTGGGATGTTCATACTCGTCACCCGAGATGCGCTTCGCAAGCCAGATGTCGACCATATCCAAGATGTCGTCGATGGTAGCGTTGCCAATGCCGACACCTGTGTTCAAAATCTCGGCGAGCTTGGTGTGCTTCGGAGAAAGGAACGGCTTGCCACGAGTGCCGTACACGCAGGGTTCATAGAGCTTTGAGAATGCGACCTGTGGCGTGGGATTGATCCCGTTCTTGATCCACAGTGCGGTGCGCTTGTACGAGATGCCGAGTTCAGTGTAGAGGGACTGAAGCATTCCCACGTATTTCTGATCGCAGTACCAGAAGTGATGTGAATCCTTTGCGCTCACCGCAAGTGATGACGCCATTGCGCCAGCGAGGAAGGTGCGGTACTCAAGGTCGGTCTTCTTGTCGTCGACGGCACCTCCATAGTTCGCCTGCCCACCAATGCCCTTGTTGTAGTCGAGGGAGATGTTGTATGGAGGGTCGCAGTACACCATGTCGATAACTGCTCCGCCGACCAACGTCTTCACGACTGCCTCGTCGGTGCTGTCGCCACAGAGAAGGGAGTGCTTGCCGAGCTTGAAACGATCACCGACCTTAATCGTGGTCTTCTTCGCTTTCTCGAGTTCCTTCTCTTCGTTGAAGTCATCATCTTCGAGTTCGAGGACGTCATCCCAAATGTTCGAGAGGTCGGTATCGTCGAATCCGATATCGAGGAGGAACTCGGTGTCGAAGGCCTTGAGTAGCTCGTAGTCCCATGAACCCGTGTTCTTGTTCGAGCGGAGGAGGTACTCCTCGCATTCCTTGGGAGTGAGCGTGCGGCTGGGAACTCGTACGTCGATTGATTCCTGTCCGCGTCCGAGTGCCTGCATGATCTTGAGGCGAACATGCCCCGCGAGTACGCCGTTGTCGGTGTTGATCGCGGGGATCTCGACAAGGTTAAATTTGGTAATACTCGCTTCGATGTCCTTTCTCTCTTTTTCAGAGAGGGTGCGAGGGTTCTTGGCGTGGGGAACGAGGTCATCGACCTTGCGTTTCTCTGTCTGCCAAGTGAGTTGTGTCTTTGCCATAGGGGGTAAAGATGAATGAATAATGCGACCGCGCGATCGCATATTCATGGTCTCACCGCTCTATATCACCATCTGGGAAAAAGTGCCCTACTTTTTCCCAAATCGTTCCTCACGCTTTTTGCGCAGGGTACGCATGTTCTCGTAATGGCGATCCGCATTGCGCTTATCCTGCTCCTTGATGGTGAGTGTGTACTCGCGGAGCTCGCTTCTGTTGTATGACTCGCACTCCTCATAGTAGTACTCCGTCTCAGCAAGCTCCTCTATATTCTTGATTGCACCAAAGGATGGGAGTGCTTCATTCATGCGCTTTATTTCAACAATCATGTCCTCCAGCTCTTTTTGCGTGAGCTTGGTATATACGTTTACGCTGAGTGCTTTGGCGGGATATCCCACGGGGGTGATATCGAAGTTATTGAGGGGTGCGCCTCGTAATCCCTCCTCGACATATCGCTTCACATACGGGGCGAAGTTCTGCGGGAGATTGTACTTCTCCACAAGCGCGTTCACTGCTCGGATGTATTCCTGTATCCTCGGGGCAACGTGATCCATCCATTTAGCGTGAGAGCCTGGGATGTTTCTCCCATTCTCCATGATCCCGAACTTATCACGGAGTGCCTCCACCTCTGCTTTGAATGGAATCATTGTTTCGAGGAGAAACATGTGATCCAGATTCTTCTTTCGTGCCGAGAATCGCGGCGTTTTTGATGTGTTCATATACTCTAATTATATCGCCTCATTTTTTCGTCAAATCCCTATATTTTAAGCCATTGAGGTCAAAAAATTTCTGTTTTTCCTTGTGCCTCGTGGGTGTCAGATTTGTCAGGTATTGTGGATAGTCGGCGGAGTGCACCAAGAGTGAGGGGGAATCTCACTTTCTTGCTATAATTCAGTGAATTACGCTCCGTGCGTGAGAATACCCATGAATGTCGCAGTTTTAGAAAAAAGAGAGGAAGACGCACTGACTGCGATGTGGTCTGCGTATCAACGCACCCGATCAAGGAATGACGAAGATTCGAAGAGGGTGCTACGGGTGTCCCCACGTGCTCCTTGGGGTCATGACGTACGACCTGAAACACGAATTCCCAAATTACAGGGATGCGTTGGACATGATGTCACCACAACATACAGTTACGACAGTCTCTATCGTCTAACGAGGGCAAGTACGACGAATGCGACCACGACCTCCTCCGGTGCCGATCAGAACTGGCTTGAAGCATACAGCTATAACGCACTCGGTAATATTCTGACTAAGTCACTTAACTACAGCACCTCTTCATACACCTATGCAGGGACAAATTACGCAAACACGCATGCCGCAACCGATATTGGCGGTGTCACTTATGCCTATGACAACGCGGGCAGTGTCACCGCGATAGGCTCCAACACCTACACATACAACTATCGTGGCAGGATGACGGATGCCTTGGTTGCAGGTACATCGACGCACTATTTGTACGATGCGAGCAATCAACGGGTACTGCAGGATGCGCGTATCAGCGGAGGGAGTACATCAACCACAAAATTCTGGAATCGCTATTTCGAAACAAGCGGAGCGACAACCACCATGTACATTTTCGCTGGCGGACAGCTTGTTTCGACTGTAGAAGGGAATGGAACAGCGACAACAACAAATATTGTGCATACGGATCACTCAAATGGAACGAATGTGGTATCGGACGGAGGTGGCACACAGAAACAACTCTTAAATTACCACCCCTTCGGCAGTCTGCGACAGAACGAACAAACAACAGCATTCAATGAAAAGCGCAAATCAATAGGAGAGTATTACGACGATGCAGTTGTACTCAACTACTACAATGCACGATACATGAGTGCATCAGTGGGAAGATTTCTGGCACAGGATCCGATGTTTACGGGGGATCCGAATGGACAAAAAATAAATAATCCTCAAAGCTTAAACGCTTATAGTTACGCCGAAAATAATCCGATCGTAAAAAGTGATCCGACAGGTCTTGAGGCGTATGGAGTCTCGTTACTGAGCGGTGGCGGAGAGGCAGGGCTTGGGGTGTTTGGGGGCCTTACCTTTAACATGAGTTTAAACTATGTGAATGGTAGTACTCCTAATGATAGTGGTATCGCACTAACTGCTAGTTTTGGCGGAACTGTAGGATTTGGTCCATATAGTATTAATTATCCCAATACAGTTCATTCTCCAGCCGCAGCTTCTGACGCCACTTCTTTTGTGGTGGGGAGATACGCTGGAGGAGGATGCCTGTGCCCACCCCCGCTTACACAAGTAGGCGGCTCGTACTCTCCAAACGCAGATAAGTTGGGTGACTTAAATGGTGTTTCGAGTAATTTGACTGGAAATACTCGTGTTGGTTCTGTGTCTCTTCAGCGAGATGCGAATGGAAACCCAACGTATTCAGGGAGTGTTTTCGGTAAGGGGGATGGTGCTTCGGTAGGCAATTATCCTATTCAAACGGTAACCTTAGGAAGCATAAAAACAAGTACCATCACATCAGCTGCAAATAGCGTATCAAACGCCTATCAAGCAGCACTGAATGGCATTCAGGCACAAATCAACAACATACAAGCACAAATAAATGCCTTGAGAGCATCGATTTCAAAGATGGGTACGGTTGAGTATAAAGCATCAAGATAAGCTAAGTTATACTAATAATTATCTATGAAAAAGAATTATGCATGGTCATGTGATTATGGAGACCCACTAAGAGTTGAAAGTAAATTTTCACTGAATGAGTCAGTGGAGCGCTTATCAAAAATTACGAGAGATAAATCCTGGGGATCTATACGCAATTTAGGATTACCCACAAAAGGAGAAGATTCCGAGTTTGTTGGGAGTGTGTCAAAAGACAACGTGAATATTTACCGAGTTCGACGAAGTATATATCACTCCGGAAAGCCACATTTCGAGGGTCGATTTGTGGAAGCAGGGGGGCGTGTTGTCCTAGAGGGGGACTTTGGTTGTGGTTGGTTGCAAAAGTTGAGTTTTTGGTTTGTGCTCCCTGTTCTTTTGCTCCTAATTTTGTTTGTTGTTTTTTCTTTTTTTGAACCATCAACATCGCCGTTTCAAAAAGTTGTGACAGCACTTTTTGCCATTGGAGCTTTCTTTGTTTTTGGTGTCATCAGAAAATACTCTCAGAAATTTATCAACAATGACATTAAGTGGATTTCAGAAGAAATTACTCAGGCATTGCAGATAAATGAAGAGAACTGAGAAATACATTAACCTGAACCGCAACACACATATTTGCTCGAATTAATAAAGCAAATATTGTACAATATAAAATATATGAAAAAATTACTTCTCACTCTCGTTTTGTGCGTAATGGTCACTCCTCATTTTGCACTCGCACAAACAGCATCACCGACACTCACATCAGCACAAGTTGCTGAGCTGATCGCGCAATTACAGATACAGATTAAAGAACTACAACAGCAACTTATTGTAATCCAACAAACGGCTACTCCCGAAGTAACAGCATCCACAGAATTTGTTGCCGTAAGCGCGTTCACGCAGACACTTGCGCGCGGCATGTTTAGTGAGGAGGTGAAAGAATTGCAGCGTTTATTGGCACAAAATCCAGAAATCTATCCCGAGGCGATTATTTCGGGATATTTTGGCGCACTGACCGAAGAAGCAGTAAAAAGATTTCAGGAATCCCACGGACTCGAGTCGGTCGGTGTTGTTGGTCCCAAGACGCGCGCAGTGCTCAACGAGACCATGTCGTCAAGTGGTGGAGGAAGCGGAGTCGTGCAGAATACTGAAGTAGTGACTACCGCTATTGTCGTTACCCCGCCTCCACCCCCGCCCGCTCCGACACCCACACCCATAGCAGTAACTCCTCCGCCGCCTCCCTCACCGAACCCTTCAACGGGGACATATTACGGCAGTTACACCGGAGGAGGTTTAAATCCAAGCACGCCAACTTTTTACAGTGAGCCAACACCCGTAGCACCGCCTCCCGCTGCGGCAACATCCACTTCTGAAGCATCATCAACTCCGCCGGTCTCACCCACGCCCGCACCTTCTCCTTCGCCAACCCCCACACCTACTCCTACACCAGCTCCGGCAACTGACACCACAGGGCCAACCATCACAAGCCTGTCCATAACACCTGTGAGTACTACTCCTGGTGGACAAGTCTCATTTACCGCCACAGCAGAAGACCCTTCCGGTATTCGCACCATTATCTACGATATTAAGTACCCTGGAACTACTTATACATTACGACCAAATTGCAACTACAATAGTGTATTGAGTGGTACATGCGCTTTCGGAGAATCGATCGATCACGGCATCAAAAATCCCACTCTCTTAGGGGATTACGTCATCCAAATACGTATTGTTGATGTGTTGGGAAATACGGCAACTTACTACTCCGATGGGACTGTCACAAATGGTTTAAGCGCTACTCACAGTTTCTCAATACCAGCAGTGACAATAAGCGCCCCTTGAGCTTGTTCTGGAGTATTGACTGTTGGTAACTCGACTACACAAACCGCTCAACCCAAGCTAAGGTTGAGCGGTTTCCGTTTTTGCAGATTTAGTCGATATCTGCGCGGAGGCCATTATAATTTAAACAATTCTTCAAGTGAAACCCCTAAAGCACGTGCAAGCTTCTCAATGTTCTTCAATCCAACATTTCTTTCTCCGCGCTCAACACCACCGATGTAAGTACGATCGAGCCCAGTTTTTAGCGCAAACGTCATTTGCGACGAAATACCTCGCTGAAGGCGTAAAGTCCGCACCCGTTTTCCAAATCGTTTGAGAATATCACCGCTGCTCATCTCTTAAGGGTAGGGGAGTGATGCTTATGAGGCGACGGACTATGAGTATCACAATTCTTATGCTAGAGTGTAGGACAAGATACTTATAGTCATCTTACCTAAAATAACTATTATGGAATGGATATTTCTCTTTATTGTATGGGGTATTACGGTACCTGTCTGTTTAAAGTCGGCGAAGAAAATTGGGAGCAACACAACGATCGCCGTACTTGCAGGTATTTGCTTGCCTGTGCTTGCTGCACTTGGATATGCGTACGCAGCATCGAATAGTAAGGAGGGGAAAGTAAATACCGACGAAGTCTGGAAGCAAATCGGCAAGTTGGTCGTCTGGGGCGTTGTCATTTATATAGTTTCTCAATGGATTATCTCGTTATGAAGCTCGCAAATATTTTCTTTCCGTTTTACCATCCTCGACACCATTTTCTCTCAAAGAAGATTTGGTTTAGAGGAATTACGACGCTGTACATACTTACATTTATTATCGTTACGTCAGTCGTCTGGTATCAAAGTCTGATGGGTAACTATTATGACTGCGTTGCTGAAGTGGAAGAGTACTACGGTGGGCAGCCAAGCCCCGCAGTGTCTATGGAGCAATTCAAGGGATACTTTGACGCACGTGATTCATGTAATCAGGGTGCAAGGGTAGCTTGGGAGAATTGGGAAACCCCAACAATTATGGTGCTTATCTTTTTTGGTTTCGTTCATTACCTTATTCAACTGATATTCTTTAAGGTGGTCATTAATTATGTTGTCTTGGGATCAAAATCACAATGATCAACCCTTCACGGCTAGAAAGTGAGGTGCTACATCATTGGTCGCATACTTGCTGAGAAATAATGGTAGTCCAAGTTAATGCTTTGTTATTTTTTGAGACAGCTGTCGCGCCAATTCGTCTTCGTATTCCTCGGCGACTCGACGAACATCCTTCTCGTATTGCTGATATCGTTCATCTTGAACTGGGTCTTCTGAGATGTGTGAGGGAATAAGGATTTGAAATCTCCTCATTGGTTCAATAAGCGGAATTTGAAACATGCGCTCTTTTTCCTTCAGAAAGTTACGCATATATTCGTGTGCAATAAGTTGAAGCTCATCTTCGTATTTTTGCGCCCAATCATCTTCATCGTGTGTAGTGTTTGTGGGACGATCAATTAAATCAAGAAGATATTCACGTGACCATGTCCGACTTGAGAGTTTTTTCTGTAATTTCTCAATACTTTTTTGGTCAGGAAATTTTCCCGGCCACAACACCGAATCTTGTGCATCAAGCAGGGGGTAGGCGCGAAAAATACCCGCAAGTTCTCCGTTGGTAATTTGTTCTTTAATGCGCATGAGAAAGGAAGTCTCCGATAAGAGATTGCCGAGAATGATCACCCTCGTCTTCACTCCACCGAGCGGAACAATTTCTGTTGAGAATCTGTGCAATAATACCTCGCTCTCTCGTCGATCGGTCGTGGTGCTGATATCTTCAAGGTCGTCGCAGATGATCAAATCAGGACGATATTGTCCGTATTTCAGTCCGCGCACACTTTGTTCTCGTGTCACGGACATGATTTTTGCCCCATGGTATTCCAATTCAAGTGAGAGTTTGTTCCACTCATCCTTTGTTTCAATGAATGGACCGAAATCACTTTTAAGTAATTCGTTTTGCTCCAATTCAGCTTTGACGTTTGCGAAGTGACTCTTTGCTTGTTCTTGAGTTTTGCTCACGATAATAACGAATCTTTTCTGCGGTTTTCCAAGAATCGACCAGAGGACATTCGCTGTATTCATGATGGTTGATTTTCCGGACTCCCGAAACGCCATGATTGCGATAAGCTCATATTCTGGTGACTGGAGGATGTGGAATAACTCGATATGAAAGGGTGCAAGTGGGTAGCCAAAGTGATGCCGCAAATAGTGCAGGCTAAACCAGAGCGGACTTTCATACGCCACTCGCCGTCGTATCTTTGGATTTTCTCTAATCTCTTTGAGGAGTTGCGGGTTGAGGGGTTCCATAGTTTTGACCTGATGCGAGCGCAAGCGCTTGTGCAACAATGTTCTCTTCTTCCGCCGTGAAGTCGTCATTTATTGATGAATTGGGGAAAGATTGCTGTTTCGCACCATAGCGCACGTTGTTATGCTTGAGCCACATTGCGATTGCGGGCATCTTCTTTTCCCTAATCAGACTAATAAGCTGTGACTCACTCATGTCATTAATGAAATCGATACCCTGCGCCAACGCATCATTGCATTGGCGCAGGAACTCTCGATCATCTCTTCT
>JAYTCK010000023.1:0-3772 GCA_043736515.1 bacterium
CATAATCCACCGCTTGTGCAAGTCCCCGTCTATTCCTTTGAGTTTTAATCTTGCGATCGTACTACCCAGGCGGTTCTCTTAACGCGTTAGCTTAGCCTCTCAGAGGGTCGATACTCCGAAAAGCGAGAGAACAAAGTTTAGGGCGTGGACTACTGGGGTATCTAATCCCATTCGCTACCCACGCTTTCGTGCCTCAGCGTCAGCAATGTGCCAGTGAGCTGCCTTCGCATTTGGTGTTCCCCATGATATCAACGGATTTCACCCCTACACCATGAGTTCCGCTCACCTCTCACACGCTCCAGTTATGCCGTTTCCTCTGCGGTTCTTCGGTTGAGCCGAAGGATTAAACAGAAGACTAACATAACCGCCTACGCACTCTTTACGCCCAGTAATTCCGGATAACGCTCGGGGCTCACGTATTACCGCTGCTGCTGGCACGTGATTAGCAGCCCCTTATTCATGAGGTACTGTCGCTATGTCATCCCTCATAAAAGACCTTTACACCCCGAAAGGCGTCATCAGTCACGCGGTGTCGCTCCATCAGACTTTCGTCCATTGTGGAAGATTCTCGACTGCAGCCACCCGTAGGTGTATGGGCCGTGTCGCAGTCCCATCGGTGGAGGTCAGCCTCTCAGCTCTCCTAAACGTCATAGCCTTGGTAGGCCATTACCCTACCAACTAGCTGATATTCCGCAGGCCGATCACGAAGCGATAAATCTTTACTCTTTCGAGACTATCAAGTATTAGCCCATCTTTCGATGGGTTGTCCCTGACTTCGCGGTTCGTTCCTACGTGTTACTACCTCGTCTGCCGGTGATCCAGCACCAGTTTTGCGATTGGAAATTTCAATTCCCAAAACTGGTGCTGGACCCCCTCGACTTGCATGCCTTATCCACACCGCCAGCGTTCATCCTGAGCTAGGATCAAACTCTTACAGAAAAATGAAACGAGACAAAAGAAAGCATACTATTGATATCTGTGTGACATCAATAATCTGTGATCAATTTTTGTTTCTTGGAAACTTGCAATTAATTCTTTTTAACACACACTATGTAGTTTTCTTTTCTGCCCGACGAGATCATACTCTGATATCGGCGACAAATAAAAAACGGCTTTTCAAGGGACCGTAGCGTTCCTCCTCGCGCAACTATTTCGGGCAAACACTTTTCACTCGAATGCGCTAGTTAATGAACGTACTGGCTATTATACGCATGAGGGGCTTTGAGTCAAGCCCGAAATAGCTCAATATGAAGAGAATATGACATTCGGGTGACAACACTGTGGAGAACCCGTGGATAACCCTTATTTTGAGGGGTAAAATACCTTTTTGCCTACAAAAAACCCTCACACGAATGAGGGTTTTTGAAGAAATTTCGTCTCTTTCTACTATTTCGACTTTCGATGTCCGTGGGCAAGTTTCGCGGCGCGGCGTTCTTGCCATTCTGCAATCTCCACCAAAAGCGGTGAGGCAAGAAAAATTGAGGAAAAAGTACCCGCTACAATACCAATCGCAAGTGTTAATGCAAAATTCTTTGTTGTCTCTCCCCCGAAAAAATAAAGGGCAAGAATCACAAGGAGCACGGTAAGCGAGGTGTTGATAGAACGGACATAGGTCTGTTCCACGGAGCGACCGACGGTGACATCAAACTCCTTCCACGTACGAAGCTTGAGGTTTTCGCGCGTACGATCAAATACCACAATAGTGTCGTGCACAGAAAATCCGAGAATCGTAAGTATCGCGGTAATAAAGAGCACGTCGATCTGCACGTCGATGAAATAATGTCCGAGGGCAACATACACACCAGCGGGGACAATCACATCGTGCACCAACGCAACGATAGCAACGAGGCCGTATACCCATGAGGAAATAGGAAGTGACACATGACGAAACGCAAAGGCAATATAAAGGATGATTGCAATGACCACGATCCCAATAGCCCAACCGGCTTTATTGCGCAGTTCGGCACCGATGATTGGTCCGACAGAATTAAAACGTCGTTCCTCAATAGTAATGGTCCCATTTTCTGAGACAACACTTATTAACTGTTGACGCTCAGGCTCAGAAAGAGGCTTGGTACGAATAATGTATCCATTTTCCCCTGTTGCCTGGACTAATGTGCCTGTCCATTCTAATTCAGCCAATTTTCCTTTGAGTACCTCGATGTCGGGCCGGCCCTCAGGATAACCAACTTCCAAAATGGTACCCCCCGTAAACTCAATGCCAATATTCCAAGGGCGAAAGTACACTATTGAAGCCAGCGAAATGAGCGTCAAAATACCCGAGAGAAGAAAGAATAGTTTTTTGTACTTGATAATAAACATAGTCGTGAAGTTACTTGATGCCCGAGCCAAAAATAAATCGAATGACCTTTCCGTGTCCGTGAGTTCCAAGAGCCAAAAGGAATGTGCGTGTCACAGTAATGGCAGAGAACATCGAGACAAGCACACCGATACCGAGGGTAAGTGCGAATCCTTTGACGAGCGAGGTGCCGAACCAAAAAAGAATGACAGCAGAAATTATCGAGGAGATATTTGAGTCTCGAATAGAAAGCCACGCGCGGTCAAATCCGTCATGCATCGCGTCTGCAATATCCTTCCCTTTTTTGAGCTCTTCTTTCATGCGCTCAAAGATAAGAATATTCGCATCAACGGCCATACCTATCGAAAGGATGAAGCCGGCAATACCCGCAGCGGTCAGCGTAACGGGTATCAATTTAAAGACCATGAGCATAATTGCAATATAGATGGCGAGCGCTGCCGTCGCGACGATTCCCGGTAAGCGATACCAAAGAATGAGGAAGATAGCAACGATTAAGACGCCGAGGACACCGGCTTCCACTCCGGATGTTAGGGCTTTTTCTCCAAGGGTGGCGCCGACGGTCTGAGTAGAGAGGAGTTCAATAGGCACAGGGAGAGCTCCGGAATTGAGGCGGCCAACAAGCGCGCGCGCTTCTTCGATGTTGAAGCTACCCGAAATTTGAGCGTTTCCGTCGAGGATCGCTTCGTTGACAACGGGGGTTGAGATGGGTGCTCCATCAAGATAAATCGCAACCACCTTTCCGACATTTGCCTTTGTTATATCCGCAAAAAGCTCACGGCCCTCTGATGTAAATGTAAGCAATACCTGTGGTTCGCTCGTCATCGAGTCAAACTGTAGTGAGGCCTTTTTCAGGTACGCACCAGTGAGCGGTGTGGGGATAAAGTTAGGGTCCTCGCGAAGCAGTGGGTCACTCGCAATTATAAGTTGTTTTAATTCTTCGGTAAGTCCCTCTACTTTAAGTGCTTCTTGTGCCTTAGTATATGCGGCAAGAATTGCGGTTTTTTCATCACCGTCAGGTCGAGCCGTCTTAAATTCAAGAAGTGGGGTCTGACCAATAAGCTCAACCGCTTGCTGGATGTTTGTTATCCCAGGGAGCTCGATAATGAGCCGCTGGTCGCGTGCTCCAGAAAGTGTATTGGCCTCTTCTGTCTGAACTACGGGCTCCGAAACACCAAAAAGGTTAACACGGCGCTCGATAACATCACGCAGCGCATCCATTGTCTGACGCACCTCCCCTGCAGGGATCTTTGACATGTCGGCCTGATACGTGAGCTGTGTACCCCCCTGAATATCTAAACCATACTTAAATGGCATCTTTGCAAACATTCCACCACCCGCTTCGGGGCGATATTCACCTGCATAAATAACATACCCGATACCTACTCCTGATAAAAGGAGGAGCAATGCAATTAGTCGTTTTCTCCACATAATGAAGGGATTATAAGGCGTTAG
>JAYTCK010000024.1:0-3747 GCA_043736515.1 bacterium
AAAGAAAAAAAGAAGAAAAAATCGCAGTTCCATGCTGCTCCTCATGAGATACCAGACGTGACTGAGGCTTCTAGCCTTTGATTGTGTAGCCGACGCCGCGAACAGTTTCCAGGAGTTTTTGAGAGTAGCCATCGTCAATTTTTTTTCTAAGATTTTTAATGTGTGCGTCGATCACGTTCGAGAGTGAATTGTCGGCAAAATCCCACAGGTGTGCAAAAATATCCTCCCGGCCCATTACTTGATTCGGATGCTTCATCAGGTAATGGAGAAACTCAAACTCCTTGAGGGTAAGATCAATTTTTTTGCCTGCGCGAGTTACTTCTCGCGTGACCGGGTTCAAGATCAGATCTTGGACCTGGAGCAACGCGGGAAGTGTCTCCTTCGGTCGACGCATAAGGGCCTGCATGCGCGCAAGAAGTTCGTCAAACGAAAATGGCTTTACCAAATAATCGTCAGCGCCGCTATTGAGGGCGAGTACCTTGTCTTCGACCCCACCGCGAGCGGTGAGAATAAGGATGGGAAGCGTAACGCCCATATTCCGAACATTTTTACAAATCTCAAAACCGTTTTTACCGGGGAGCATGAGATCGAGAATGACCATGTCATAGTCATTGCGGCACATAAGAATCCTCGTCTCTCCTCGGAGTCCGTCTTCAATCACATCAACAGTGTGTCCTTCAAGTTTTAATCCAGACTTGATTGCTTCCGCTAGCTTTGCCTCATCTTCTACTATAAGTACTTTCATATACTGTGTGCCTTAATTAGTGTTAATTCTTATTTTTAAGTGGGTGTACTATATCCTATACAAGATGAATGCTTCATGAAGTTTAAAAACGCATATATTGCTTCATATTTTGTTCGTCTCTTTCATTATACGCATCTCGGTTAAAAAAATCCCGGACAAATCGTGTCCGGGATTAAACTCTGTCATTTTACAGTCACGCTTTTTGCCAGATTTCGGGGTTTGTCGGGGTTATTACCTCGAAGGATTGCCAGGTGATATGCCAGCAGTTGGATTGGGATAAGGCTTGCGATGGGCGACGCACAGCCAAGGTCAGGTGTGTCGATCCACTCATTAAAGAGGTCGCCATGGACCGGACGAGACGGGCCAATGCCAATCAGATATGCTCCGCGACACTTGAGTTCTGATGCACTCGAGAGCATGTCGGATAAGGTTTCATCGTTTTGAGCAATTACGATAACCGGAGTAGTGTTCTGAATAAGTGCAATGGGACCATGCTTCAGCTCTCCTCCGGAGAATCCCTCGGCATGAATATAGGACACTTCCTGAATTTTTATTGCCGCTTCCTGCGCAATTGGAGCATTTACTCCACGACCTACGATATAACAATCGTTTGTTCGTGAAAGTTTTTCTGCGATGAGCTTTACTTCTTGTGAAAGTGTCGGTGTGACCCAATCGCGAAGCAGCATGACCGCATTCTCCATGAGCGCTCTTCCTTCTGGAAGCTTTCCGCGGAGTGCGTGTGCAAGCAAAATAAAAATTGCAATCTGCGCAGTTGCGGCTTTTGTGGAAGCAACCGCAATCTCAGGTCCCGTATGAAGCAAGAGCGTTTCCTTCGACATGCGATACATTGACGACCCAAGCACATTGAGGAGCGAGCAAATTTGCGCTCCTCGCTTTTTTCCTGCACGTAAGGCCTCAAGAACGTCGGCGGTCTCGCCGCTTTGCGAAACAGCGAAGAGTAGACTTTTCTCATTGAGAAATTGTTCATAGGCAACAAATTCGGAACCCACAAACGCTCGTGCTAATTTTCCGCCGATTCTTGCTATGTAAAGTTCGCCGAGTGCCGCCATTTTCGCCGCTGTGCCGCAGCCGATGAAAAACAAATGCTCTGCAGTATTCATTATGTCGGCAACTTTGAGGAATGTTTCACTTTCCTGACGTATCGCCTTGTCGATGGTCGATGGCTGTTCCATGATCTCCTTCAGCATGTAATGCGCATAACCATCTTTGGTTGCGCTCGCTTTGTCCCAGAGCACCTCGGTCCATTTATGAGGCACACTTTTGCCGTCATCAAGATTACTTACGACAATGTGATCAGAAAACAATTTAACGTATTCATGATCGCCTGGATAACACACCGTGCGTGTGTGGTCGAGGAACGCCGGAACATCAGAAGCAAGAAAGTACCCTTCAGCCCCCCTTCCAAGCACAAGCGGAGAACCGTCTCTTAGCGCAAGCATATATGGTTCGTTATGCTTCATTGCGACAATCGCGTATCGACCTTCGATCATCTTTCCCATTTCGACAAATGCGTCTTCAAATGTCCTGCCCATTTGCATGAAATAGTCTATAAGATGAGGGATGACCTCCGTGTCCGTTTGGGAGACAAAAAGTGAATCGGCCGGGATGCCCAACTGCTCTACAAGAAACAGACGAAGTGCTGAATGATTTTCAACAATACCGTTGTGGACGACTGCAATATCCCCAGCTCGATTTCGGTGAGGGTGAGAATTCACTTCCGACACATTGCCGTGAGTTGCCCATCGTGAGTGCCCGATTGCCATGGTGCCTTTTACACCAAGGAATTCGTCATGGCGGACTTCGGTGACCTTTCCTACGGCCTTTTTTGTCACAATGCCGCTTTCGGTCGACGTCGCTACGCCCCAAGAGTCATATCCTCGATATTCGAGTTCACACAGTGCTGATCGCACCATGTTTGCTACCTCTGATTGCTTATTGCCAATGTACCCAAAAATTCCGCACATAGTATTACCCGTTTTCTTTCCGTACTGCATAGCACGTACTGTTGATGAACTGAACAATATCATCCGTTATGAATCATAAGGAGTACTCATGAAGCGGAAGTGAATATTATTTTCAACTGTCTTTGGAAGATAAAAAACAAAACAGAGGATGGCTTGTCTCTGTTGTCAACCGATTTTTCGTAGTTCATGAAGCATATTTGAGTTGGAAGTGTAGCGGTTGAAAACTTCATGAATTTTATGAATTTTTTATCCACACCTTTTTTATATTTTGATGTTCCACCTACCTATTCACGCAAAATTCATCATGTTATATGTGATGCAGTAGTGGTTCGTTATTATTTTTTTCTGCGTCTCACAAGAAGAACAAATATTTTTATTTTATGTTCAGGCAGTGACGACAGACAAAACCGCCTTGCAGCTTTCCTGTGTTTGTACACAATTCCACGTACATTTAATGCCACATCAGGCTCGCTCATGGCCTTTAATCGTAACTTTGTTGCATGAAACTAACTTATCGCTCACTCATTACCGGAGTTTTGGCACTTGGCCTTCTTGTCCCGTACGCCCCAGTCTTTGCTCCACTTGCATACGCAAAAACACAGAGATCATTCGCCATTACTTCTATTGCTGCAACTTGTAACAATGGAGTTCCTCTTGTGAATGCATCGTGGAGTCCCGAATCCGGAGCTTCACAATATTTATTAGAACGTAAGTCCCCAGATGACACTACCTTTGAGGTGACCGGTGCCTCACATGCAACGTCACATGTCGACGCAACGTGGCTCCCCGGATACATTCCCGGCGTCTACTCATACCGTGTGCGTGGTATCGGAGTGACCGCTCCCGTCTCTGTCACTATTCCCGTGTGTCCCACAACTCCCGCTCCTGCTCCGGTTTCCGCACCAGCACCAACGAATATCACCTGCAACTACCCTAATTGGGTGGGCGGGCAGCAGTATCTGGGTGGAGCAATCGTAAAATACACGAACGGAGGATTCTATCGTGCGAAGTTTGCGA
>JAYTCK010000025.1:0-3718 GCA_043736515.1 bacterium
ATTTTTCAACCTCGATCAATCACTCAAATACTGGGAACACTTTTTTAAGGCTGACCGGGGGTGGCTGCAAATCGGGATTCAATGCGCGAAGGCTATCCTTTACGCATCTCCGCTCCTCCTTGTGCCTTTTTTTGCACCAAAGGGTACGTTATTGCGCCTGCGCCCCTTCTTCTTCTTTTTAATTTTTTCCTTTATTTTCTATATTGTCCTCTTCGATTTCTCGGAAGCAGCACTTGATCGTTATTTGCAACTCATCATGCTTCCTCTTGCTGCTTTTGGGGCAGCGACGATATCGGCAGTGTTTGGAAATGAAATTCGTAAGCCCACAGAGTCAACAAAGATATATATTTTAATTGGGTGTGTTGTGGCACTGGGAGTGGCACTCCTTCAGTTTATTCCGCATTATATTCCACCCCTTCACCCGAAGTCGGAATGGTTTTACCGAGCACTCACTCTGGAATGGGATTTTATTTTCTCGTTTCATGGCGGGTCAGGCCCTCTCAGTTTTTATGTGTCGTTCCTTTATATGGGGTTAACGTGGGTTGTCAGCATGTTCCTGCTCGCTGCATCCTTGAGAAAACCACTACAAGCTAAACATATGCTCGCCATCCTTCTTCCCATCGTGTTTATGTATAACCTTTCATTTGCGGAAGAATATCACTTCGGCCTTATTAATGGGTCCGCACCCAAACTTCTTACAAATGCGATGAAATTCATTGAGAGTGATACAAGGATTGATAAAGTTCTTGCATACAATGACACGGGTGGAGACGAGCTACGAAGAATGGACAAATATCAGGGACGTCTGTATCTTTTTAGTGCTGATACCAAGATTGCGATGGCAACCAATTATTATTTTGAGCTAGATGCACCACGACCTCCGGCAGGGGAATATAAGGCATATCTCGATTCATGCAAAATAATCTATAGAGAAACAGATCGAAAAATGTCGGCTACTGTTTACGATTGTAGAAAGCAAGAGCAAGAGACAAGCGCAATATGATTTACCACGACAAAAAAGAATTAATTGCAGCACTTATTGACGATAATTCGGTAGTTTTAGATGTAGGTTTTTGGGGGCAAGGTATGCAGATAAACGATCCACGTTGGCCACATCGGTTCCTTATGGCACAGACAAAAAATGTTTATGGCATAGACATTGATTACGACGAATCGTCATTGCCTCAGGCATCCTCTTTTTACAAAAAAGGGAATGCTGAGGAATTTGATTTTGGTCTGCAATTTAATACTATTTTTGCTGGCGATCTTATCGAACACCTCTCAAATCCCGGAGCATTTCTCACTTCGTGTAAAAAGAATCTCACCACAGAGGGAAAATTAATTCTTACGACCCCGAATTGCTTTAACCTCTTTAATTTGGCTGAGAAGATCACAAAATACGAACCCACAGTAAACAAGGATCATGCAATGTATTTTAATACCCGAACGCTAAAGAAGTTATTGGAAAAAAATGGATTTTCTGTTATTGATATTTCTTATGTCTACACACTTAATCCAACCTTTAGGGAAAGTATAAAAAAGAAAGTTTTGAATGCACTATATTTTATTCTTTCGAAATTTACTGATAAGTATATTGAAACGCTTGTTATTGTTGCTGTTAAACAAAAAACCTAACCGATATGTTCTTATTCCTCATCAGTCAAATAACTAGCGGGAATAGTTTGGCCCGTGCCCTTATGCATTATTCGGTGAGAGGAATCACACTCTCGGGGAAGGTGCTTGATGTTGGGGGTGGAAGAGGTGCGAGTTATCTTCCTTACCTCAAGCAGGAAAAAAATACGGAGGTAATTGGGCTCGATCTCGTCCCTTCGTCTGGCGTAGCAGTGCAGATAAATTTTGAAACTGACCCGCTACCAAGAACAGATTCAAGCGTCGATCAGGTGCTCATGTTCAACATTCTTGAGCACATTTACCATCATCAATTTCTACTCAGCGAGGTTGCTCGAGTTTTGAAGCCCGGGGGTACGCTTGTTGGGTTTGTCCCGTTTCTTATTAACTATCATCCCGACCCGCATGATTATTTTCGCTATACCAAGGAAGCTTTGCGGGAACTTTTTACCGAACAACAATTTTCTGAAATAAACATTGTTGTTGTAGGCGGAGGTCCGCTCCTTGTTAATTACAACAATCTTATGCTTTTTGCTCCCCGCTTACTCCGCTTACCGCTCTTTTGCTGGTATTATCTATTTGATCTGCTCTTACTCCGATTGCGACCGAACATGAAAGAGCAGTTTCCTCTCGGTTTCATGTTTGTGATAAAAAAATAAATTGAGGTATGTGGTATGCACGAACGCGGCTGATACTTCTTTCTTCGTACCCGTGTTGTCATAAATATGACTAAAATCCTCTATATAGCCAATATTCGACTACCGACCGAAAGGGCGCATGGTGTGCAGATTATGGAGATGTGCGCCGCTTTTGCCAAGTCTGGTGCCGAAGTCGAACTCTGTGTCCCCAAAAGAATAAATCAGATACACGAAGATCCATTCGTGTATTACGCCCTTCCTCCAAGCTTTATCATTACACGACTTTCTACGTGGGACTTGGTACGTTTTGGGCGAATCGGATTTCTCATTCAGACCTTGTCATTTTCGCTTTCGGCTTTGCGTTATGTATCGAAAAGCAGTGCTATTATCTATTGTCGCGATGAGCTCATACTTTTTGTGTTAAGTTTTTTTATGAAGCGTTTTGCGTGGGAGGTCCATTACGCGAGATGGAATTTTATTACCTCAAGAGTTGCCCGTTATGCACTTTTGCTTACTCCGATCTCACGAGGACTCAGGGATTTTTTGGTGACAAAGGGTGTAAGCGATGAACGAATGATAGTGGCACCTGATGGAGTCAATATTGCTCGGTTTACTGTAAAAGACGAAAGACGTGATTGCCGTAGTAAACTCTCACTGCCACACGAAAAAAAAATTGTCCTCTACTCCGGACACCTTTATGTGCGAAAGGGCGCACACGTGCTCGGTGAGGCAGCAATAAAAATGCTGGATACGACACTGGTTGTTTTTGTTGGGGGAACGGAACGGGACATTTTTGAATTTAGAAAAAAATATGGCAAAACCAATAATGTACTTATTCTTGGGCATCGTGCACACGGAGACATCCCATATTACCTACGCGCTGCCGATGTTGTGGTGCTTCCCAACAGTGCACAAAGTGATGATGCTCGACTTTATACTTCCCCGATGAAACTTTTTGAATACATGGCAAGCGGGACACCAATAGTTGCTTCTGATGTGCCGAGCTTAAAGGAGATCTTACACGAGGGAAGTGCCTTGTTTGTCCCTCCGAACGATCCCGAGGCTTTAGCTCAGGGGATATCTCAACTACTGAAGAATGAGACCTTGTCGACAAAACTTGCCCGGCGCGCAAGGGAAGATGTGCTGCAATACGCTTGGGACAAAAGGGCGCATAATATTTTGACCCACCTTGTGGGCAAAAAAGACAGCCCTCGCTAATCTAAGTCCGCTGTCTTTCTCAGCTCCACGTATTGCTTCAAAATGCGCGCCAGACTCTCTTTGGTTGGTGGTAGTCCCAAACCCAAGGAATTAAGCTTATTAGGGCTTAAAACGGTATTTGAGCGGGGGGCTTTTACGCTGAGCTCGGAAGCGGGTATATAGGTCTTTCCAAGGGATATTCCGGAATATTGTTCATAGAGGTCGAGAATCTCTTTGTGGGTTACCGGTTGGGG
>JAYTCK010000026.1:0-9893 GCA_043736515.1 bacterium
CGCGCGGCAAGATCAGTCGCAGGTGCATCAGCTTTTGTGTGAAATCCAACAACAAGTGTCGTGCCTGACCCAAGCGCTGACTTTATATCAGTTTCTGAAATTGGCCCGACACCCTTTTGAATGATCTTGACGACAACACGTTCGTGTTTGAGTTTCGCGAGTTCGCCCTGTACTGCCTCAAGTGTGCCCGCAGCATCCGTTTTCAAAATAATCGGAATAACAACAGTATCCTTGTTCATATCAACACGCTCGAAAGCCTTGGTCGGATTTTTTGCCGCTTCGCCCACGCGTTCCTCGGCACTCTTCTTGCTGGCAAAGGCCTGCACTACAGCACCAACAGCGGGGGATTCGGTCCAGCCTGCAATGCTGATGGGGGAGGAGAAAGTAGCCTCGGGGATAGGTTTCCCCATAAAGTTTTCCATAATACGCACGGGTGCCATGGAGGTTTCAGCCACAACATACATACCGCGCGAGAAAGTTCCGTCCGTAATCACTACCGTAGCAGTAATACCTTTTTTAGAATCCATGTGCGACTCAATGACCACTCCTTCTCCGGGCTTTGATGCGTCACCTTTGAGCTCTGCGAGTTCTGCGACAAGAAGCATGACATCAAGCAGCTCCGGGACACCTTTTCCTGTTTTTGCGGAGATGGCCACCCAGGGTATCTGGCCCCCGTATCCTTCGACAAAAATTTCAGCTTCAGCAAGTGTTTGCTTGGTGAGCTCAACATTCGCATTGGGTCGGTCGATTTTATTGATTGCAACGATAAAGGGGATCTCGGCCTCTTTGATGGATTTGTATGCCTCAAGCGTTTGAGCCTTCACTCCGTCCTCGGCAGAGACGACAAGCACCGCAATGTCAGCAACGCGTGCACCGCGAGCACGCATGCCCTTAAATGCCTCGTGCCCGGGAGTATCAAGGAAGGTAATGCGCTTCAGCTCACCATCGCTAGTCTTGTGCGTCACTTCATAGGCGGAAATATGCTGTGTGATACCGCCGGCTTCACCTGCAACAACATTTGCACTTCTTATGTAGTCCAAAAGTGTCGACTTGCCGTGGTCGATGTGTCCCATGATAACAACAATGGGAGGTCGGGCTGTGGGTGTGGGGGTTTTTTGAGCCATATCTGTAATATGGCGATACTACCACACAAATCAGAGCTCAGGAAGGGACCCCGCTCTTCTGCTAGCTCTTGAGCACCTCTTTTTCTTCGTCGGTCAATTCAAATTCGGAGACACGAGCTTTCACGGGTTTTGCAAAGACGCTCACTTTCTCGCGAGAGTAGAGCGATGAGATGACAACGCCATCACCCTCTTCGTTAAGAAATGATGTAGCAAAGCTTTGATTGCCGCCGCTCCCGGTGCCGGCAAAGGGGTTAAAACGAAGGGTTTTCACACCATGAATTTTTTTCTTAATTCGTGCATCGAGATTTCCGAGTTCCGCTTCGACGGCAGCACGAAAACGAACAAGATCATTGATTGTATCGCGGTTTGCATTTATGGAATCTTCAAGAGATGCGCCATTTTTTCCAGAAAGCATATTTCCTATACGTTGCTCAAGAAGAATAATCCACGCGAGGAGGACAATGATCGCTGCGCCAAGGAGAATAATCGCAATGAGTTCGGGAGACATATATACATCATATCGCGACGAATGGTTTTTGTAAAAAACTAGAAAATTTCAGGCAATAAAAAAGCACCTATCAGTGCTTATTATATGAGAGTTACTGGAGCAGAAACGGTAAATGTGAAATCTTGGTTGCAGTGGGGACAGTGAAATTTTCCTCGCGACTGACGAGCGATTTCCGCTTTAGCAATAGCCTGAGTGAGCAATGTGCCATGAACCGATTTGCACTCGGGGTTTTCCGAGTTCAAAAAAATACGCGCTTTCTCACTGCGAAGTGCCTTCACACGTTCTCCTTTTTTATCTCAATTTAGCCTATCAGCGCTATTCTGTTGTTGCAAATATTAGCAACTATTCTACACTTGCCAACATGAAGCGTATTTATCTCGATCATGCTGCGGCGACTCCTGTTGACCCACAAGTGCTTAAGGCGATGGAACCATTTTGGGGTGAGGCATATGGCAACCCGGGTGCCATCCATGCGGAAGGCATAGCTGCGAGGAAAGCTATTGATCATGCCCGTAAACAAATTACTGACGAACTGGAAGTGCGCGCCGATGAGATAATTTTTACCGGAAGTGCCACCGAGTCGTGCAACCTTGCACTGATCGGCACGGTGCGTGCATGGCAAAAGACGCACGATGCAACCCCTCATATCATTGTGAGTGCGATTGAACACGATGCGGTGCTGGGTGCCGCCTTGCAGCTTGAAGCAGAGGGTGTGCGGGTCACGAGACTTCCTGTCGACGCGGGAGGCCTTGTCGATCTCGACGCGCTCAAGGATGCGCTCACTACAGAAACCGTTCTTGTCTCGGTCATGTATGCCAACAATGAGATCGGCACCATTCAACCAATCAAAGAAATTGCCAAAGCGATTCGTAAATGGAAAAAAGAAGTGCGCGGCGTTGTGCGCGACACTCCACCATCCGGTGATGATATATACCCCCTCGTTCATACCGACGCATGCCAAGCTGCAAATTACTGCGACATGCGTGTGCCGAGCCTTGGAGTCGATCTCCTTACGCTCAACAGTGCCAAGATCTATGGACCGAAGGGTGTAGGGCTCCTCTATGTTGCACGCGGTATTCCACTCACTGCGCTTATCGTCGGAGGAGGACAGGAAAGGGGATACCGCGGGGGTACAGAAAGTGTTCCGGGCATTGTCGGATTCGCGGAGGCATTCATCATTGCGAGAGCCATTGCGGCACAAGAATCACAAAGACTCACGGAGATCCGTAACTATACTATCGAAAAATTACTCACTATCGAAGGACTCGTCGTGAATGGTACGACAAAGGATCGCTTGCCCAATAATATAAATTTCTCTTTACCCGCAGTCGATCACGAATTCATCGTACTCGCACTCGACGTACGAGGAATTGCTGTTGCAACAAAAAGTGCATGCAATGAGCAGGACGCAGAAACATCACATGTACTGCTTGCACTACAAGAAGGAGGGGACACACCACGTTCATCAAGTGGTATCCGGCTCTCGTTCGGCCGAGCGACCACACGCGAAGATATCGATACATTCATCGAAGCACTCAACGTTATCCAGAGTACGATGGTTGTGTCCACACAAGCAGTAGATTAGAATAGAAAGATGCATATCCTTTCATTCACGGTATTTTTTTGCGTGCTGTCCGTGCTTTTCCAATTTATTTTCATCGGTTCACCTGAGTACCTTCTCTCCCTTGACCCTCTCCGTATCGGTCTCTCAGCTGTAGTCTCAACTTTGCTCTTTCTCGTGGCTGACGTCGTCAATGAACGGTATGGACTCAAAATTACACTGCGTATGATTGTGTTCGGAATTCTGGCTCAAGGTATCGCAATTGCGTGCGCGAATGCTGCGGGCATCCATGTTGAGCTTGCACTTGCCACATTCGGACTCATAGGACTTTTCTTCGGAGAAGTTGCCGACGCATCAATCTATGCCGCAATGCGCCGATATACAGGAGATCGTTTCCTTGTGCTCCGGACATTTGTATCCACCACGGTGGCCATCCTTATTGAAGGTGCAATGTTGTTCTACGCAGCGACCAATTTGGTCCTTATCATACCCCAATTTACTTGGAAGTTTCTCTCCTCGTTGTTGAATTTACCCACTGTGTTCTTTTTTCGCAAACGCCTTTTCGGACAATGATATAATTCATCAGGAATTTCATTCACCTTGGTACACTACATATTGTTGCCACTTATTTCTTATTAGTAACTATTTTAATTTATGTACACCGCAAAAAACTTTGAAGCACTTTTGGGAACTCCCGGATTTAGTGACACGCTTCTCAAGAATCATTTCACCCTCTATGAGGGCTATGTGAAAAATACCAACTCACTGATTGAAATGCTGCGCGCTGGTAAGCATGCCGCGGGGACTCCCGAGTACAACGAGCTCACTCGTCGCTTTGGGTGGGAGTGGAATGGTATGCGTCTCCACGAGCTGTATTTTGGGAACATGGCAAATGGTGGTGTCGCACTCACAGAAGGTAGTGAGCTCGAGAAGGTACTCACGCATGTGTGGGGTTCGGTCGAGAATTGGAAGAAAGATTTTATTGCCGTCGGTGCAATGCGCGGTATCGGCTGGGCAGTCCTTACGTATGATGCAGAAAAGCAAATGGTGTTTAACACATGGGTCAACGAACACGATGGTGGGCATCTTGCGGGCGGGAAGCCCATACTCGTCATGGACGTATTCGAGCATGCATATATTTCTGATTATGGTATCAAGCGTGCAGACTATATTGCCTCCTTCATGAATGCGATAGACTGGTCGGTGGCGGAAAAACGTTTGGGATAAAGCCCGCCTCCATCCTTGCATAATCAAAACCTCTCTGATAGTTTCAGTGAGGTTTTGTTTTGTTCGACAACCTGGAGTAGATGATGATTCGATTTCTCTCTGCGCTCGTAATTCCTCTTTGCGCCCTCTCTGCGCACGCAAAAGACACCGTTGTCCTGTGTGAAAAAACTGATGACCCAGCTTCAGAATTGGCATTCGGCAAAGCGGTCGATGATCTCATTTCAAAAGGCTATGAACTAAAGGGTGTGGGTAGGACAGTCAAAAAGTCCAAGGAGACCTATGTTGGTACCGGACTGAGTCTTGGCATGGGACCCAAGGGTGCGCGTGTGATTGCCTTTAATGCATCGCGTGGTTCGCCAGCTGCTCGAACCGAAATGTTTGGTAGGCACTCATATTACCCATATGTTGTGAGGTCAATCAACGGCATTTCGTCGATTGATATGGACCTGGACGAAGCAGCCAATTTGATCCGTGGAAACAAAAAGGTGGGAACCGGTGTAGTGCTTGTATTGGCTCGTCACAACACACCCTACGGAGAAGGCAGGGAATATGCGCGATTTATCGAACGCAAATCATTCAGTATTTCTGTTAGCGTAACGTGCGAGAAGATTGAAATTACGAAGCAGTGAGATAAACGACCCCAATCGGGGTCGTTTTTTTATACACACCATTACTGTGCGTAATTTTCCATTCAGTATGCTAAAATAGAGTTATGGATGAGCTCAACAACAAGCAGATGATTCTTCTCACGATGTTCACGTCATTCGTTGTTTCAATCGCAACGGGGATCATCACTACCGCAATGCTCGAAGAGGCACCACAGACGCTCACGCAGACCGTCAATCGCGTCGTAGAGCGTACGATTGAACGCGTCGTTACGGGGACCTCGTCACCTGAAGAGTTAGCTCCCATCACGGTGACAAATGTCACCAAAGAAGTGACCGTATACGCAAAAGAAGAGGACCTGCTCATTGCCGCTGTCGAAAAAAATCAGCCGCGCATGGCGCAAATATTTCTCTCTGCCTCATCCAGCAACCCCACCGCGATCGGATTTGTCGTTTCGCGTGACGGACTCATTGCTTGCGAAACAACAAGTTTACTCAGCGAGGGTACACCAAAGGATGATTATGTGGTGACTATTGGAGGCAAAAACTACAAGGCGATCCCAATGAATAATCAGGACGGAAAGAATCCAATATTTTTCCTGAAAATTACCACCGCACTGTCGGGAGAAACATTTGATGCCGTAAGTTTTGGAAGAGGCGGAGCTGAGAAACTTGCCCAGACAGTTGTTGTCTTGGGAGGTAAAGAAGCTGATGCCGTTTTCAAAACAACACTTTCAAAACTCCGCTATGCAAAAACCGATGCATCTTCAACCCAACCTCTCCTCATTGCCATAGAAACGATCCCTAAAATACCCGATGACAATCTTGGTGGGCTAGTAATCAACCTCGACGGTCAGTCAGTAGGCATTGTTATCCCTGCCGTCGATACAACAAAATACGTTATTTATCCAGTATCTCGATTGCTTGAGCTTATAGGAAGGTCAACTTCTGCCGCCGCGGAGAAACCCCTCGGTGCTGGAGATAAGACCAACAATACTGCTGCTGTCGGTGCTGCTCAATAACCAATAAGCCCCATGATAAGCCATTGTTTGACGAAACATGGTTGTCATGGTATCATATAACAACGTAGACAACTTGATGAAATTTGAGAGAGTCGATGCGTAGCAAGGTGTTATAAGAAACTATTTTTGTGATTTATAGTTAATAAATATACATGCCCCCATTTGGAAATTTCACATCAAAAGCGCGCGATGCAATTAGACGAGCCCACGAGCTCGCTATTGAACGCGGACAAACACACGTGACACCCATGCACCTTTTGGCCGGTCTTGTGCTACAAGACGAAAGCATGGTGCTCTCAATCATCGAAAAACTTGAAATTGATCCGGTTATGATGACTGAATCCATCATTGAATCGATCGAGGACGGTGCGGTAAGCAGCACGACAACCGCCTCTTCTTACCAGCTCTACCTTACTCCTGAGCTTGCTCAAGCCCTCGAGAATTCGCAGCAGGTTGCAAAAGACATCAATGATCAGTTTATTTCAACGGAGCACCTTTTCCTTGCGCTGATGAACATTCCTTCGCCCGTTGCCGACCTCCTCCAGCGTTTTCGTATCGACAAGGAGGGCGTCATGCGCGTACTTTATGAGCTTCGCGAACAAAGCGGCGGAGATGGCGATGCGCCAAAGAAAATGCGCGCTATTGGCAAGTACACACGTTCGCTGACCAAGCTCGCACGCGAAGACAAGCTCGATCCCGTCATCGGCCGCGACGAAGAGATCGGCCGCATTATGCAAATTCTTTCACGTCGTACAAAAAATAATCCGATCCTTATCGGTGAAGCAGGTACCGGCAAGACTGCGGTAGTTGAAGGGCTCGCACAGCGTATTGCCAAGGGCGATGTTCCAGAATTTTTACGTGACAAAGAACTTGTTTCACTCGACCTCGGCCTCCTTATTGCCGGCACAAAATACCGTGGGGAATTCGAAGAACGCCTGAAGGCGATTATGAAAGAAGTAGAGCGCGCAGAAGGGAAGATTATTCTCTTTATTGATGAGATTCATACTATCGTCGGAGCTGGCGCAGCAGAGGGCGCAATGGATGCATCAAACATGCTCAAACCCGCCCTTGCCCGCGGAGAACTTCGCGCAATCGGAGCCACCACCCTCAAAGAGTTCCAAAAGCATATTGAAAAAGACCCTGCACTTACCCGCAGATTTCAGCCTGTCCATGTGAACGAGCCCTCTATGGAGGATGCTGTAGCCATTCTTCGCGGTCTCAAAGAAAAGTACGAGATTTTCCACGGTGTACGTATTACCGACGATGCTATTTTGGCAGCAGTCAATCTTTCTAGTCGCTATATTTCTGATCGATTTTTGCCCGACAAGGCGGTCGATCTTATTGATGAAGCTGCATCATCACTCCGTATCGAGCTCGAAAATAAACCACCCATTCTCGAAGCAACGCACAGAAAGATCATGCGCCTTGAGATCGAAAACGAAGCCCTGAAACAAGAGAGTGAAGTTGGAGGCAACAAAAAGACAAAGGAGCGCATGAAGATCATTCAGGAGGAGATCGCCAACCTCCGCGAAGAAACCCGCGAATTCGAGCTCAAGTGGAAGAATGAAAAGGAACTCGTTCTCGCACTTCGTAATACAAAAAAAGAACTTGAAACCCTCCGCCTCGAAGCCGAGAATGCGGAAATGAAGAGTGACCTCGCAAAAGCTGCGGAGATTCGCTACGGCAAGATCCCGGCCCTCGAGCGCTCTCTCGCAGAAAGCAACAACCGCCTCAAGAAACTCCAGAGTGCACGGAGAATTTTGCACGAGGATGTGACCGAGCAGGATATCGCACGTGTCGTTGCAAAATGGACGAGTATTCCACTTTCCCGAATGCTTGAAGAGGAGGCAGCAAAGCTCGGACGTATCGAAGAGGAGCTTAAGAAGCGTGTTGTTGGACAAGACGAAGCAATTCAGAAAATTTCCGATGCAATCAAGCGCTCGCGTGTCGGCATCTCAGACCCCGGAAGACCAATAGGTTCATTCATTTTCCTCGGACCAACAGGAGTGGGGAAGACCGAGCTCACCAAGGCACTTGCGGGTTTCCTCTTTGATGACGAAAAGGCGCTCCTCCGCGTTGATATGTCAGAGTACATGGAAAAATTTGCCGTCTCGAAGCTTATCGGATCACCCCCCGGTTATGTTGGCTATGATGAGGGAGGTGGTCTCACTGAGATGGTGCGTCATCGTCCATACTCAGTTATTCTTTTTGATGAAATAGAAAAGGCGCACCCCGAAGTCTTCAATGTCCTGCTTCAAGTGCTCGATGACGGACGCCTCACCGACTCAAAGGGGCGCGTGGTTAACTTCAAAAACACTGTCATTATTATGACGTCCAATCTCGGCAGTGAATTCATCGACAAAATGCAGACGATTGGGTTTGGATCAAATTCTGATGCCGATCAGTATGCTCAAGTCAAAGTCAAAGTCATGGACCGCTTGAAGGACTTTTTCCGCCCCGAATTTTTAAACCGTCTTGATGACATCATCATGTTCGATATTCTTTCTCCGGACGTACTTAAAGATATCGTGAGCATTCAGGTGGACAAACTCCGTGAACGGCTCGCAACCAAAGACATCAAACTCATTACCTCGCACGATGCCCTGATGTATCTCGCAAAGGAGGGATACAATCCACAATATGGCGCACGACCGCTCCGCCGTATCATTCAGGACAAGATATTGACCCCGATAGCCTCAACAATCATCAAGGAGCGCATGATGCATGGGGGTATTGTTACTGTTGGAATGAAAGAAGGCGAGATCACCATCAAAGTAGAAAAGCGCCGCGAACCTGTCCGCTCGAGAGTAAAATTGCGCAAAGGTGAAACAGTAGCCTAAAAAACCATTCACACAACTCAAATTCATCCGCAGAATAGCGGATGATTTTGTTTTTTGCGACGGAAGGTTATATAGTTGAAGGAGAGTTAAAAGGAGTTTTGTGAGTGAAAACAGTAACGTTTGTATTTTATGAATGCTACCCAATAGCATGTGAGGGCAACGATCCTGAACTATTAAAATCTCCACTCCGTTTGCGTGTCAGAAACGATAGTCGTCTCCACCTCCGCGTAGGGAGACTTGCCGTGAGACTCGCACACAGATACGGCGGTTACGTCCAAGTGTGGTCGATAGAATGAAACTCCTTTCCTCTGGGAGTTTTTTTTGATTTATTTGAGTGTTTAGTATAGTCTGACGGAGGCAAATTCTTTTTACATAAGGAATTCTCATGCAGACACGAACTGCTATTGGTGGTACTTCTTCTCTCCTGCGCGATGTACACGATACAGTAGCGAGACTCTCAGATCCGCATCGCAAACAACTGAATGTTGTCTTGGGTGCGTTCCGCTCGCTCCGTGGCGACAGACGTGCACACATTGGATACGTGACTGTCCCCGTTACGACCGGCAAACGCTTTTACGAAGTCCTCACGAAGGAGGGAGTCCTGACAAGGGAAGCCCTCGCAGGGAAATGTGGACCTGCGTACTTGTACGAAAATGTCATTGTGCCCAATGTCGCAGAAAGCATTCAGTTTGTAGACAAATTGTGCCTATCTGAAGACGGCTTATTTATTGCCCCTTCCGTTTTCGATGCAAAGCCCCTAGAGTGGACTGACGATGCATATATGGCGCTGTGGTACAGGGTCATCGGAGAGATGGCAGGCAAGCACAATGTCATGGATGGTTGGGGTTACAGCTACGGCGGAATACGTGAAGTGTTGTTCTCACTCATGCTTCAGTATCGTATTGTCCGCAAAAGCAACCTCGAGAAAGCGATTGATGAGTTTAAATTTGAAAACTTTCTCCCAGGAATGACCCATGAGGCGCTCATTTCAGAACTAGAGAAAATG
>JAYTCK010000027.1:0-9632 GCA_043736515.1 bacterium
AGTCGTATGGAGATTGAACCATCGACCGCGTAGAATCCTTCGCTGGCGTACTCCTTGTGATGTGTTTGGGCAGTGCTGCAGTTCAAGCGCTAATTAAAGGTTATCCTTCTGTCGACATTCCCTTTACAGATACCCCATCAAAACCCTCCGTAAGAAAAATGCGTTCATACGCCTCTTCTTTTTCTAGAAGAAGATCCTCAAAATCCTTTTCGGGCATGCGATCTTTTGCATTCGGGCCATGGACCTCTTCAACATCGCGCTCCGAGAGTTTTTCCGCGAGCACTTCCATGCTCATAGCGAGATCGTACTCATCGATAATCTTTGCAAGTACTTCATCATTTTCGAAAATGAGCGAGGGGTGGTTATGCTCAACTCCATCCACCTCGTGTCTCCACGTTGCCGCCGGGAAGCCCACTTCCTTGGCCCGAGCAAAGATAAACTGCTCAAAGTCGTCATATTCTTTGATAAAATCCTCCTCTGTGCGATGCCCATTAGCAACAGTGTTGCCAATATAGACCATGCGGAGGAGTGTCGTAAATTGTTCAGGAGTAAGTGCGAGTCCAATCATAGTTCCGAAGTTTAGCGAGTAGTGGGATTTTTCTCAAATGATAGAGCCAAATGCACTCATGGGGCGAGCTCAAGATTCGTCGCTTGACCCTGTGCATTCAGTGTATCAGCAATAGCACGTGCCGCATCTTCATTTGCTCGTGCACGGCTGAATTCCGTTGTGGAAATGGTTCCGCTTGCGTTCATTGCTTGGAATTCTCCACTTCCATCAGTGGTTTTTTGAGGCGACAAATACATTTTTGTAAAAAGAAGAACAATTATTCCTGCTCCAACTACGATGAGCATAAGTCCTGCATATCCATCGTTCCTCTTGTTGTAATATGTCATGCGTTGTGCCAGAGATTATCCTAGCTCTTTGCCTCGTATGAGATCTCAATTCGGGCTGTATCCTTCAATATCGTATTTTCGAATGTATCAACAGGCTCCCCGTCCACTGTCACGCGAACGACATGCGCATCATCAACTATCTGGTCAAATAATTGTGTGCTGCTAAACGGTTTCTCCCAGATGGCAAAAAAATCGCCAAGAGTAAAATCGCGTTTCTCCGGTGACTCTACATGAATACGTCCTGTGTTTTCATGAGTGTGGAGCGCAAACATACACCCCGGTTTTATGCCTACATTGGTAGGAATAGTTTGTGCGACACCATTGATGCTAATCGCTATCGTCGGATGAATGTGATACGCCGTCGCCATGTCGGTCGTACAGGTCATCGCCACCTCACGCGTCGTAACCGATGACGGCGGTCGCTTTTCTGCTGCCATAGCAAAATACCCTATACCCACGACGACGAGAGTTGCCATGAGCCACCACAATATTTCTTTGGGTTTTTTGCTCTGCTTTGGCTTATGATGTTCCTTGTTCTTGTGTTTGCTCATATATTAAAAATTATTCTCCTTACGTTCCTAATGTATTTTCCTTATCCTACACCATTTTTCCCCCTCTACAAAACTTGTAATTATAGCTCTCTTTCATAGAGTGCCGGCGTCGTATTCTCCCTGACAACAGTGAACGCATGCTCCCCCAATACTTGCCCGCGAGCCGTCTTCACCAGCACTCGCCATGGCCCGGGCGAGGCGTCTGTTTTGATTGAATATCCGCGATATCCTCCACCCCTCCCCCCATATATAGAAAAAGGTACTCGCATACTGGTCACCCATTCATCATTCGCTTCGTCGCGATATTGCCATTCATGATAGATGGGCACCGCAAATTCGGCCGGAGCAAATATCGCACTGTAGAAGTAGGCTTGCTCTCCTTCGGCGAAACTATATGAGGGGGAGAGTGCAATATGACGCTCGTACCATGTCTGAGCTTCCTCTTTGCCCACGTAACCACTTACCGCGTTTTTCGTAATGTCGTGATACACATCTGCCGTAAGCAAGACGAGAGGGACAGGCGGAATTGCTCGCGAAACATATAAAAAATTAAAACACAGAAAAATTCCCGCGACAGCAAACGTCGTTCGCTTCCACACCTCATTCATAAGTGTTGGGGCGATGGCGAACATGAGCGCCATAAACAACGCAGCAACAATGAGACTGACAGTGCCACTCAGGAAAAACATAAACCCATCAAGCCGATTAAAAAGAAGGGGCAAATAAAAGATCATAAACCCGAAGAGGGTCATAAAGAAGACGCTCAGCTGAAACGGAAGCCGGTTGTATCGCGAGCGAAAAACTTCATTTCCGATTATCATCCCGAGAAGCAAGAAAATAAACGCCCAACTTCCAAGAAGTGAAGCGCTGCGGAAATAGTACACAAATAGCGCGCTGAACAACCCTCCGAAAATAAATTGAATAAACGGCGGTAAAAATGGCGCAATAGCCACCAGAAACTTCGCCGGAGTGTGCCCCCGCGCGTACAGCGCAGAAAGTACGATGGCCGTCCCCGCGAGCACGAGATAAGTGAAGAGGATCAGATGCGCAACAGGATGATCGATCCGCGGAAGTGAGAGATTGTCTATCACAAAACCTACAAGAAATGCGCCCACCGAAAGATGTGAGGTGTACGTCACAAAAAACCGTCGTAGTGCATCTCTGTATATCATCAAAAATTATGCCACCCCGAGCCCGCGCTTCACGTGCTCGATCACCACATCCATACCGAGACCCTTCTTCACTTTCATCACCACTTCGTCCATCATCCAGTTTTCCTTGAGCAGAAAATCGAGGTGGGGGTCACTCGAAAGCATCGGGCCGATCTTTTCATCTTTCGTTCCCGTGAGAATTATGACAGGCACACTTGCTCCCCAGGAATCCTGGCGCAAAAGTCCGTGCATTTCAATTCCGCCCATTACCGGCATCATGAGGTCGAGCATGATGAGGTCTGGATGTGTAGCAAGAGCCGTGGCGAGCCCCTCCTTTCCATTCGGAGCTTCAGTCACCTGAAAGCCTTCCCCTTCTAGTGCTTCGCGTACCACAGCCCGCAAGAGCGCCGAGTCCTCAATAATCAAAACTTTTTGTTGTGTATCCATAAATAGTAATTCGTTATTTTATAAACAAGAAGTGTAGTAATGATGGATGAACAAGCAGCGCATTTATTTTAACGACTGCGTTAATCGCAACGTAACTCTTTCGACAACCTCATCAATAATCCATTTGTCTTTGAGCAAAAAATCCAGCTTCTCCTCCGTGTGTTCCGCAACAAATTTTTCATCTTTTGACCCCGTCAAAATAATCACTGGCACTGTGGCCCCCCATTCGTCCTCGCGGAGGAGCTTGAACATGGTCATCCCGTCCATCACGGGCATTATAAGGTCGAGCATAATGAGATTAGGATGTACACGAAGCGCTCGTGAGAGTCCATCCTTGCCGTTTTCTTCCTCACAAACACGATACCCGGCAGTGAGGAGCGCTTCACGTGCCGTTGCCCGAATGAGTGCTGAGTCCTCAATAATAAGTATATTCGGTGGCGCCTCCATGTATCTTGGATTATATACTATCTTTTCTTTTTTGCATTCTCCCGACAACGCAATTTTTCACATATAAAAAACCGCCGAGATACTTGGCGGTTATTCTTTCTTCATTATTGTGCAGTCATTTGGCTTTTGCTTTGTCTTCAAATAATAGTTTGGGCTATCTGTGCTTATATTGCTCTCCCACAGGTCAATCTGTACATCCGTAAATCTACCGTGCTCAGTTTTCATTTGTGTAAACAGCATTGGCCCAGCCACACCGAGCATATAGGTATTCCTTGCCATGGTGCTGATTGCAATCGTGCGCCGCACTTCGCCAATCTCATTTCTCTGCCATTCTTCCACAATTAGTGTTTTTCCTGCATCACAGTGGATGTCATAGCGCCAGGTGGCCGGCACCCGAGGCACAACTCGTGGGGTGGCATGGGGAATCAGCATGATGCCAGGAAAGAGCGGAGCTGAGATTCCAATGGGTGTGGCTGACAGTAAACCGAGACCGAGCAGTACTGAAATAAATTTCATTTTCACCTCCTAAGCACTCCTCATACAGCCTATTGACAAATATCCAAATTGTCAATGAAATGTTCTGATTGAAAAAATTCAATACAACAAAAAAAGCCCGCCAAATGACGAGCTTTCTAGAATGCCGAAGAAACACAATAAACGCATTCATGAGCGAAAATATATCTCCCATTGGGAAGCGAGATAATCATGTTATGTGGATCATCAAGATCATGCCGGACCACCGTTCCCATGATCGTAGGCTTTGAAAGGTCCCCTCCAAGATAGACGGATACCTTCAGCTGTAGTAGCCGGCCCTGTGTCGGAAACTCTCCGATGTCGAGTCCTGTGATTTTCATACAAGAACTTTATTCCAAAATATCCACAATAAACATACATCGAATCGTCTGGATGTCAATAGATAAGGCAATGTTATCAAATTTCAATTGAAAAAAACACAATTATCGGTATAGTCAAAAAGGATGTACTAGTAATGGAGGTGCTATGTCGAGTCTATTGCTGCAGGTGCTGAAGGAAAATCAAGTATTGTCGCGATATGGCTGTACACGAGAGCGCGGATTCATGGGTGCGTCGGACCCGATTGTCGAAGTCCCGCTTCCCTATCGAGCGCGTTTTTTGCCATGGCTCAAAATGGGCGAGGAACTCCCGGAACTACTGAGGAGTGGTCGGTTCCAAGAAGAGCTCACGAAGCTGCCTGTTTTTGCGGGCAAACTTGAGGATGTGCCAGAGGGAGTTCTCTGGCGCGTTGCCATCTCAGTCGATTTTCTTTTGCAAGCTGTGGTGTGGGGCAATCCGAGATTTCCCAAAGTACCCAACGATCGTATTCCGGCATCACTCGCGGTGTTGGCATGTCGGCTGGGGAAACTACTTGGGGTGTCGCCTTTACTTGTGTACGCAAGCTATGCGCTCAAGAATTGGAAACGTATTAATCCCCATGGACCTATCACGGCAGAGAATGTCACGATGATCCAGCATTTCAATTCATCGCAAGCGCCGGAAGCGTTTGTCGCTGAAGATTGGTTTGTCGCGATCCACGTCGAGATCGAACGGATTGCGGGATCACTGCTCGAAGCAATGTTTAGAGCTGAAGACGGGCGCAAAACAGGAAATAGCGACGAACTTCTTCTCGCGCTCGTAGATATGACACGAACACTTATCGCCATGCAGCAAACGCTGTCGCGCATGAGTGAGCGTTGTGATTCTGAAACGTACTTCACTTGTGTGCGGCCATACCTTGCAGGATTCTCCAAGATACCGCAAGGAGTCATCTACGAAGGTGTCTCGGAGTTTAATGACAAACCACAGTACTTCGATGGGCAGACCGGAGCGCAAAGCTCCATTATGCCCGCATTCGATAAGTTCTTGTGCATCAGTCATCGCTCAGAAAACCTCAGTGCACATCTAAGGCGAATGCTTGCATTTAACACACCGCCTGCCCATCGCCGCCTTGTTCATCACTTCAAGGACAGCATACGTTTTCGGGATCACGACTGTACCTGGGATGCTTGGGAGAAGCGTGACAAGGAGGTGCAGGGCGCGCTTGTGAAGTTGCGATTCGCTGCAGCACTCTTTCGTAGAGAACACTATATTCTCGCGATCACGCACATAGCACGCATTGAACGCAAGTTAACGGGAAACAAAAATCCCATAGGCACAGGCGGAACAACGTTCATCCCATCTCTTTTTCGCCACATTGAAGAAACGCTGCACCCAAGTGAGCGTGAGGTACGCACCGAGGAGTTTCGGAAATACTTCCAAAACCTGCTCGGACGTCCGCTTCAATAAATAGACACACGTCAGTACAGCATATCGCAAGATGTGCTGTTTTTTTTATCAAACAGGGCGTTGACAGAAATGCGCCTCCTCGACATACTGCTCTAAGACAACTTAATAAATGGAACTTTGAATGTTTGACATCCCAGGACTTGAACTCATCAAATCAGCTGAACTTTCAATCAGTAGAAGAATCGATATTCAAAAAATGATTGATGACTGCGTATTCGCAAGCGTCGATCCTTATTATCGCGGCATAGACCAAATGCGCGAAGGTCCGACTAAAGCAACCCTTTGTCTCGCGCGCATCGTGCCGGAAAAGAACTATTTCGCACTCGGCGAAATGATGAAGAAAGCGCAGAAAAAGTATCCCGGCATACGCGGTGCGTATCCGCGAGAATTACTTACGTTCATTGCGCAGCACGGCAAGAAAGTGAAACATTCATTTGTCGCACACGATTCGATAGCATACGAGGATCCGGTTATCGGCGCATGTGTCGCAGGGGTCGATGTCGATCATCGTGGTTTGAAACTTGTCCTTTATGCAAGCGTTTGCGGCCGACTCGAAGGCAACTATCACTGTGGCTTGTTTACGATCCCACACTAATTTCGAGTAAACCGCGTACACAGTACACGGTTTTTTTGGTTAAATTTCATTTATGATTTGTACGATATTATCTTAAAAAAAATTTCCTTGTTTTCTCTTTTGTGTGAACTACATTTCCCCATGCTATACTGTTTTTTTATTGAGAATACTAGAGAATTAACTAAACATATGAAATTGAGAACATATTCAATCCTTCTGCTTTTTGTTTTCTCTGTTCTCCTTGGTGGAAACACAGCGCTTGCGGCACCTCAGCCGTACAATCTCATTGCTAATCCTACATTTGAATCTGGGGTGGCAACCGGAAATCCCCTTCATTGGTTGCGCGGCGGATATGGCGCAAACACTCCTCAACATGCGGTGGTGACTTGTCTCTTTTATTCTGCGTCGCAGCTTCCCTACTCTGTGGATGATGTCCGCTTCGGGTACGCATTTAGACCTATTTGTCCTCCCGATACACGCTACGCACTCAGTGTTAGTGTCGGCGACTATCGAGATGGTGACGCAAAGTGGTACTTCACCGATGTCCCGATAGTGAAGCACAGAAAATTTACGCTGTCCTATCAATTTCAGGCATACAATAATCGCTCTCGTGCAATTGCGCGGTATACATTCGCTCCAGGGGTCTATCGTTATGAGATTCTCGGGAACATGGTCCCGCCTCAGCCGGGCGGCCAAGGCTATATCGCGTGGAAAAACGCATCGCACGAGTTCAAAGCCCCAAAAGGAGCAACGTCGCTCACTGTATTCTTTGCGGTTGGCCCTGACGGCGCTTGTGACACGCCCTGCACCACCACCGATCGAGGTAGTGCACTCTCCATCGCAAACGTTGTACTTAAACAATAGGAACTACACGGCCCATCCAACCTAAAATACCAAAAACAGCCATTTGGCTGTTTTTGGTTCAAGTGTAGTTAAGTTTGCAGAACTCGTACTAGTGACTTGCGAGAAGTTCCTTGAGGAACTTTATGATTTTCATTTGCATCATCATCATTTGCTCATATAGTTGCTCGATCTCTTCGAGCTTGTCGCTGTCGTCCATATCCATACGGTCGGTCGCACAGTAATGTTCCATTTGTACATCTTTGCCATTCATATCATGACCGTGGTCGTCCCCTGCTGTCATCCACACCATGTTTCCGCTTGCATCATGGCCATGACACATCTTACCGTCATGTCCCATCTCATCATCGTCGTCGTCATCTTCTACTGTTGTAGTGCCGTGGACGAAGTTATAGATGTGGAGCATGACCATCTTGTCTGTGTCACTATTTGTGCGGAGATAGATTTTGCCGTTTGCTGCATCGATGGACTGTAGTGAGGCAGCATCATTGTTCATTGCCAATTCTGTTGGAGTAAGGCGCAATGTGCCAAAATGCCGGTTTGCTGGTGCACTTGTTTCAGTGACCACATAGTCACCATTTGTTGTGGCTCCCAACGCAAAGGCGTAATGCGAGATATCAAGACATGTAGCAGGCGAAGTTGTGCCGTCGCTATTTACATCGATATTGATATTAGACTCACACACCTTTCCATTTTCGAACGTCGCATCTCCCAGAGTCTGTGCAGGCATCCCAGCGCCAGATATGGTGAATGCAAAGGACTCGCGGGGCGATGACACCGTTCCTGTTGCAGCCTCATCGCCAACAAGCCCTGTTGTTGGACAATTGAGCACGGTGTTTGCAAGTGCGGCCACAGGGCTTCTTCCTGCTTCAAGTGCCTCGAAGTCTGCAAGATTTTTAATATTTGCATTACACAAATGCTTCATGACCATCACCTTCGTTGTGCTGCCCACTGTTGTTGCTCCCATCATGTGTGAAGTAGTATCGTGTGTTGCAGCAGCAGTAATGTTTGCTGGAATGAAGAGCGGTGCGAGGACAATTGCCGCCAGTATCCCAAAACGTTTTAAGTTTGTATGCATATACACAATATATTAAATAATAATTCCGCGATTGTTGGCTATTTGCTAATTAACTGATAAGGCCGACGACTTGGTCTTCAGCATACGGGTATAAAGTGAATCAAAAATGAATCAATAGTAAATTATTTTTTTCACAAATGACTGTGTCAGCTCAAAGTTTATTATTGATGAGCTGTTTGATTGATAGCTCATCTGTACAGCTAACATGGATGAGTTCGGGTGTTGTTTTTGTTCTCTATCGCGAAAAATCAGATCAAAGATTTAGGTAAACGCTGACACGCAGGGCAAAGTAATGGGCCTTCCATTCTTAGACAATCATGAGTCGTGACTGTCCTCGTTTCAGTTTCCGTATGACGCAAAGTGTAATGGATACTTTGCGTCCAAGCTATTGAACTATTACGTTTTTATTGACTATTTGTCTATGTGATAGTATAAGGCTAACGGGTAATGTTCCATACATTGAAAGGTAATGAATGCTTGAATTTGCACTTGGCAATCGTAAGCCCGTAATTTATCGCACCAATGCGCCGTGGTATGACCACAAAGAGAGCATCGCACAAGCCATTAAGACACTTGAGGACCTCCATCGGCTGATTCGTGAACGTCACATCGCAGGGTATGAACGCAGAGAACGACTTTCGGATTTCTACATTTTTGGTGGACGATTCAGGTTTGATAGTTGTGGCAACACAATGCGTGCCACAGTAGACCCTCTACCAGAGCGTTTCCGAGTACTCTTGCCCGTTGCAACACAACAGGAGTTTCTCGACTATCTGGCGGAATGCCAAATAAGCGATTCTCGAATTGATACATGTGTCTCACACTCAATCAGTGCTCGACAGGTCCCTACAGAGGGACTTAAATGTGCACACTGTAGTAAACCTTGGACCATCGAGAATGTGTACGATGTGGAAGTACAGCATGGTAAGGAAGTATTTCCGCTTACGGAATTTGTCGGAAAGACGCTTGGTCACGTGAGACATGCTTTTGAAAACCGCACGGATGCGGTGTATCGCATGCACCCTGAAATACTATTGAGAAATGACCGTCACATCGACCATACCCCAGTTAATATAACTGCGACTGAGAAATGGAAACGAGGTCAGGTGGTCAATAAGTTTGGATGGATTGGGGTCAACGAAGGTGTGGGGGATGAAACCCGTATCGCCGTAGAAGATGAGGGGCATTTCGAGGTCTCCAAATTCTTTCATGCAGAATGCTTGACTCAGCACATGGAGAAAAAAACTGAGCAGGAGTTCCGCCAAATGCTGTCATCCGCTGGCTTTACTAGATTTACGATGGAGTCCGTCCCCAATGAATACGGTTCT
>JAYTCK010000028.1:0-3493 GCA_043736515.1 bacterium
ATTTTTCTCCAAAATAGTCGCGTATTTGATCTCCCTGATAGCCGATAACAAGTACAACAGCGTTTATCTCAGGAGGAAGGAGGTCGAGCTTCCATTCGATAAGATTTCTCCCGGCAACGGTCATAAGTGGCTTGGGTTTTGTTGCAGTAAGTGGGAGCATTCGTGTCCCCTTTCCAGCAGCAAAAATGACTGCAGTAATAGTGTCCATACGAGAATTTAGTATAACGTAAAAAATTAAAAATTTACAACTTTTTAAAAACGTGTGAGTAACAACTTTTTTTGGCGTAGTAATGTTCTATCTTATATGGATGAGTCTGTAATGAATTCAGAAAACTCTGTCACTGAGACCCGAAACGAAGCAGGGTCATATCGATTGAGTATAAAAAATAATGACAAAGAAATCGCCCATGTATACTGCTATCTCATTGAAAACGACTTACATGAGGCTCCGTACGCACTTGTTGAAGATCTTGCTGTTCTCGAAGTTGCCCGTGGCAAGGGGCTCGCACGTATGTTAATGAATTCCATCGTAGATATTGCAAAAAGAGAGGGTTGCTACAAAATTATTGCTAATAGTCATGAAAAGCGAGAAGAGGCAAGAGCGCTCTACCTTTCTCTAGGATATAGAGCCCATGCCACCGAATTTCGCCTTGACCTTGCTTAATTAGCTTATGAGTCGTCGCACCCCCTACTCACAGTTTATCCACCCGCTTTCGCACAAAATACGCTTCGCTGATAATAGTAGTGTTGTGGTAAAATACTCCTATCGTGATTCGTACTCAAATCCCAGGACTTCGTTTGCCACCCCAGCACCTTGAATCAGAACAAGCACTCCTTGGTGCTATTATGATACGGGCTGAATCGCTTTACGAGATTTCGGATATCCTCAAACCCGAATCTTTTTATGCTGAAAAACATCGTATTATCTTTGAATCAATGATGGAACTTCAGTCGAGACGTGAGCCAATAGATCTCCTCACACTTGCAACCAAGCTCGACGGAAGAGGTCAGCTTGATGCAATCGGCGGGCGAACATATCTGGCCGAGCTTGCTAACGGCGTTCCTTCCAGTGCAAATGCAAAGTTTTACGCCGAGACAGTATACAAAAAATCAGTACTTCGCAGCTTGATCCGCACGGCAGATCATGTGTCCGAACTTGGGTACCGCGAAGAGCTTGCACTCGAAGAAATTCTTGATGAGGCTGAGAGTAAAATATATTCCGTTACAAACATTTCATCAGGCAAAGGAATTCAGAATATTAAAGATGCATTAAACGAAGCTTGGGAGCGTATCGAAAAAATACACGAACAAAAGGAAGGGTTACGTGGAGTGCCGACTGGATTTGCCAGCCTCGACAAAATGCTTTCGGGTCTTCAGAAGTCTGATCTTATTATTCTTGCCGCGCGTCCTTCTGTTGGTAAAACTACACTTGCGCTCGACATCGCCCGCCGTGCTGCGGTGAACCATAACGTACCTGTTGGTATCTTTTCTCTTGAAATGAGTTCACAGCAATTGGTTGACCGCATGCTCGCGGCAGAAAGTTCGGTTGATGCATGGAAATTGCGTACCGGCGCCCTTTCAAAAGATCATGAATTCGCATATCTTCGCGAAGGTCTCGATCGTCTCGCCAAGGCGCCTATCTTCATCAACGATCAGGCGGGCATTAATATCATGAACATGCGCTCCGCAGTGCGTCGCATGAAAAGTGAGCACGACCTCGGTCTCGTTATCGTTGACTACCTTCAACTGATGACTCCTATGCGGTCATCCGACTCAATGGTGCAGCAAGTGACTGAAATTTCACGCTCACTCAAGGGGCTGGCAAAAGATCTCGATGTGCCAGTGCTTGCTCTCTCACAGCTCTCGCGTGCCGTGGAGCAGCGTGGCGGCAAGCCCCGCCTCTCCGACCTTCGTGATTCCGGCTCTATTGAGCAAGACGCCGATGTGGTTATGTTCATCCATCGTGAAGATAAAAATAACGACAATACGGAAAAAACGGGCATTGCAGAGATACTTATTGAAAAGCACAGAAATGGTCCTACCGGCAAAATTGATCTCTTCTTCAACGACAAACACACCACATTCCAAGAAGTTGAAAAAAATCGTAGTGTTGAGAATGCGTTTGATGACATTTTTTAACCATGGACCCGATCAATAAGCTTTCCTCCTTGTTTGCTCAGTTCCCCGGGATCGGCTCACGCCAATCTCGGCGTTTTGTCTATTTCTTATTAAAGCAAAACAGAACATATATCAGAGAGCTTATTACGCAGATCGAAGCGCTCGAAAAAACTATTGATGCGTGCGCACGTTGCCACCGTTACTTCACCAAAGAAGGCCGCAGCGAATCTCTGCTCTGTGCTATTTGTGTTGATCCCAAGCGCGATCACACCCTCCTTATGGTCGTAGAAAAAGATGCCGATTTCGAGGCTGTACATCGTAGCGGCACCTATCAGGGTACCTATTTTATTTTGGGCGGCATACTCCCCACCCTCGACAAACATCCGGAATCTAAAATTCGCATTAATGAGTTACGTAAACTTATTGAAGCAGAGGGTATGGTCATCAAGGAGGTCATCCTCGCCTGCGCTGTTACCCCCGAGAGCGAGCATACCGCCGATTATGTACGAAGTAATATTGAAACCATAACAAATAGTCACCTTATCGCTGTTACTCATCTTGGTCGCGGTCTTTCGACGGGCACTGAACTTGAATACTCTGATGCTGAAACGTTAAAGTATGCACTTTTGGGAAGAAAGTGAGGCACACCTGCCACTGCATGCCTCGCGGTTGACTTTCAAATTAAAAAGCATACTCTCGAAGTAGATGTTAAAGGAGGATGTATGGACACACCACTTGCGCACAAGATACTCACAGGGACTCTTGTGGTATTTGTGCGACGCAAATCTGTTGTTTACCAATGTTTTTCCATGAGTGAGGGCCTGAAAAATGCTCTCTCGCATGAAGTGGATCCAGCCCGCGGATTTGCCGCACTGGCAGAAATTGCCGCTCGAACACACGCCCCATGCGCGTTAGCAACATCTCCTATTGAATCACGGTGGAACCGTCTTTTTGGTGAATTAAAGATTGACTCTGCACCTACAAATGGAGGCTCCATCTTCGGAACGATTATCATCAATGCGGAGGTCGAAGACTTTTGTTCGCAAATCGACAACAGCGATGTGTTTGTTCTTTATCTGCTGCGAGCATTTATGCGGAAAGAAAATCCTGCCGAAGCGCTCTCCTTTCTTGCAGAGTTTGCAGTGGATACATGTAACATCACAAAATTATCTTCCATGGGAATTCTCAAAGAAGCCTAGAACTGCCCTAGGCTTTTTTTATTATTGGGAATAATATGTATCGTTTCATGGTCAACACCTTTGCATCAAACGGACAGGCGTATTCTAATCAATAGCTTGGAATCACTTTGTAACTAATTGTATTGGCGATTGGAGCGAAATCCCCAAATGCAGCCGCTTGGTATTGTAGTATGGTA
>JAYTCK010000029.1:0-25046 GCA_043736515.1 bacterium
TCCCACTTATGAGGAGGGGACTTTTGATCGCAGTATTAGGAAGTGGCGCATCTACCACGATGAAATTGCTCATGTCGGGTGTCACGGCAGTTGGTGGCGCGGGTGGTGGAGTTGTAATGACTTCTGTGAAGTGTTGCCCGTCTTTGGTACTACATTGCCTTGGGTAAGATTCCATAACAGGATTTCCTGCCTCGACACATGTTTCGAATGAAGTAACGGGAGCCAAAGATACGGGAGCAGGTCTCGTTTGCTGTGAAAGCATGACCACCGCATACCCCACAGCGCCTAACACCAGAAGGAAAATAATAGCTGCAAAAATGTAACTTTGCGTGCGCATATCCCAAGTATATCACTTATTGAAAAAATATAAATTCCGTGTATACTGACTCATATATGAGACTCACCATCAAAGCGACAAATATTGAGCATACGAACGCAATAGACGCACATATTGTCAAACGCATGCGTGACCTTGAAAAAGTGCTCGAACCAAAAGAAAAAAGCGAACTTGCACGTGTCGATGTTGGCACAACCAACATGCATCACCGCGAAGGCAAAGATCTCTACTATGCAGAAGTTACTTTTCACGTGAAGAAGAAAGATTTTCGTGCCACAGCAAAGGCGGCAGATCTGTATGCTGCGATAGATAAGATGAAGGACGAAATTGTGCGCGAGGTTACCCACCATCATGATCGTATTCGCGCATTGCGAATGGCCGGCGCACGAGAAATGAAACGCCGCGTACTTAAAGCAAATTAATTTATTCGCATCTATGTACAGTGTCCGTGCAAGTTTTGATTCGTATTTTTATTGGGGAGTTTTTGTTTTTGTCTCAACGTTTACAGGGTATTTTCTCGTAAGCATGATTAGTCTTGCGGCGGAAGAAGAACGAATCAATAGGACCATGTATCTTGGTTATGTTCCCCGATCTTCCTACTTGAATCAGCCCAGCACGGCATCAGAGCAATTCGTTGAAGAAGAGCTCTAGTACCAATCCTCATATTTGATAAGGACAATTGTGCGATCAGTGTATTCCGCGTAGAAAATCATCATACCGCATTTCTTTTTTTCCTTCAGGAACGATACGATCAATCGTAAGGGTGCCTTCCTCATAATGTGCAAGAATGATGCGTACGCGGATTTTTTTCCCGTTGTATTCTGTAAAGAAATAAGCCCCGGGCCATCCGTCATACGCCATTATTTTTTTGTAATTGAGAAGTGGATCTTGGGAGAGATCAATGAGACCGTCTTCTTTGGTAATTTTTTTTGTAAATGTAGCGAGTGCGTGATCTTGCGGGTGTGCCTTCATTCCGCTCATCCAGTCCGGAATGATTTCCGCAAGGAGTGCACCGCCCGCATGTGCGAGATCTCTCGTCAGATCACTTCCTTTGGGCGGCCAATTACTATGGACCCACTCACGCTGTGCAAGAATCGGTCCGTGGTCCATTTCTAGATCAAGCTCCATAATAGTAACGCCTGTGCCCTTTTCCTCAGAAAGTATCACTGACTCAATTGGAGAAGGGCCTCGGAACTTAGGGAGTAGCGACGGGTGAACATTAAGTGTACCTTTTTTGGGTATCTCAAGAATTTCCTTTGGAATGATCTTTCCATAAGCGGCCACAATAAAGAGCTCACAGTCTGCATTTTTAAGGGTGGCGACGAATACTTCGTCCCTGCGAATGTTCTCAGGTGTGTATATGGTGATGTTTCGTGTTGCCGCCCATTCCTTGACCTCGCTTCCCGTGACGATGAGCTTGCGTCCTTTGGGTTTATCGGGGGCCGTGACGACAAGCGCGGGAGTAAATCCGGCTTTTTCAAGTTCGTCCAAAATAATTACGGCAAACTCCGGTGTGCCAAAGAATGCGAAACGAAGGTTGTGTGGGGAAGTTGCCATGATTGTTTACGTGATCGCAGACAAAAACTATTTTTTTGATTTCACTTGTATCTCGGCGATCTCTTTGTCGGAGAGCTCTTCGATCTCGGTTGCATGGTCGATAAAGAGGACCCCGTTTAAATGGTCGGTTTCGTGTTGAAATATTTGCGCAATAAGCCCAGACCCTCCGTAGGTGAACTGTTTGCCGTGCTCATCATATGCCCGCAGGAGTGCTTTCTCGTGCCGCAAGGTATTACCATAGAGCCAGCGCACTGAAAGACAGCCTTCAGGAACCTTCTTTTTCTTTTTGGAAAGCTTAATGATCTCTGGATTGATGGCAACCATGTTGTGAAGTGGCGCAATTTTTTTTGGCGCCTCAGTCGTTTCCTTTTTTTTATTTTGTTTGTGATTGTCAGGAATGGTAAATGCGCTTTTTGCCACAATGAAGATGCGCAAAGATATTCCGATTTGAGGAGCTGCTATTGCAACTCCGTCAGCTTCTCCCTCGAGTGCCTCGGTCATCTCTCTGAGGATAATATCAAGTTTTTTAGTGCCAAAGTCTGCTTCTGCTACGGGTGTTGCGTGTGCGCGTAGTACCGGCTCGCCATCTTGGACGATTACTGATTCTAAATTTGCACTTTTTCCTTTCATGGCCTTATTCTACGGATTTTTCACTCCTTTGCCAGCATTGGGCATGGATTCTTAGATGATATTCTCGGGATTGATACGTACGCTTACCTCCGAGGGGAGGGCGCGAATAAGCGTCATAAGTTCAGGATTTGGCCACTCTTTGGGAGGGATTTTGATAAGCGCATTCATATGATATTTGCCCTTCACCTTAGCGATGAAACTAGGAAATGTGACCGGGTGATACGTACCAAATGTTCTTTCAATGTCCTCCATAATTCTTGTTCCGTCGGCCTTTGTTCCCTCATAAGTAAATTTGAGCAATGTGCCGAACGGCGGATATCCCAAACGATGGCGCGCCTCAAGCTCGGTCCGCAGGAACTCTGCCATGTTTCCCCCTGTTGCAAGTGCAAAAAGTGGCATGTCCGGGTCACGGGTTTGAATAAGAAAATGCTCGCGTGCCTTTTCGCGAAGTGACAGAAGGAGCCGGAAGACACGTTCGCCCATCCGAAAATCAGGAATAGTAAGGAGCGAGTTTACGGAGAGTACCGCTACGGCGCCAACCGGCTCGGTCAGGTAGGGGAGTGCCATCTCTGTCCCGATCATGATGCTTCCCGGTGTTTGATAGAACTCGGCGACAAGTGCTCGGGCGTCTTTGTGCTTTTTGACGGAATCACGGTCGAGACGAAAGACGCGTGCATCAGGGAATCTTTGCATAATCGTTTCTTCTGCCTGGACAATGCCAATCCCAAGAGGAATAAGACGCCAACCGTTGCAGTGTGAGCAGACCGTCTCTGGGTCAGCGACAAATCCGCAACGATGACAGAGAAATATGTTTGGTGACTCTCGGGGGGCATACGCTGCTTCTTCTGTGAGTTGATTATGCGGAGTATGGGAATTCACATTGTCCTCTGTTTGAGATAGTCCTTCGCTCTGGATTTCTTTTACACCCTGCTTGCGATGGAGTACGAGTGGCGCACTACAGCGCGTACACGCAACAACTGTTCCGCAGTCGCCGCAAACTGTCATGGGTGCGAACCCCTTACGCACGCCAAGGATAAAACAATGGGTGCCTTTTTTGCGGGTCTCTTCGATTAGTGTTACAAGCTCACGTGAGCAAATCGCAACACGTCCTACTGCGGGCTGCTCTCCAGATGTGCGCATGTCAACTATTGTTTGGGTTGCGGCGCTGGGGAGCCTCACTTTGGGGCGGAGCAGGGGTTCAAATTCCCCCCCCTTTTCACGGTAGAGTGTTTCTGTGCGTAGAAAGAGATCGCCAAGAATAAAGTTTGCCCCCAAATTTTTTGCAAACTGTTCGGCAAAATATCGGAGATCAACGAATGGTCGTCCTTGGAGCATGTACGCATTTCCACTCTCTCGATCCAGAATTATAGTCTCAATATCATCGCGAGGTACCGCGAGAAAAAACGGCGTGCCAATAATAAGGACGGGATGCTTTGTGTTCTGTATTTCTTCCCAACGCTTTGCAATTTCTTTTTTTGAAAGTCCTCCGTGCAAAATAAATGTGTAGTTTTGAATCCCTTTTTCAATTTTGGAATAGGCATGTTCAATGTCCTGGATGGAGGGCAAAATAAAATAACACGATCCACCGCGCGCAAAGCCTTCGCGAATGTAGCTTTTGTATGTCGCAAAGCGTTCTGCTTCCTCTGTCTGTAAAATAAATTTCTGCGCATGTTTTTTAATTCCTCGAGTAGCGCCACTTTCATCGCGCTCAGTGTTGGGGTTTGAAACAGATTTTTCTGCCAAGAGAGAGTTAGGAAAAACTGCTTGTACCACTGCGCCCGTAGTTGTGGCAAAGTACTGTGCGGTTTGTTCGCATGCTTCAATGAACTCTTCGCGAAAAAATGTTGTTGCGTGAATGGATTCTAATTTTTTGAGCGCAAACTCTGCATGCTTGAGGTCGGATTTTGCTTCATGGGCTGGAATAGAGCGAATGACGAGTGCCGGGGTAAAAGAGCCCCGTAAGGGGACACGCACCAAAGCACCACGCTTCACCGGCTCTTTCGTGAAGTATGAAAGTTCATCTATGGGTATTCCTCGACGGATTGGTGCGACGGATATGAGATACATGTACACATAATATCATGCTCTGGAGCGTAGCCTTATTTCAGTGAATAATCTGTTTTTTAAGGATTTCCAAAATTGCTGTGAGCTGTGTATGATGGGCACATGTCTGCATATTTTAGGATCAAGGGCTCATCGGGAAAACGCACACTGGAAGGAGAGATTTCGGTAGTGGGCGCGAAGAACGCGGCACTCAAAGCTATCGCGGCTTCGGTGCTTTTTAAAACACCACTCACTCTTACAAACGTTCCGCATATTGAAGATGTGTCGCGCATTCTCGATATTATTTGCGAGATGGGCGGGACGACATCGTTTGCCGAACACCGAGTAACGGTAGATACACGCAAACTCAACTCGACAATAATTACCCCTGAAATTGCGAAGCGCCTCCGCGCCTCCATTGTGCTTACAGGACCGATTCTCGCACGATTCGGTCGTGTCGAATTTCCTCACCCCGGGGGTTGTGTGATAGGAGAGCGACCGATCGACCTTTTTATTGAAGGGTTTATAAAAATGGGAGCAAAAGTAGCGCATGTGGGCAAATTTTATAATATTAGCGCACCAAAGACAGGACTCTCTGGGGGAGAAATTTTCTTCCGTGTCGCAAGTGTTACGGGTACTGAAACATTCATGATGGCAGCAGTACTTGCAAACGGAACCACAACGATCAAAAATGCAGCCATGGAGCCGGAAATCGTTTGGCTCGCAGATATACTCAATGCGGGTGGGGCAAACATCACCGGCGCGGGCACACCAGTCATCACTATTCAAGGCCGCGGGAGGAAGGGACTTCTTGCACAGAAAGAAAAAGCATTCCCGGTTATCCCTGATCGTATCGAAGCAGGAAGCTTCCTTATTCTCGGAGCACTCGCAGCAAAAAAACTCACAATAAAAAATGTCGTACCACTTCATCTTGAATCACTGATCGAACTTTTGAAATACACCGGCACCAATGTGACCCACGGGAAAGACTGGATTACCATAGCGGCACCGTCCAAAGCGCAAAAACTTCGCGCCGTATCGATTCGCACACATGAATATCCCGGTTTCCCAACTGACCTACAGGCGCCTATGATGATCTACCTTACTCAAGCATTGGGAGAGAGTCTCGTTTTTGAAACTATTTTTGAAGGACGACTGAACTATACCGAAGCACTGGGCCGTATGGGGGCGAATATCACCATGATGGACCCACACCGCGTACTTGTCCGTGGCGCGACTAAACTTTTAGGAAGACGACTTGAAAGCCCTGACCTTCGTGCAGGTCTCGCATATGTTATTGCCGCGGCAATTGCGGAAGGAAAGTCCGAGATTCACAATGTCTACAACATCGATCGCGGATATGAGCGCATAGAGGAGCGACTGCGGGGAATTGGATTAGCGATCGAGCGAATTGATGTATAAGCAATAAAAAAACGCCGACTACTGTGTCGAGCGTTCAGTATTGCTATTTTTTGTCACCCAGTTTTGTGTTCAACCGCGATTTTGTCATGAGTTGTGCAACTTCTTCGCTCGCATTCGCTAGAGACTGCGACGGAGGGTTCGTGAGTGGGTCGCCCATCAATACCTGACTTAATTGCTGCTCACTACTTGTTTTCTCACCGTCGAGCGCTGCAAGTTCAAGCAGGCGTAGACCAGCCATCCATGACTCGCAAACGAGCCTACGGATTTCTTCGGAAGTGATAGAACCCGCTTTTTCAAAATCTCTTTTCGCGGAGTCTGCAAAGGCGATTGCGACACTTGTGTATAATGGCATCTCTGCTTTTGCCCGCGGAAGCATCAGTTTTGTGTATCCTTCGCCCTTTTCGAGGTCTTTCAGGAAACGTTTAAGATGTTTTTTCTTTACTTGGTGCAACTGCATACTCGTCTCCACATCCTCTCTCTTGTATTACGCTATATGAAGTCGGATACGGTGTCAAAAGGAATGATTAAAAATTTTCTTATACACGATATCGCGTTTGTCAAAAGACTCAATACTCCATACAATAAGAGGAATGATCCGGTAGTGAAATTTCGCATCGTTGCTTGCTGAAATAAAACATGAAACCCAAAAAGAACATTATCAGCCTCAATCAGAATCTCGCGCGCACTTGTGTTGCAACAAAGCAATGCGAAATTCTACTACCGGAATGATTACCGAGGAGCTCCTCAATTTTATTCGAGCGCAGCATGCTGCTCAAATGAGTGTTGCTCAAATGAAACACCTCCTCCTTACAGAGGGTGATTGGAATGACGAGGATATTACGGAAGCATTCCGAGCACTTGATATCCCGCTTATTCCAAGCACACCGGAAGTCGATGACTTTTTAGGCATTTTTTCTACAAAGGAAACACCAGAAGAGATAACGCAAAAGCCGGAGGAAATATTCCAGAAGAAACCAGAGGAGAGTACTTTGCAGCGTCAGGTTATTTTGCCCCCCGCACCCATAGCTAATCAAAGTGTTGCAAAATTTGATCCCACAGTCCCGACTCCAAGACATGTTATCCAACTTCAACCCGGGGGAGTCGCCCCAAAGCCAACATTTGACCTCTCGCTATTTCGAAAAAATATTGCATCGGGATCAGTACCACATGTTGGAGTAACACAGACAAACTCTGATAAATCACCGATTACCGTAAAGACAAAATCAATTGCTGAAGCGTGGCTCCAGGGCAAGGGACAAAGCAACGGGGGGGCAGGCACATCACCAAAAATCAAAGGACCAATAACATGGGAGGGAAAAACCCCTCTCATTGCGATACATACAATGTCCAGCGACATTCTTCAGATTGGCAATGGAGAAGCCACGATTGATGCAATTCTGCCCGCTCTACCGTCTGTCACCATGAAAGATGTAATTGAGGAGGCGAGACTAAAGAAAAAAGAGAATGAAAAGTCTGAAGAATTTGGAGTGATCGAACAAAGTGCAGTCACACAGCCACAGTCGCAAGAAATACCTGAAACCACGAGTGAAGAGACTATTGTGCACGAAGATGCGCACGCTACTGGAGATATTACCCTCTTTAACAAAAAAGTTCTCTCTGTTCCGTCAGGACACGCAATGGAAAAGTTGAGCGGAGCCGGTAGTGTGGCAGACAAACTTTCAAAGAATGTACAAACAAAATCAATTGCAGAAATGTGGCTCCAAGATGCCAATGAAACGGTGCAGGGATTATCAACAACAAAAGTGGTGGAACCCGCGCTATTTGAAAAACACGAGACATCAAGTGATTTGCTTTTGCGTGGCAAAGGAAAAATCATACCGGGGATTCCTGCACTCTTTGTCCCGCCCACATCTTCACAAGAAGAGTTCGATGGAGAAGCCTCGGAAGACAACATAAAAAAAAACCCAAAAAAGACAGATGAGGTGACCCCGGAAGTTGAGCACGAGCAAACAAAAAACTCTCCGCACTTTGTAGTGCCGCCCCAGTCTACGACTTCGAGTATTGCTCCGCAAAATCCTTCTGCAAACCTTCGCCGTGCACCCAAGGAAGCTGTTCTCCCTGCGAACGAAAAAGCCCATCATGAATTTATAGAAACCCTGGTAGAAAAAAATATAATAAAAAAGGCGCTTCCATTTCTCATCGGTGCACTCGTTTTAATTCTTCTTGTTGTTGGTGTGTTATATGCAGTGCTTAAATTGCGTGGTCCTGATGTCGCTACGCTCTTCTCAAATTCCACACAGCAATTCTACGCCCTGACTTCATTTGCGTATAACGGGGGTGGTTCGGCCGACCTCGCTCTCTCGGCCGCAACAGATGGAGAAAGGCAGGATGGGAAAATAAAATTTTCACTTGCATACCGTGGGTCACTACAAAACGGGAGTGGGGGATATGGTGACGGCATGCATCGCATAAAGTTTGCGGGGGGCATCATGTCCAATGATTTTACATGGGAAACAGATGTTGATGTTGATGTTTTTGTAATTGGACAAACACTTTATTTTCACGTGCAGTCATTACCCGAAGGGAGCAATGCAGATCCCGAGCTATTTAAGACGTATTGGGTAGCGGTAGACCTTGCGGAAATTGCTCGAGAACTCGCCCTTGATGGACTCAAAACCAACCTTGATGAATATGGTGGATTTGCCAGAGAGCATATCACGTTCAATAAGGCGCTTGAGCAAAATTTCCCATTTACTGTAGACAAAAGGCTGGCTGATGAAATGCAGGAGGGTATTATGTCGCACCGGTTTCGTCTCAAGTCAGACCCTGATCGGATGTCAGAACTGATCCGCACCGCATACCGCACATATATAAACAAAGAGCTTTCACTGAATGCGAACCAGGAACTGCGCTTTAAACATGCACTCGAAAAAATCCATGGCGACGTCTGGGTAAGTGAATCGACGGGTGCGTTGGTAAAATTTGCGTTTGGCGGGGAGCTCGATGACGATATCGGAAGCGTCCACATGAAAGGTCCTCTTTTGTTTAGTTTTGGGTTTTCCGATTTCAACGAACCTCTCGTAGTGAGCAAACCGACACCGATTCTCACACTTGAGGAAACACGCGTACGTATGGATAACTATAAAATGGACATGGAAAAGCGGTCACGCGACCTACCGCACATCGCCCAGCTCCCTGTCATTGAAAAAGGGCTTGCTGATTATTATGTGGCCAAAGGCAGGTACCCTACACTTTTAAACGAACTGTTAAACGCAAACGTAGTCAACCCGGCGATAATTAATACTGCGGTACTCAAAAAGTATTTTTATGCAACATATGTGAACGGTAGTATGCTTGTGAAAAGTACGCGGTGCACCCTAACTGGGAAGTCCTGCGCATTCTATCATCTCGGTTTGAACCTCGAGGATGCCACCAATCCCATACTCATGAATGATGCTGATAAAACAAGTGATGTGCGCGGCAAGGACTCGTCAGGCTGCGGCACAGAAAAAGGATTTGCCTGTTTTGATGTTGTTTCCCCAACGAATTCCACGTCAACTTCACCGTAGAGCAAGCCATTACTTTGACTCTGACGGAATCTCGACAAGCTCCACAAACTCCTGTAAATTGCCTCCATGGGAATCTTCACTCCAAAGCTCGGAATCGACCTCGGCACCGCAAACACCCTCGTCTATGTGCCGGGGCGAGGGATAGTGCTCAATGAGCCTTCCGTGGTTGCTGTTTCAGAGCGTGACAATCGCATTCTCTCCGTTGGTAATGAAGCAAAAGAAATGATCGGCCGTACACCGGACGATATTATTGCCTACAGGCCGATGCGCGACGGTGTGATCGCCGACTATCGTGTGACTGAGGCGATGCTTCGCTACTTCATCGACAAAGCGATGGGTCGCTGGAATCTTTTCAAACCTGAAGTTATGGTTTCTGTTCCCGCAGGTGTTACATCAACAGAGCGACGTGCAGTCATCGAGGCGGCCCTCCGCGCAGGTGCAAAAAACGCATATGTGGTCAAGGAGCCGATACTCGCCGCTATTGGTGCCGGAATTCCGATATATGAAGCACGCGGACACATGGTGGTGGATATCGGAGGAGGCACAACGGATGTCGCCGTGATTTCACTCGGAGGTATTGTCGCATCCACCTCTGTGAAGTGTGCGGGTAATAGTATTGATCAGGCAATCGCAGACTACATCAAAAAAACATTCAACCTTGCGATCGGGGACAAGACTGCTGAAGACATCAAAATTAAAATCGGATCCGCCGTTCCTCTTGAGGAAGAACTCACACTTACTATAAAGGGTCGTGACTTCATTGCGGGCCTCCCTCGTTCAGTCAGCGTTTCATCAAATGAAATAGTTAAAGCCATCGACAAAGAGCTGCGAGAAATGATCAAAGCGATCAAGGATGTACTCCAAGAGACCCCTCCCGAGCTTTCTTCGGACATTATTGATCAGGGAATCATTATGACCGGCGGCTCATCAATGCTCCGCAATCTCCCTGAGCTAGTCTTTCGCCGCACGGGAGTAAAAGCTATTCTCGCTGAAGACGCACTCTATTGTGTCGTGAAGGGGACTGGGGTTGCGCTGGAGCACCTCGACACCTACAAAAAATCAATCATCGCCAAACGCTAAATTTGGGCGCACTACTCGTTCTTCCTGATCTCAGGTTCGTCAGACGTATGAGAATACGTCTACTCGAACACTGAGACAGTCCAGAACTTCGCATTGCATCCCAAATTTAGCGTTTGGCTTGCGAAAAGATAATCGCCTTAGAATTTCTTGTTCAAAAAACAGACCACCGAGAGGTGGTCTGTGCTTTATTGCCCTGCGATGAGAAGCGATCTGAGTTCGTGCTCCATGTTGGGAAACTTACCGAGAACCGCGCTTACAAATTCGTTGAGGCCATCATGGATTCCCTTGATGTCCCCCATGGAAATTGACTTCGTCGGTCTGTTGTTTATACAGACGAAGGCTTCTTCCACGGTGTGACTCATCAGGAAGACGTTTGTTACCCTAGAACATTTGATAATGAGGTGGTAGTTCTCATAAACTTCCCACTGATAATTCACCCAGATTCTTTCGCCTGGAGACCACCCGCTGCAATCGAACATGTAAGCAATTGGCCTAGCCGACTTCCGATATGCCTCAAAGCGACCGTGTAAAATCCGCACGATCATGATGATTTTGCGCTCCATTTCATCGAGCCGTTCCGAACCGTCGCAGAGTTGATCCGCGATGCCCTTGGTGACAATTTCCGTCATGATGATTTCCTTTCTCGGGAATAGCCGTCTCCGGCGTTAAAAATGAGCATCTCTGCTCGGACTAACCGAGAAACATAATATCATAACTAGTACTATTTGTCAAACTGCGTACCAAGGTGAATGGCGCTATAATGCCCACATGGATCCCGTAGTAGAAAATGGCATTGGAGCGTGAGAGGATAATATTTGAATGAAATATATGGTCGTAGCTATTACAAAACATAATTACAGAAATGGTATAACGCTCCAATAGGAGCAATGCCATTTTTCACTATCGGGATGGATTTACGTTCCCATATCAACGTTGAGCGACTCTCGCATGCCTATGTGATTGAGGGGGAGCGCGTGGCGGGACTTGCTGCGCTTCGCGAATTAGTTGAGTCGTTTGGAATTGCCACAAAAGCAAACCCTGATTATCACGAGTATGAGTATGATGCGCTCTTGCTCGAACACGCACAGCATCTTCGCCGCGAGCAGGGGATGTATGGTGCAGCAGGAGCAAAAAAGATATTTATTGTTGCGTTTAACGCAATTTTTCATGAAGCACAAAATGCTCTGCTCAAAACACTTGAAGAGCCGACGGAAGACACCCATTTTTTCTTTCTGGTGCGCTCGAGTGAGCTTTTGCTCCCGACAGTGCGATCGCGAATGCAGATAATTAGACCCGAGCCACAAGTCGCCGACAGAGAGGGAGGGGATACTGGGGTGATATTTCTTAATGCCACATTATCTGAGCGGATGAATATGATAGAGCGGATGACAAAGGCAAAAACTGACGATAAGCCGAAAGCAAAAGAAGCAGCGCGCAATTTTCTTGAATCAATTGAACGCGCACTCTATAAAGAAACGCCAAAGGGCGACTCTCTCATTGGAGAAGCGCTCCGAGATACTATCACCGCAAAGCGTTATCTCTCTGATCGCGCACCCTCTCTTAAGCTTCTCCTCGAGCACCTGGTACTCACAGTACCGAGGGTCTAGCAGGGTGTTTGGTGAAACGCTAGATTAAAAAGCCCTTCGTGTGAGACGAAGGGCGAATTTATTCTGTTGGATTGGGTCAGGCTAACTTTGCAAATTGTTGGTGTGCTGTAGAACTTTCTTTTCCGCCTTTCGAAGCGTTACTCTCCGTACTTGGATCGCTTGAACACTTCGTGAGATCGAGATACCAAGTTCGCGGTCTGTTCCGGAAAACTCTCCGAGCACGAGAAGGTCATCTCGGTGAGTCCAACATTGATGGGCATTGCTCGTGCTAGTCCGCCCAAGCGCATAATTCTTCTTTCTTACTGCATTGCGCCATTTCTTGTCCTGCTTTCGATATTGACTACTCCTCTTGTTCGAATTTTTCTTGCGCCACACCTTATCTGCGCAGCGCGCCTTCTCAGGATTTTTGATTTTCCAAAGTGTTTGGTAAACGTAGTGGGGTCTGCAATCGAGCCGCGTCGCAATTTCTCGGGCTTTGAGCGCGGGCTCAGCCTTTTTGAGGGCAATAATCCGCGCGCGCATACTTTCCGCCATTTTATACTACTCCTTGTGTGAGGTACGCCGACAAATGTTGTAAATAAATCCTTTGTCTATTTAACACACAATAACACAAAGCGCAAGTTTTTAGTCTTCATTTTTTGTTGCGATGGTAATCTATTGGAAGGGGTGCCACCTTTAAAAAAATGACCCAGGTGTGTATTTTTGATACACTGTATTACATTAGTATTTATTATCTGGGAACCAGTAACTAGAAGCTATCAATAGACTCCATGTACAACTTTCAAACCTTTAAATCTCGTGTTGCTGAAGTCGAAGATTGGCTAAAAAAGGAGTTTTCTCTCCTTCGTACTGGCCGTGCGACATCGGTTATTTTAGACTCAATTACTATTGAATCATACGGGTCGCAATCACCCATTGCGCATGTTGCAGGTATCGCCATGGAGGATCCGCGTACACTTCGTGTTACGCCATGGGACAAAACTCAGGTAAAGGCGATCGAAGGAGCAATCCAAAAGGCGAACCTCGGGCTTTCGGTTACTGCCGATGACGCGGGGCTGCGGGTTATTTTCCCCGAGCTCACCGGCGAAAGGCGTCAGCAGATCATCAAGCTTATGGGGCAGCGACTCGAAGATGCGCGCATATCACTCCGCAAAGAGAGGGAAGCGGTACTTTCGGAGTGTAAACAAAAAGAAAAGGACAGTGAAATGTCCGAAGATGAGCATCACAAGACAAAGGAAGAACTCCAGAAACTTGTCGATGAGGCCAATGCGAAGTTTGACGGAATGGCGGCCATGAAAGAAAAAGAGATAAGTCAGTAACTGTGCTAAAATACGTATAATGTCCATCGTCTTATTCTTCGTCATATTACTCGTGCTCGTGCTTGTCCATGAATTTGGGCATTTTATAGTTGCAAAAAAAGCAGGAATTCGTGTTGATGAGTTTGCGTTCGGGTTTCCTCCCAAACTATTTGGAAAAAAATGGGGAGAAACAACCTATTCGTTTAACGCACTACCACTTGGAGGCTATGTAAAAATTTACGGAGAGAATCCTGATGACGTTGATGCCGACAACAGGAAACGAAGCTTTATCGGCAAGCCGCGCATTATCCAGGCGCTTGTTATTATTGCCGGTATTGTTTTCAATCTTATTCTCGCATGGATACTGCTTGCCGCAGTACTTATGATCGGTATCGCATCGCCACTTGATGAAACAAACAGCGCATATGTGAAGTCACCGATGGTGATGATTACGGGAGTGCATGAAGACACACCAGCCGAAGCGGCAGGGCTCCTTGCCGGAGATGTGGTAACCCACATCTCGGACGGACGGGACAGTATTGATGTCACGGCAACAGAAAACCTTTCTGATTTTATTGGTGTGCGCGAAGGAAGACCGGTTACTATAACGTACCAAAGAAAAGATGAAACCAAGGAAGTCACCATCACACCTGTTTCTGGCCTTTCTCAAAACGGTGCAGCTATCGGTATTTATATGGATCTTGTCGGAACCTTGCAACTCCCGCTCCACAAAGCACTCTATGAGGGGGCTATAAAAACGTACCAGTACACTGAACTGACTGTCGTGGGAATTTATACATTTCTTTTTGGTGCCATCATAGGACAAGGAGATTTCTCTCAAGTAACTGGACCGGTCGGTATCGTCAATGCAGTGGGAGATGCAGCAAATGTAGGATTTGCTAATCTGCTGCTGTTCACTGCACTTATTTCAATTAACCTTGCCGTAATCAATCTTATTCCCTTTCCCGCACTCGACGGCGGACGCCTGCTCTTCATAGCCATTGAAGCTATCATGCGGCGGCAGATTACACCGTCAATTGCTAATGCACTTAATCTTGTGGGTTTTGCGTTGCTGATGTTACTCATGCTCGTTGTCACATGGCACGACGTCGCCAACCTTGTGAAGTAAAATCTCCGCAGTACAAAAAGGCCGCCCGTGATCGGGCGGCCCTGGTTACGTTAGCATCATGGAGAAGGGACTGAGCAGAAACTCTCCGATGAAACGAGGGATATAGCTGATAGCAAGGAGCAGGTAGCCCAGAAGGATTAAGACAACAGCAAAGAGAAGGCAGATTCCAAACAGGGTGAGCCCGCGTGCAAGCGGGTTCGTGAGTACTGGTTGCCAGTCTTCACCACGGAGTTTTACTTTGAAGGTTTTCTGAGGAAGGAACATCCCGCCGACGAAGACCAACACCCACAACACAAGCGCAACATATGACATGTTTTCTCCTTATACACAGTGCACAACGTCCAGTTTCTATATGAATCATATCACATTATTGCTACATAGTCAAGCACTCTCGGAATAAGCCATGGTGTACAATTTTTTTACAAAAAAACAGCAGGCAAACGCCTACTGCTCAACGAGCGAATCAACGCAATGCATATTTGTGCCTTTGAGCGAATGGGCGGCGGGGCGAAATGATGCTGCAATTTCTTCATCGGTGAGATACGCCCTACCCTCTTCTCCCAGGGAGAGCAACCATCGCGAGGGGAGGGCGCTCACCTCTTCTCCGCAACCACCGCATACGATTCGTCGGATCGATTTAAAATGTTCTTCGGTCACAGTGCCTCCACGGTTGAGTGATACTATTTCAAGTATAACACCTATTTCATATTACGTCAATCATTCGCTGTTTCAACCATAGGGTACAATGCATTTCACTATCGACTAAATACCTGACAAACATGCGCCACTCACAACTATTTTCCAAAACACGCAAAGAGGCACCAAAAGATGAGGTGTCAAAAAATGCGCAGCTATTAATACGTGGAGGATATATTCACAAAGAAATGGCTGGAGTATATTCGTATCTCCCACTCGGTTGGCGTGTACTTCTCGCTATCGAGAATATTGTTCGTGAAGAGATGAACGCTATCGGTGGACAGGAGATTCGCATGGCAACTCTTCATCCGTCCGAGCCATGGAAGCAGACGGGGGCATGGGACAAGGTAGATGTAGTGTTTAAAATTTTGAGTCGTACCGAAAAGGAATACACCGTTGGGCAGAGTGAGGAAGAGATAGTAACCCCGATTGCTCGTGAGTATGTCGATTCATACAAGGACCTTCCTGTCGCTATCTATCAAATTGGACAAAAATATCGTGATGAACTCCGCGCTAAATCCGGCATTATGCGAGGAAGGGAATTCACGATGAAAGATATGTATTCCTTTCATGAAACGCAGGAAGATTTTGATCTTTTTTATGCACGCGCAAAAGAAGCGTATCTTAAAGTGTATGAACGTTGCGGATTAGTGGCCAAGGCAACAGAAGCCTCGGGTGGGAGCTTTACCGAAAAACTTTCATATGAATTTATGGTGCAGAGTGATGCGGGTGAAGATGATATTTTATACTGTAACTCATGTTCGTATTGTGCCAATATCGAAATAACCAAAGAGCAGGAAGGCGACGGTTGCACGCGCTGTAATAAGGGCAAACTCGCCCGCGCCAAGGCTTCAGAGGTGGGAAATATATTTGATCTTGGGACAAAGTACCCTCGCGATTTTGAATTTACCTATACAACAAAAGAAGGAGAAAAAGCGTATCCAATCATGGGTTGTTTCGGCATCGGGATCACGCGACTTATGGGTGTGATTGTAGAAGCGCTCTCTGATCCTAAGGGCATTGTGTGGCCAAGTACAGTTGCTCCGTTTCGCTTTCATCTTGTGTGTCTCGCTCCCGACGATGAGGAAGTAGCACAAGCGGCCGACGAACTATACGCGTTACTCAACGCAAAAGGCACCACCGTACTCTATGACGATCGTGCGGGCATTTCCGCTGGAGAAAAATTTGCTGATAGCGATCTTCTTGGTATGCCCACCCGTATTGTTGTCTCGAAGAAAACACTCGCAGCAGGTAAGTTTGATGTAAAGGATAGGAAATCAGGAGAAGTTTCAATGCTGACAAAGGAAGAAATCTGCAGATAAAAAAAATCCTCCAAAATGGAGGCTATGTACAACTCCTGAGAAGTTGAGTGAGTTCTTGTACCGCTTTCGGACTAAACGTGTGTTGTGCGCGAATCGTCTGAGAATGAAAAATATTTTCGACAGCCTGGCAAAGGGCTGCGCTGATTCGCAGATCCGTTTCGGTCATGAGGGCGGAGTTTTGTGAATAGGTCACAAACTCCTTATCAATAATACTGAACATTTCTTCACATTTATCCACTGTTGCGTTGGGGAACAAAGAGATAGACATTGCATACTCCACGAACTATCCTTGCTGATACTATTGTGCTGTAACGCGTCATTTTGTCAACTTTGTCATCGTTTTGACTCACGGGAAGCGTTCGCGTAGAATGCGAGTACTATGTTCAGTCGATTCTACAATATGATTGGGAGTGATATCGGGATTGATCTCGGTACCGCAAATACACTCGTCTATCTCCGCGACCACGGCATTATCATAAACGAGCCATCTGTTGTGGCGCTCAATCAAAAAACCAGCCGTGTTGTTGCTGTGGGCACAGAAGCAAAACAAATGCTAGGACGCACTCCCGGACATGTTGTGGCAATCCGTCCGCTTGTCGGTGGTGTCATCTCGGACTTCGAAGTCACCGAAGAGATGTTGGCGCACTTCATTAATAAGGCACAAAAAATATCAAAAAAGCAGGGGAGACCGCGTGTGGTGATCGGAGTCCCATCGAGTATCACCAATGTTGAAACACGTGCAGTGCGTGATGCGGCAATGAATGCAGGCGCACGCGAGGTGTATATTGTCGAAGAGCCAATGGCAGCGGCGATTGGCATCAGACTACCGGTAAAGGAACCTGTCGGTTCGATGATTATTGATATCGGCGGGGGAACCACAGACATTGCAGTGATATCGCTCGGCGGCATTGTGAACTCAAAGAATTTAAAGGTCGCAGGTGACCGTTTCAACAGTGATATTATTTCGTATATACGGGATGAGTTTAAGATACTGATTGGCGAACGTACTGCAGAGAATGTGAAGGTTGCTATTGGCTCTGCGATAAAGCCACGTGAGCCAATGGAGGCTGCAATACGTGGGCGCGATCTTTTGACCGGACTCCCGCGAGAGGTGATTGTTACAGATGCCGACATCCGTGAATCATTGGCCCAATCAATACAGGTACTGGTTGACTCAACAAAAGAAGTTTTGGAGACGACTCCACCTGAAATTCTCTCCGATGTGATGCATCGCGGTATAGTCTTGGTGGGTGGCGGTGCTCTTATATACGGCATACCGGATATCCTTGCTCACAATTTAAAAATTCCTGTGACTACCGCAGATGATCCGCTGACTGCGGTCGCGCGTGGCACCGGTATTGTGATTGAGCATATTGATGACTATCGCGAAGTACTCATAGAACACGACAATGAGCTTCCTCCTCGCTAATCTTGCAGAATCGGCACTATTAGTCTGAACGGATGCCCGGATTGCAAAGAGGCATCCTGGAAGGCATCATCAGAATGATGCGCACATCTCAAAGCTGATGTGCATGGCAATATGAATTGCATCAATTCTACCTACCACCTACTAATATATGATAACTAGCTTTCGACATGACAAAGCACGAGTGCGCAAACGCCGGCAATTTATTACCGCGTTCTTGTTTTTTGCTGTATTGGTGTTTCTTGCACGTGGACCACTTTCAGGCGTGCTAGGTGGCGCACTACATATCATAGGCCGTCCATTTTGGAGTGCGAAAATGAATATCGCCGAACATAGCGGAGGACTTTTCTCCCTCTTTCGCTCTAAGGCTATCTTGGTTGAAGAAAACAAGAAACTTGAATCAGCGCTTGATTTAGTTGCAACGGAAGCACACTCACGCGAATATTTACGCGCTGAAAACGCAGAGCTCAAGGCTGTACTTGGGAGAGACTCTGAATCACAACTGGGGTTAGCGCGCGTGCTGGCATCCCCTGGAGTGTCATCGTATGATACGTTGGTGATCGATACTGGAGAGGAACATGGGGTCATCGAGGGAATGGACGTATTTGTGGACGGTGATTTTAAAATCGGCACCATCACGAGTGTATTTCGACGGAGTGCGGTTGTCACGCTTTTCTCCTCCCCGGGAACGGAGCTTGAAGTTAATATTGGCACAAGTAGCATTCCCACCATTGCACATGGAGCAGGCGGTGGTAATTTTCGGGTGACACTACCCGAGGGAGCCACCATAGTCCTCGGGGATATTGTTGAGCTTCCCGCTCTTTCCCCGGAGTATGTTGGTGTTGTCGATGCCATTGATCGCCCGACGGGGAGCTCACTTCAGACAATCTTTGTGAAATTGCCGTTTAACCTATTTACCCTTAAATGGGTCTATGTGGCCTATCCGAAAATATGACCATCTCCCGCATAGTTTTTAATATTTGCCTGGCCGTTTTACTTTTTTGGGGGCCGTTTTGGCTTTCACTAGGACTGATACTTATCGGACTTCTCTTTATTCCGTATTACTGGGAATCTGTCGTACTATTTTTTTTCTTTGAACTTCTCTATGCAAGTCCATTGGGAACGTCCCTAATGTGGGTTATTTCACCGCCAATTATTGCTCTCACCTTCTTTTTTGTCGTACAGCATTTTCGTAAGGTTGCACAGGAACAGCTTTTTCACTTCTAGGTATGCCAAAACGTTCTGTGTACAATTCTCACAAAGATATTGATCCTGACGAAATATTTCTTGATGACAGAAATATCCCCGATTTTGACGTGCAACAATTCGAAGGACGCATTGAAACGCCGATTCCACGGAGCACAATATTTTTACTTGGAGCTGGTTTTCTTTTGCTTGGGGTACTTCTACTTTTCCGAGCAGGTAACTTGCAGTTGATTGAAGGTAAGGCGTATGCGGCAAAAGGAGAACAGAATAGACTAGATCATCAGTATCTTTTTCCGGAACGAGGACTCATTGTTGATCGCAAGGGCGTAGAGCTCGCATGGAACACACCTTCGACCGAAGAGCTGGGATTTTCATTGCGTAGATACACACCACTGTCCGGATTTTCACACATACTTGGATTTTTGCATTATCCTGCAAGAGATAAGCATGGTGTGTATTACCGCACAGACTACGAAGCGGACATGGGTGTAGAGAAGTACTATGACAATATACTTAAAGGAAGGAAAGGACTGCGCATCATTGAGACTGATGCGCTCGGTAATGTGATGTCAGCAAATGTTATTGACCCGCCAGTCGAGGGGGAGCGCCTCGAGCTTACTATAGATTCACGCCTCCAATCGAAATTATACAATTCTATTAGTGCGGTAGCTCGCGAAAAAGATTTTCGCGGAGGTGCTGCAGGTATCATGGATATTAAAACAGGAGAGCTGCTTTCCCTTGTTTCCTATCCGGAGTTTGATGCAAATATTCTTACCGCAGGAGAGGACCGTAAAGCCATTGTCGCTTATAATTCCGACGAGGCAACACCCTATCTGAATCGTACCACGCAAGGCCTCTACACTCCGGGCTCAATCGTAAAGCCAATTTTTGCAATTGGGGCGTTGAATGAGGGAATTATAACCCCACAAACACTAATACTCTCAACCGGCTCTATTGCAGTCCCGAACCCTTTCTTCCCCGAGAAAGAAACTGTTTTTACAGACACTGCCCGAGGGTTATTTGACGTGAGGGGCGCGCTCGAACAGTCATCAAATGTATTTTTTTACGAAATAACTGGGGGGCATAAAAGTCAAAAAGGTCTTGGTATTGAACGTGTGGAAAAATATGCTCGAATGTTCGGGTTCGGCTCAACAACAGGGATTGACCTGTTTGGGGAGGCAGTGGGAACAATTCCAAATCCCACCTGGAAAGAAAAGAACTTTCCGGGTGATCCTTGGAGAATAGGTGATACATATTATACGGGCATCGGACAATATGGCGTACAAGTCACACTGCTTCAGGCATTAAGAGAGGCTGCCATCGTTGCGTCAAAAGGTGATGTTGTCACTCCGCACTTATGGCTAGAGGCAGCAACGAGCACGTCACGCATCGAAATTCCTGAAAAACATTTTATTGTTGTACAGGACGGTATGCGTCGTGCGGCAACGGTGGGCACTGCACAACTCAACATTCCCAATGTGAAGTTTGCAGCTAAGTCAGGAACTGCAGAACTCGGTGTATCAAAGTCACGTGTAAATTCTTGGGTGATTGGCTTCTTTCCATATGAGAATCCCCGGTATGCATTTGCGATCGTCATGGAACGCGGAGTGAAGGGGAACACGATGAACGCGACATATGTGGCGCGACAATTCTTCACCTGGATGGCCAGCAGCACACCCGAGTACTTCGATGAAGAAAATTAACTTGAGATTGACAAGAATCATAAACTCTGTTATTCTGTAAAAATATCGTTCCTCGAGTCCTCACGGACATTTTGTAATTACGCGATGAGAGTCGCATCTGAAGGAGAATTGAAATGGAAAATCACAACTACGCAGTAGGTGATGTGGTTGATGCCGCTGACTGTGGGGTGCTCACGCACTACCCCCAAATCAAAGAATTTCTTCCTGATGGACGGGTGGTCCTGCATTTCAAGGAGCCAAATCAACCTGATTCGTGCGGCGCTTGTGGTGCAGTTGGATCGCTTTCTGAAAACATTTCCACTGGAGAAGTCGTTTGTCAGAGGACCGGTTGTGGTCACGAGCACGGTTTCCGTGAACGGGATGCGGTCGTTTTGCAAAATGCACTGCGCGAGAATATCACGAGAAACAAAGTCGAAGCCTGAAAGAAGGTTTCGATGTGAAGTAAAAGGATTGGTCCCCGCAAGGAAACTTGTGGGGATTTTTGTGTATATTGCAAAAAGTAATGAAACACAAATTTTGTCAAATATTGTGGATATTGTTCGTTAACACAAAGCATGTTACCATTCAAATTTATGGACACACAAAAGGAATATTTGAGTAAGGAGAAAAATGAAGAGCTAAAGGAGGAACTAGAATTCTTGACCCACGTAAAGCGAAAGGAGATCGCCGAGGCACTTGAAGCAGCAAAGGCATTAGGTGATCTTTCAGAAAATGCCGAGTACCACTCTGCGCGCGAAGCTCAGGCTGCAATTGAGGAACGCATTATGGTCATTGAGGAAATACTCAAGAATGCAGTGATTGTAGGAGGAAAGCACAAAACTGACACCGTCGGCATCGGCTCTGTCGTGAAGGTAAAACGGGGCAAGGATACAAAGACATATACGATTGTTGGAGGTGAAGAAACAGATATTACTTCAGGAAAAATTTCTAACAAATCGCCGCTTGGAGAAGCAATGATGAACAAAAGAAAAGGTGACTCTTGTGCCTATGTGACTCCCATGGGAGAAATGGAGTGTGAGATCTTAGAGATTAAATAGCAATAGGTGGTCAGGTGTCAGCGTGTCTAAGGAAAAGCATTTGGTATTATCCTAGCCACTAGCCACTAGCCACTAGCGACTAACCAATGGCTTCTTTACAAGAAATCCGAGAAGAACGCGTACGCAAACTTGAACTCATCAAGTCGCGTGGGGGTAATCCCTATCCGAGCAGCGTTACGCGCGATCATACACTCGGCGATGTCCATGAGCGTTTCCAAGAACTTTCCGGGACATCCGTCTCCCTTACCGGTCGCATTATGGCTATTCGGGGACAAGGCGCCATTCAATTTATTGTTTTGAATGACGGTACCGCAACTTTTCAGGCGGTATTTAAGCGTGATGTTCTGGGGGAGGACAAAATGAATTTTTTTGGTGAGGTTGGTGACATCGGCGATTTTATCGGTGTGTCCGGAGAACTTTTTACGACTGAACGCGGACAAGAAAGCATACTTGCGACGTCATGGACAATGGCAGCAAAGTCCCTTCTTCCACTACCTGAAAAATTTCATGGACTTCAGGATCCCGAAGAAAAGCTTCGCAAGCGATATCTCGATATACTTTTTGATCCCGGCCTCCGTGACCTATTCATCAAGCGATCTAAATTTTGGAATGCCATGCGTTCCTTTATGCTTGCGGAGGGATTTTTAGAAGTTGAAACACCCATCCTTGAAGTGGCGACTGGTGGAGCCGATGCGCGCCCCTTCGCCACTCATCACAATGCGCTCGATATGGAAGTCTTTTTGCGCATCTCTTGCGGAGAGCTGTGGCAAAAACGCCTCATGGTCGCAGGTTTTCCAAAGGTATTTGAGATTGGACGCATTTTTCGTAATGAAGGGATGAGTCCAGAGCATGCTCAAGATTACACGCAACTAGAATGTTATGCCGCGTACGCCAATCATGAAGATGGAATGAAAATGGTGGAGCGGATGTATAAGTATGTTGCACAGGAGACTTTTGGGACACTAGTGTTCAGCATCCGCGGTTTTGACGTAGATCTCGGTAAACCATGGGAGCGTTATGACTATGGAGAGATTATCAAAAAACTCACTGACGTAGACATTGCATCGGCAACACTTCCTGAGATTGAATCAGCATTAAAACGGCTTAAGGTAGAGTATGACAGCAAAGGGTGGAATCGTATTCGCGCCATCGATACACTGTGGAAGTATTGCCGCAAGCAATTGGGCGGCCCCGGCTTCTTGGTGAATGTCCCTGTGGCAATGTCACCACTTGCGAAACTTTCTTCAAACGGAAGTACTGTAGAACAATTCCAACCAATTATTGCGGGAAGCGAGGTGGGGAAGGGTTACAGCGAGCTCAATGATCCGATAGATCAGGCAGTGCGCTTCCAAGGGCAGCAAGATATGCGTGATGCGGGAGATGATGAAGCACAAATGTTCGATCGTGATTTCGTCGAGGCTTTAGAGCACGGCATGCCCCCTACGTGCGGTTTCGGTGTCTCCGAACGACTTTTTGCGTTTCTCGCCAATCGACCAATCCGCGAAGTACAATTGTTTCCATTGTTAAGACCGAAGTAGTAACTAAAAAAACTATGACCAATTTTACGATTAGCTATTTGATACTTGAAGCACCAACAGTTATTATGCTTGCTAGTATGGGCACACTTATCTTTGGTGTAATAATGTTTATTATCAATCGACACGAGAAAGAATTAGTGAAAAAATATAAGAACTACATTTTATTTGGGTTGCTTGGCCTTTTTTTCGGAGTTATCTCATGGGGAGTACTTGGTTACATGCAAGGGTAATTAGATTTTCACCAGCCTATTATTATCACACAGGCAGTCCCAAACAAGCCTTAGGGGGGTTACACCCCTTACAAAATAGGATTTCATATCTTGCATTTTGCACCCTGTCTGATACTTTTAAGAGAGAGTTTTTTTGCAAAGGAATATTCTGATGAATGTATCCTTCAAGCATCCGAAAACAGGGAACTGGTATAACGTAGATTTATCGGGCGACAACAAGCATCTCGTACTGCGTTTCTATACATTTCTCGGGCTTACCGGTTCGCTGTCAGCGCTCACCGCAATGTCGTTTTTTGCGTTTGCAACACAGGGTCGTCCGTACTCACAAGAAGTTTTTCTTGCGTTCGCCATTGTCACCATTCTTGTATCGAAGCGCGCCTACATGCTTTATGTTGCCGTAAAGAACATGCTTCATTCACTAATTCCTAAAAATGAAAATGAACATCCTCACGTGTAGGGTGTTTTTTTGCCCATCAAAGCAGAAGCCAGTGAAAGAGGAAAATAGATTTAGCATAAGCCGTCCAATAAGGACGGTTTTTTTGTTATATGCCGTAACGCTATTTTGTGGGGAACTGTGGATAACAATGGTTGTGTGGTGGGGGATGGTGGGATACAATGGTAAGCATGTGGGAGAAAGTGGGAAATTGTTCACAACCTTCTTACTTACAACATGGGATGGTAGTCAGAGAGAAAGATAGAATTTAGCCCCCGTATCGTCTGCTTGTGGGAGTAGTTCGAGCGGGGGTTCTATCTAAAGCCACCAGGATCACACATAGATATGCGACTACGACGAAAGCAACATAGGAACACTGAGTTTGGCGCGTATTTCACGGTGTGCGCCAAACTTAGGGTTTCTCATCAAAGAGCCCTAATCCCAAACCATGTTCATAGGCGAATACACTCATAGCATTGATGATAAAAAACGGCTTTCTGTTCCTGCGAAGTTTCGCAAGGAACTCGGAAAGAAAGCGGTGATTACACTTGGACTCAACAAGTGTCTTTCGATTTATCCTACAAAAGAGTGGAAAGTGTTTGCCGAAAAACTTTCAAAACTCTCAATGGGCAAATCAGAGGATCGGGGATTTTCTCGCGCCATGCTTTCTGGTGCATTTGAAGTTGAGATCGACAGCATTGGCCGCATTGTTATTCCCGAGACACAGAAAGAATATGCAAACCTTAAAGAAAAAGTGGTACTTACCGGCGTCTATGATCGCGTGGAAGCTTGGGATGAAGAAGCATGGAAGGCATACAAATC
>JAYTCK010000030.1:0-9085 GCA_043736515.1 bacterium
GTGTAAGGTTTGGTGTGTGAGTGCGAGGAGTCAAACTACTCCAAGGGGCGAGGGCCCTCTTCTTTTTGAAACACATTTTTCACTCCTTCTGTGATGGAAGAAAAGAAGGAGACAATCGTGTCCTTTATGCGAGAAGTCACCGAGCTGGCCACTGACGCAATATTGCGCTTTCCTTCATTTGAAGTAGTGGTGGTGCTTAGAGTAGGCTTCTCGGATGTAGCTGACAGTGCTCCGCTCATCGGTGATGTGGCGAGCAAGTCAGAGAGAGCGATACGCCCACGCGTGGGTTTTTCTATCGGTGCATCAGAAGTAGGATACCCATTTACATCTTCCACTGAAAGGTTAGAAAGCATGTCGCTTTCCACACCCGATGTTGTGTCGATACGTACTTCGGGATATTCGCTATAGGTTTCCGTTGCACGAACTGCAAGAGTTGGGGTTACTTTCGTCACAGCGATTCCCGTGGTGCGATCAATCAGCTCACGAAATGCTGCGATCTCTACAACCTGAGCTCCGGTAAGCGGGAATTCGCGCTTACAATATATCTCGTTTATCTTCTTCTGTGTCGTGTAGTAGACATATCCGGTGTTGCCAGGGAGCTTCCATGTATCGAGCACGTCCTCTTTGTATTTGTCCTGAAATACACGCACTGCTTTGTCTGTAGTAATATCGAAGAATCCGGTAACAGCGAGCGTGCTGTGTCCTTCGTACTCACGAAGGAACCGCTGAAGTAATTTCACTTCATTCGGATTGTTATTGTAGCCAATGCGCATGTATTCACGAAGGTAGTTACAGGTAGTTTCACCGAGTACTTCTCCGACGATCACAGGTTTTCGCTCGAGCTCAATACCTGTTGCCTTGCGTCCACTATCAGTTGATACAGGGCGGAAGTATGAGCTAATTCCTGAAGGAATTCCCCCAATAACCACACGATGCGTTGTGGTAAGTGCCGTTTGAGTCGCAGTAGTGAGTGGATAACCATAATTGGGAGCAAGTCCAAGAGAACTTACTTTATTGAGTCCATAGACAACGCGACTATCCGCAGGAACATTCGTATTCCAGGTGATGGTCACCGTTGTTGAAGTGCCAATCACTTCAATACGTTCGTTGAAAATGGTGAGTGGAAGTGGCCCACCGCCCCCTCCGCCGCCACAGTTTTGTGTACAAACTGGGGTCGTCGCAGGCACAACACGTACTGCACGTCGTACTTCAACTGCAGCGAGTCCTTTAGAATCGACGACGTTATAGGACAGAGTGTAGTTGCCTGCTGTCGCTGTGTTTACAGGGCCGCCAGTGACAACGATAAAGGACGTTCGGTTACCATCTTCCGGATCAGTTGCTGTCGTTCCAGGGTCAGTAAAGGCTGTGCCAACAACAACATCGAACGGATCGGTGCCAACAAGAGTAATGACGGGGCGAAGATTATCTGTGCCGCCTCCGCCTCCTCCGCAGTTAATCGCACAAACAGGTGGTGGTGGGGGTGGTGGTGGTGGTGTAGCAGGAATAACATTCACTGTGCGTGTTTTTGTATCAGCAGCAAGATTTGCAGTGTCGGTAGCATTGTACGAGACGACATATGTACCCAATACTGTCGTGTATACTGTGCCAGTTGCCGTGAGACCAAGAATCGTATTGCACTCAGCTTGAGTTTTGCCGATACAATCTTCCGTGTCTGTTGCGTTTGCTCCGGGGTCAGTGAACGTAGTGTTAATAACAATATCCATCATGACACTTCCGAGCAGTGTGATGACTGGTTTGTTGTTCTCGGAATCGTCTTGGCTATTGGTGCATCCCCCGTCGAGAGGAAAATCAATCAGGCCATCTGCATCGTTATCACGACCGTCAGAACATGCGGTAATCACCTTAACAGTGCGCGTCTTAGGGTCAGCTGCAAGACCTTTTGAATCAACAGCGTTGTAAGTAACGGTGTATGTTCCGATCGCGCTCGTGTTCACGGTGCTTGTTGCAGTGAGTGAAAGTGCGGTGTTGCACTGTGCTTGAGTTTTACCAATACAGTCCTCAACATCTGCTGCGTTGGCGCCGAGATCAGTAAATACTGAGCCCAACTGCACTTCGAGAGGGTTTGCCCCAAGAACAGTAATAACTGGCTTGTTATTCTCGTCATTGTCTTCAGGGTTGTCGCAGCCAGTATCTGTCATATCAACCATGCTGTCGCCGTCGTTATCAAGGACATCGTTACATTCAGTCACGACTGGGTTGACCTTTACGGTTCGTGTCTTTGAGACTGCGGCTTGTCCTTTAGAATCGACGACATTATAGGTAATGGTATAGGTGCCTATGACTGTAGAATTAACAGTGCCTGTAGCCACAATAAACGCTGTGCGATTACCATCTTCAGGGTCAAGAGCGGTAGCACCTGGGTCAGTAAAGGTTGTGTTTATGGTGATATTAAGGGGATTTGCACCCAAAACCGTAATGACGGGAGGGTCGTTTTCATCATTATCATTAGGATTCTCGCATCCGAGGTCAGCAGGATAGTCTATTACCGTATCAGCATCGTTATTCTTGCTGTCCGAACATGCGGGGAGCACTTTCACGGTGCGTGTCTTTGGAAGTGCGGCATATCCCTGTGAGTCATTCACATTGTAGGTAACGGTGTAGTCAGCGACTAGAGCGGTGTTTACTACGCCCGTAGCGACAATGTTTGCAGGGTTGATGATGCCGTCCTCAACATCGGCTGCCGTTGCGCCAAGATCGAGGAAAATTTGTCCCAAGGTGACAATCGTAGGGTTCGGGAGAGTCACCGTGATGACAGGGCGATTATTTTCGGTGTTGTCTGTAGGATTTTCGCAACCGAGATCATCAGGGAAATCTGCTTTGCCGTCATTGTCATTATCAATACCGTCTGCACAAATGGCGACAACATTCACAGTGCGCGTCTTGGTTGCTGCAGCAAGTCCTTGAGAATCATTCACGTTGTACGTAATGATATATGTTCCAACGACTGTGGTATTCACAGTTCCTGTCGCCACGATAAATGCAGTGCGGCTACCGTCTTCTGCATCAAGTGCAGTAGCTCCAATATCTGTGAAAACTCCGCCAAGTGCGACAATCGTCGGATTGGGAAGCGTCACAGTAATGACGGGGGCAGTATTGGTCGGTGCAGTTTTTGCAACGTTGAATGCGACACAGTAATAGGTCTTACCCAACTGAGGAGGAGCTATCCAGTCATAGTTGTCATAGTTGAGGACGTCTGTGTGGCAGTACATCTCTGCACTGACAGCATTGCTGTTGGTCGCATTGGTGGTATCAAAGGTAAACGGAATGAATCCCGTCTGGAGTACCTCGCGGACCCAAATCTTCGGTGATGACGCAAGATTGGTGATCTCGACACTTGCTACCCCACTTGCATTCGTTGGACCAAATGAGTACCAATCAGCACTCGGAGCGAAGCCGACATGGCTTGCACCGGCATCAGTCACATGACTATAACCCCACTGAAACTTCCAGTCAGGAGTAAGCACGCATCCGGGATGTGCTGCGACGTAGTCAGTCGCTGTGGTGGAGGTAATGTTCGGACCTCCGAGTCCCCAATTAGGAAGTTTTGACTCAGCGTCACACACGATCTTCGTTGCGACGATGGTCAATTTTTGCACAGAAGGAGGAGGGGGAGGAGGTGGTGTAGCACACGCTCCGACCGTGTCTCCGTGTGAGAGGTGTGCAGTGTAGTTCACTGAATTAGCGTCGACTTCGATGCTGTGCATATTTGCAGGATTGCCTACTGGGGTGTGGCAAATCGTCACCTTGTGATCTTCGGGTGGTGTTGGCGTTGGTGTTGGTGGCACACATGGTCCCATGGTGTCATCATCATCTTCATCCTCATCTTCATCGTCATCATGATTACCCTCGTGCTCTTCCCATTCATCTTCATCGATTTCAATGGTGTGCATATTGCGACAAATCGTCACCTTGTCATCCTCTGGAGGCGTTGGTGTCGGAGTGGGAGTTGGTGTAGGTGTAGGAGTTTGTGGAAAAACGCATGGACCCGTAGCGTCTACTTCGCCGTCACCGTGATGGCTCACGTGTGCGGCAAGTGCATGCTCATCGATTGTGATCGAGTGCATATTTCCTGGATTGCCAGGAGGAATGTGGCAGATCGTCACTTTGTGATCATTGGAGGTGCTATTCGTGGCACTCACCAAGATGGGCACCGCGCTCATCTGGAACACAACAGAAAATCCGAAAGAAACCGCGAGAAGTAACGAGAGAAACTTCGGGCGCGATGCTGGGTTTGTGAATGCTGAAACAAATGCAGTGAAAATTTTTGCCATACAAACTTTGCAAACTAATAATAAATATTTAATAATGTTGGTCTTACGGTTGAGATAAAAACACAATCCCCTCCTTGTTTTTTGGGGGTTATTTATGAAAAACATATTCAACTCAACAACGAAAAGTACTCAAAAAAAAACTAATGGAAAACTGACGTAATTGAAAGTCTACACAAACCTTTACTTATTGTCAAGCTGTTGTATACCGCAGGAGAGCTCAACCAGGCCGTATAAAGGACATTTTCATGTCCTTTATACGTGTCCTTTAAAGAAATCTCAAGGACAAAAAGTAATAAAAAATGAATTCTATAGGACAAAAATTAGTAGTCAGGGTACGAAGCGGTGAAAACAAAAGAAATATGTTAAAATGATGAAGATGGACCAGAAGTTTCTCTCCCCCTACAACCCGGAAGGCACAGAAGATAGGATTTATAAGCGCTGGCTTGAGTCGGGCTTTTTTAATCCCGACAATTTACCTGACAGTGCCGCGCGAAAACCCTTTACTATAGTTATGCCCCCTCCCAATGCAAACGGCAATCTTCACGCCGGACACGCATTGTTTATCACACTCGAGGACATCATGATCCGCTACAAACGTATGTGTGGTTTTCGCGCGCTCTGGATTCCGGGTGCAGATCATGCAGGATTTGAAACTCAAGTAGTCTATGAAAAAAAACTAGAGAAAGAGGGTCGCTCACGCTTTGGCATGGACCCCAAAGAGCTTTACAAAGAAATTTACGACTTCACCATTCTGAATAAAAAAAATATGGAGCATCAGGTTGAAAAGCTTGGCGCATCATGTGACTGGTCGCGAGAGAAATTTACTTTGGATCCCGATGTCGTGCTCGAAGTCCAAAAAACATTTGTAAAAATGTACGAAGACGAATTGGTCTATCGAGGCAAGCGCACGGTGAACTGGTGTGCAAAACATCAGACATCTCTTTCAGATGTTGAGACAGAGAGCGCCCCAGAGCCAGCAAAGCTCTACTACTTCAAATACGGACCGTTTGAAATTGCGACCACCCGCCCGGAGACAAAATTTGGCGATAAGTACGTGGTCATGCATCCGGAGGATGTGCGCTATAGTGCCTATACGCACGGACAGAAGCTCACCGTCGAGTGGATCAACGGCCCGCTTGAAGCAACAGTCATCAAAGATTCTGTCATTGATATGACGTTTGGAACTGGGGCCATGACCATTACTCCATGGCATTCACAGGTGGACTTTGAGCTTGCCGAAAAGCACAAACTTGATATAGAGCAGATCATCGACTGGCGTGGCAAACTGCTGCCCATCGCAGAGGAATTTGCAGGAATGAAGATCGCTGAAGCGCGCGAAAAAATTGTTGAGAAACTGGCGGCGAAAGGGCTCGTCACTAAAATTGATGAAAAGTATGTCCATATCACCAAACGTTGCTACAAGTGCAACACGCTCATCGAACCGCAAATCAAGGATCAGTGGTTTGTGCGCATGAAGCCGCTCGCAAAAATGGCGCTCGAGTCCGTTGATCGGGGTGAAGTGCGCTTTATCCCCGACAATCAGGAAAAAATCTTCCGCTACTGGATGGAAAACACACTCGACTGGAATATTTCGAGGCAGATCGTCTGGGGCATCCCTATTCCTGCCTGGCTATGCAATACCTGCGACACACACAAGGCACTCGTTGGCGATACTCCCCCGTCTTGCAAAAAGTGCGGCGCAGTAATGCTTCGCGATTCGGATACATTTGATACATGGTTTTCGTCGGGACAATGGCCTCTCATTACCACGGGCTATCCCGATGGCAATGACTACGAAAAATACTACCCCACCGATGTCATGGAATCGGGCCATGATCTCATCTTTAAGTGGATTCCTCGCATGATTATTTTTGGACTTTATTTGGGGAAAAAAGCTCCTTTTCATACCGTCTATCTCCATGGCCTAGTGAATGACGCGCAGGGCAAGAAAATGAGTAAGTCGAAGGGCAACGTCGTGAACCCGCTCGACCTCACGGTAAAATACGGCACCGATGCGCTCCGCATGGCACTCATTGTGGGAAATACCCCCGGAAGCGACTTGGCGCTCGCCGAAAACAAGATTAAAGCATATAAGCTTTTTGCGAATAAGCTTTGGAATATTACTCGCTTTGTCCTCAGTGCCGACGAAGGGGCCGTTCCGACAGCCACACTTATCGAAAACGATCGCACCCTTGTAATTGACTTCGAAAAAATTGCCCAAGAAATTACCGAGCATATGGAAAATTATCGTTTTCATATTGCGGCCGAACAGATTTATCACTATGTCTGGAACACGTTTGCTGATAAAATTATAGAGGAAAATAAAGCACGCTTGTTTGAAAACCCTAATCTGCAAGATAGGGAGTCGGCGCAATTGCTGCTGATGACCCTTCTTGCTCGAAGCCTCACGTTACTTCATCCGTTCATGCCATTTGTTACCGAAGAGATCTGGGGATCACTCCCCAAAGAGCTCACAAAGCAGTCGCTCCTTATTATAACCCCATGGAAAACCAACTGACCGGAAGTACGGTGTTCATTGCGCTCTTGGGAGGAATACTCCCCGCAGTTTTCTGGCTATGGTTCTGGATCAAAGAAGACAGGCTACATCCTGAGCCGCGAACCTTGATCATTCTTGCATTCGTTGCGGGGATGCTTGCGACCGCTCTTGCCTATCCGATCGAAAAATTTATCGCGGCACATATAAACAACGGAGACATGCAGCTCCTTTTTCTGTGGGCAATTGCCGAGGAAACACTCAAATATCTTGCTATCTATATTGTCGCACTCCGTACGAAGTATTTTGATGAGCCGATCGATGCGGTTATCTACCTCGTCACCATCGCGCTCGGATTTGCCGCGCTTGAAAACGCGCTCTTTCTTATTAATCCGCTGGGAGACGGCGATGCGCTTGCAACAATCTTGCTCGGCAATTTTCGCTTCATCGGCGCCACCCTCCTTCATGTGGCAGCAAGCGGCGTGATAGGTATTGCGCTTGCGTTTACCTTCTATGCACAACCAGTGCGGCGTCATCTTGCGGGATTTGCCGGACTTATCCTCGCGATCGTGTTGCACACTGTTTTCAACTTCACTATAATTATGAGCGAGGGCAGATATCTCTACGAGATATTTATCGGACTCTGGATCGTCATTTTGGGAATTCTCCTTATCTGTGAAAAGATCAAGCGCATACCGCCTCGCAGTCATGTTGAACATCCCCACACTGGAGTAGTCATCCTCCCCCTGTCACCTCCACTTAATACAAAATAGTAACACAACCCCCCTTATGCCCGAACGTAAACAATCTTTTCTTGAGCGACTCACAGGAATGCAAACCCTTCCTGAGGGTGGAAACGCAGATAGCGATGGGCCGGACGGCAAACCTTGGTCACATGCGATCTATGAAGATGGACCGGTAGAAAAGGCGGACAGCGATGAGCTTGCGTATGCGGACAACAAAGAAGAGGAGGACGCGCTTGATGAGGAGATACCGGGAATGGCCATCGATATGTACGAATTAGATAATGAAATTATTATTCAGAGTATGATTGCCGGCATCACTCCTGAGAATTTGCACATCTCAGTGACTCGAGATGTGGTGACCCTTGGTGGACGACGCCTTTCGCACAATGTTCCCGATGATCGCTATCACACACGAGAGCTCTACTGGGGAGAGTTTTCTCGTACGATTGAACTCCCTTTTCCTATTGATACCGATGGAGCGGAAGCGGTAGAAAAATACGGCCTCCTCATCATCCGCCTGCCTAGGCTTGACGTAAACCGTTCACAGGAGCTTAAGGTAAAATCAATTCAATGATTTAAAAACCGCACATTGTGCGGTTTTTTTTATTTCGGATCAGTATCAGGAAGTGGCTTGCCGTAGAGACTGCGGTATTCGACGAGGTGACCGAGCCCACGTGCGTGCATGATACCTCGTTTCATGCCTTCAAAGATTCCCCTGTCTATATAGACGACCGTTGCATCAGCGCATTTTCTCCATTCAAACCCGGCAAGTATCCCGAGCTCACGCTCACTGGGAATTTTGTCATCGAGAACACCTTCCTGTGTGTAGAGTAAATGACTGGCATATGGTGCTTCGCCTCGCAAAAGGCAGTCGCGCATTGCGGCTCGAGCATAAGTGATATTTTGCTCAAGCTCTTCGTAATCTATTCCACGAAATGGGCTTTCGATAATGACAAGACGCGTCATGGCAATCTTTCAATTTAGTTCTAGGGTACATTTTAGCAAATTCTATTTTTATGTTCACCTATCCAAGTACACAAATAGTTTGGTATAATAATTAGTACATGATGAGTGAAGAACTAGGCCACGATAAGCTTGATCAGTTGCTTGAACTGACCAAAGAAAATAATCGCATACTGCGGAGCATGCACCGCCGAATGCTTTGGAGTCAGGTGTTTTCCTATATTTATTGGCTTATCATTCTCGGTTCCATCGGATGGTCATACTATTTCCTCCAACCGTATATTTCTCAGTATCTTGATGCCTACAAGACCATTATGCAGTCGCTCAACACCGCCGAAGCACAAAGCAGATCCTTCCCCACCGATCTCCAGGGGCTTCTTGAAAAAGTTCAATAGATGGGGTATCCTTGCACAATGCCAAGTTCGCTGTCTTGGTAGATAACATTAGAGATACGCTTCGTCCGGTTTTGGCTAAAAGTTTAGAGGATCTTGCCGGGGTAGCTCAGTTGGTATAGCATTCGCCTGAAGAGCGAAGGGTCGCCGGTTCGATCCCGGCCCCAAGCACACATTATGAAAAGAAATAATTTTCAA